>JANQMY010000583.1 GCA_028279895.1 Alphaproteobacteria bacterium
TTCGGCGGTATCGCTGGAGCGGCCATAACGGCGCATGATCGATCCAACTGAGGCGGCGCGGCACATGACGAGTTCGGCCGTGATCAGGCTTTCGTCGTAGAATTCCGCGCCTTTGACGGTGGCGAACTCGCGGCCTTCGGTGAAGAAACCGCAGGCGCTAACGCCCAGAAGAACCAGGCACAGCGCGCAGGCCCGAATTGATGTCTTCATTTTTGATCCCCAGTTTCGTGTTGATCACCACCAGATTGGAATTCATCTGCCACAGCGTCTTTTCGATGCGGGAGATTTTCTGCCAAAGCAGATAACCAATCACGATGATCGGGGCAGCGGCACCGCCCGCGTTTTGCAGAAGGTCTGTGACCAGCGCTGGGACTTCCATTTTCTATCTCACTTTGATTGCGCAAGATCCGTCAACGTATTGAAACCCTATACCTTGGAAGAAAGCTGATATGCGCGAATTGTGTGGGTTTATTGCGAGAGTTTCCGCGCCTAAAGCCGAAGCCAATAATGCTAGAGCCTTTATCTCATTCCTTCCAGGCATCCCCCATAGTTCTGTTGTCTCGACCCAAAAAAGGTCTTCGTGTTCTGGATCTTTGACTAAACAAATATAGCCATAGTTTTTATCAAAGTGTGTAAGTTGAACTCTCTCGTAAAATTCTTCGAAGCCAAATTTCTGGGGATAATTGTGTGTATAAACTCTAAGCGCCCGCTCCCTAGCTTTCTTTTCCTCCGAGGGCTCGGTACTCCCGCAGAACTTTATCAACGTATCTTTGATTTCCGAAAGGTCCATCTGCTGGATCTTTCCGGCTTGCCCATCGGTTGTAGGTTGCGATCCCTCGTTTGAAACCATAGGTCCTAACGTTCCACGCGATGATTTGGGCGCCAAGTGATACGTTGAAATCAGGGTTGAAAAGTCTGTTGGGGGTCGCCCCTTCCCATCCCTCGATATTGAACTTGTTCTTGCACGGGTTGTCAAGCCCGTCATTGACACAAAGGATCTGCATAAGCCCGAAGCTTGGATCGGCGGGGTTTTTCGCGTTCGGTTGCTCGGAACTCTCGACGATAGCCAGCGCCTTCAACAGCTTGGGATCAACGCCATAGCGCTGGCCCCATTTTTCGTAGAGTAAATCCAAATCCATGATAAGTCTCGGGGCTTCCGGTTTCTTGAAGATCCTATTTAGTCCAGAATGCGGACGCGCTGGAGAGGTAAAACTTGGCTCGAGTTTCGGCTCGATAATTGGCTTTGCTTTCGCATTAGCTTTCTTTAGAAAGCTTGGTACGGCGGCCACTCCGGCAAAAGCGAGGATCGCCAGGATGGCGGCGGTTATCCCGGATCTCTCGGGCATTATGTCCAGGCCTTGACGACAAGTCTCCAGTTGGCGGCGGTTGTGATCCCTAATGCTCCAGTTGTTTTGTTGATGATAACGATGTTGCCGGAAGAGTAGCGAATTGTGATGTTTGTCGCGTCCACCACAACCGATAGGCCTCTTGACGCGGCGCCTTCCATTCCAGTTGCGGGGATTACAATTTCATCGCCGATGGAATAGTTATGTTGCGCCGTTTTGCAAACCAGAATGAACTGGACGATTTTGGGCTGGCTTGAGAGCCCATGGGCCAAGACGAGCTGCCCAGCTAGAGTTATCGTCTGTTCGGCGGAGACGTACTCTTCAGAAATCTTGCCGGCGACAGGACCGAAAGACGACAAGGTTCAATCCTCCGTCCACGCCAGCGCGAGGGTGACGGCTGAAGCGCCGGGGTTATGGACGCGAATTTCTTCTGTCGTTTCCAGAACCATGGATTGACCGGCTTTAAGCACGATGCCACGCGCGGCACCGACATTGCTGTCACCGACGCGCACGTCAATCGCGGCGTCGGTATTGCTCAAAAAAGCTTCCCGTCGATTGGCGTTAGCGGCCAGTGGAATACCTGTCGAAGCCGCGGCTATAGAAACGTCCGCCGCCGTATCGAACACCGTTGCCTTAGTTGGCGTCACACTGGAAGCCGCTGAACTCGCGTTGATCACCTCGATCAGTTCACGCCCGCGAGAGTTGATCGTGACCAGCGTAATCGTTTTGCCGGATTGAGCCGCGTGCGAGATGTAGACGGTGTTAAAGGCGATGCCCGAGATTGCCATGCCTTGCTTGAACGTGACGCCAGTTGGGCCCTGGTGATTGAACTTCACTTCCACGCTGGCATTCAGATCGCTGGCGTCCACCGCCCACATGAAAGTTTTGGCACCGAACTGGAAAGCCTCGTTTGTCCGCGCATTATCGAGCGGGATTGTGCGCACGTCCACGTCTTGGGCATCGAGCGAAAATTCTTGAGGCGCCTGGCGTTGCACGGCGACAGGATGGATATGACCTACTCCGTCGTTCATGTCCGTAGTCCCAGTTGCTTGCGGAACACAAAAGCTATCACTCCGGCGGTGGCCAAAAGCAATGGCGCGTTTTCGACCACCAATTGCGTAGGTGTTTTGCCCTGCTCCGCAATCGATTTTGCGGCCTCGCCGACTTTGTTGAAGCCGCGCGCCGTCTCGGTAAGAATTGGACCGATTTCATCGGTCAGAGCCACGGCGTTGACCGTCGCGCCTTCCTGCAAAATGGCAGCGACTTGGGCAACGTCCGCCCCAACCAATCCGATCTGTTCTATTGTCGTATTGGTTTCAGTGGTGACTTTCGTCGATTGATCTGTTGACGAAGTCGATTTTGAAGAACCGCCGCACATTCACCGTTTCTTCCTGAAGAGCAAAAAGGCGGCGCCCGCGATGCCGGCAAGAAGTAGCAAAGGGACGCCGCCTCCCGCCACCCCCGCGCTGGTGGAGAAAAGCCGGCCTTTCGTATTGAGACCGAAACCGCCGGTGGTGACAGGGTCCTGGAGAGGTTTCAGGAGTTCTCCAAGATTCGTTGAGGGTGGAGCCACGATAATATCTCCCGCTCGGATCGGGTTGCTTTCGCTGATCGCGGGGCCGGCGGGCGCGGCTAGAGCACTGGCGACAGAAGAAAGACCGAAAGACGCGGCGGCTAGAGCCGGGTTTGCAGCCGCGAGACCGCCCGCCCCCACGGCGGGGCCAGCGCCGGCCGCTACGCCGCTGGGAATGGGCAAGACCATTTAGGCGACCTTTCGCAGCGTCCAGGCGCCGAGTAGAATGACGGCGATCACAATCGCAATCTTGGCATTGGTTCCAATCACTTCCTCTTCCTCCCGAAGAGTAGGACGAAAGCGACCAAGCCGACAATGAGAAAGCCGGCGGTCAGTTCCGCGTTAGTGGAGATGCGTCCGCCCGTGTCCATGGTGCTATCGTTCCTTGAGGCCGCGTCTGGGGTTCGGTTCCGGTTCACTCCGCCCAAACGCGCACCCGGGCCACGGGGGATCGGGCTAGAACGCGTCATGGAATTGAGAGGCGCATGGCGGCCTTCAAGCGTCGGAAAACGAAACACCGACTGAGTGGGAGAAACCGACCCCGAAGGCGCTCCGGTTCGAAAGCTCGCAATTCCACGTCGCATGGGCAGCATAGACATGATCCTATCTCATGCGCACCAAAAGAACCACAGCGACCGCCGCAATAGATGCGACGATAAGGCCGGTCGCGGTCACGTTGATGTTGTCGAAGAGCAACCCGCTACGCTGTGGCTCGACGGTTTCCGTCGTAGTGCCAAACTGCGAGTTGGGCGGCGTTCCTGGCTGGAAAACGAAGGTCGGGTTAGAAAGCTGATCTTCGCGCTGATCCAGCAACTCTTTTGCGGCGAAGCGCGGGAGGATCTGCGAGGTGACGACAGCCCCTCCCTGCGCAAGGCCTTCGAGCGTGGGCGTCAGGAACGAGAAAAACCCGTTGCTGGAATTCGACTTGGCAAGCGTTCCCATTCCATTACCCGTTCCCGCCGCCTCTCACGGGCTGGATTTCGGTCGGGTACATGACCACTTTCGTGGTGCCGCCACCGACGGTGACATCCATCTCGGCGATCATCTCAGAAAAGCCGAGCGTATCGATGCTCTCCCCCATGAAGCCGTCCGTCACCAGGTCGAGGTAATACCAGCCGGCCATGGCGGAGTTGTTGGAACGCGGCGTGGGATCGGCCTGCAATCCCCCGCGCATTTTCGTCCACTGCTGCAGCACGTCGTCGGCGCAGGAAACATCGGCGAAAACGGTGGTGCCAGAGATCAGCTTCAGATTGTTCAGGATATCGCCCTGATCGACACCAGCGTCCGTGGTGTTGATCAAGAAGGCCCGGAACATCTTCCCGACTGGAAGCTGTACCTGGAAGCGCGAATTGGTCGCCGTAATTTCCTTCTCGATGGTGAAGAGACGGCGCTGTGAAAATGGCCCGGAAACACCGAAGCTTTCCAGCGAGGTGATATCCAGGCTCGGAGCGGTGCCGAAGGCGGTCGCCGCCGAATTGATCGACGTGTGGTCACCCCAGGTGACGCGCACTTCCAGGCTCGAAAGCTCCGAGCTATCCAGCGCGGTATCGAGCGGACGAACCGAGTTCGGCGACCAGAAGGGCAGAACCAGCACGCTATCGAAGCTCGGATGGGCGCCACCGCCACCGATGGCTGAGGTGACCAGAGGTGAGCGGCCATAGAGGAAGTAGTTGAGCCACCAGAGCGCGTTGCCGTCGATGGAATGGATCACGTCGACGCCATTGGCGACAATTTCGATGCGGGAAACGACGCCCCATTCATCGCCGCGCTGCGTGTTGGCCTGCGTGTTGTTGCCGGCGGTCACGGTCAGGGTGCCAGAAAGGCGCAGCGCTAGCTCTCGATAGTGGAAGCCGCGCGCGAGGCTTTCGGACACCTTGTTGTTGGCCGAGTAGGAGATTGCCTTGGACTGTGGCCGAATTCGGATCTGCTGTGGCATGGCTTTAGACCGCTTGGCCTCCCGAGGTTGCGAGGGCGACGGGGCCGCCCTTGATGAAGCGACGAACGGTCGCGTTGCGCGCCGCTGCCTGGTTGACCGCCCACATGGTCAGCATGGTGATGCCGGCCACGAGAACGACGTTACGGATTGTCGGGCTCATGTGGTTCTACCTCCGCCGCTTTCGGCTCTTCTTTCGCCTTAGCGCGGCCCTTGCTTTTCGCAGGTTTCGACGCGCTGCCGCCTTTTGCTTCCGGGTCGCCATTCTCAGGCTCGCTTTTCGGTGGCGTTACGGGTTCGGCAGCACGATGGGCCGGAGCGGGGTCCGGTTCACCACTGCCACGGTTGCCAGGCTTACGCCCACGGCGAGCGCCCAGCTTTGCAGGCTCCATCCGAGGATGCTCATTGCCGTCCTCCCCTAGGTCGCCTTGCCGGTCAGGTTCCGGATCACCCCGACGTTGTTCGCCAGGGCGATTGCGACCAGAGCCGCGACCGCGATGTTGACCGTTCTTTTCATCGGTGGATTTCTCCCCGGATTTGTCGGTAACGAGTAGCAGGCCGACGCCCGCCGCTATTAGGAGGATGCCAAAGTGGATCATAGCTGTCAACTCCCTATGCGAAGTTTTTGTAAGTCTCCGAAGCGAGGCGCATAGAAGTACTCAAATTGCGCCAAAGTATTAGCTTGGGAAAGCTCGGGTCTATTCCATTCCTTTGCAAGAATAGTTGCGTCATCTTTTCCCATGTTAAACGCAAAGAGCGCAGAGCATTGCGTACGCACGGTCGGGCTTAGCATGGCGGCGCGCTGTGTTATGAAGTGGCTTTTATGGCCGTAATGACGCGAGCGTGTGGCGAGCCAGAAAAGCTCTTTCTCATAATGCCCGATAACCTCTCCGCTTTCATCGATGAAAAGCGCGCAGCTTTTCGATAGTTTGACGGTGCGGAGAAATTCTTCTGAGTTATCGTAGACGAATTGGCTTGGCCAAGCTGGATCTCTAAGCGGGTCGAGGACTAGGCTTTGCGTCCCCCTCTCCGCGTACCTCCGAGCTAACGCCTTGGCCAGCGTGGTCTTTCCGCTTTCCGTCATTCCCACGATCAGAACGTGTGTCACCGCCGCTTTTCCTCAGTTTCCAGCCGACCCATTTCCCTACTGCCCATTCCTTTGCCTTCTGTAGCCGGCTCTTTGTCTTGGGCATTGCGAAACGCGGCCCTGCGTAAGCAAAACAGGCAATCAAAACGGCGAGGCCGGGCGGAACATCATCCAGTCCTTTAGACTCGCAATAACGGCTCCAGGCATCGTGCATTTGCGCGCGTTCGTCAATGCCGTATTGATGATTAACCGCTGGCGTCCATTCCTCCCCACCTAAAGCCTGCCCGAGCGCGAAGATGCTTTCGGCAATCGCACCGCCCGCCTTGGCCGGCGAGGGCTCGGCGCGCACCTCCGCCGCCGTGCGCACCTCGCTTTGTCCGGTCCTTTCCCGATGCACCTCGCTCCCGTGACCGCGCTTTAGCCGCAGCATCCCATTCTTTCGGAAAACCGGAGCACCTTCCGCGTTGGTCTCATGGATCTTGGGGTCGAAAGACCGCCCATGCACGTCGCGGGCGTGAGAATAGGCACCCGGCACCGCCGATCCCGGTGCCGCAGAGACCGCCTCGGCTTCGGCGTCGGCTGCCTCTTTCTCGATCACATGATCTTGCGGCTCGGGCATCTCTTCGGTCACTTTGTCCAGGGGGTCCTTCACCATGCTTGACCGCCTCCCTTGGCTGGCGTTAACCTAAAAGAAGACGGGCCGCTAGGGGTCTTCGAACCTAGCAGCCCGTCATTGAGAGGGTCGAAGGGCTGTAATCGGCCCTCTCTAAAGCGTAAACGCTCAAACACTATATAAGGGCTGCGGGGCTGTGGCAAAGAAAAAACTCACTAATGCCGACTATGCCCGGCTGGCCAAATCCAACTCAAAATTCGTCCCCTCGCAAAAGAAGTACCGCAGACGCAAAGCTTTCAACCGCTGGGAAAAGGCGGCAATCAGCCGCGCCAGCAATAAAATCGCGAAAGCCTCGCGCGGCCGGACGCTACAACCGCTAACTAAGAAGCAAGCGAGGAAGATAGATCGCGCCTTTGTGATCGGCAACGGTATAAGGGCCGTGCCAGTCAGAGCGGCGGAGATCGTGAACGGGAATCTAAGAGTTGAGAGAGACGGTAACTTTACGATCATAAGAGAGCAAAAAGGGCGCAAGAGACGCTGGCATTACATCCACCTCTTACCGGATATAAACGAGGTGATTATCGCCTTAGAAGATATAGCCAAAAAACTGAGGCGTAATGAGGTTGCGTCTGTGCATGTCTTAACAGCGGCGGGTATTGAAGGCGTCGGGCATACGATAGTGAAAGACGATACCGGGCAGCTTATCGATTTCCTAGATGAAGTGGACGAATCGATTAACAATGAAGAGATAGCACCCGTCCTTTTACACTTCATAAATTTCATTAACAAATACTCGTCTTTAGATCCTTCCTTTGAAGAGTGGTTTTTGGGGCTGGCTTACTTTGTCGAGAAAATCAACCCGTGAGGTATGGGCGATAGATTGCGAGACAGATCCTTTCCAACATGATCGAGTGCCAGAACCGTTTATCTGGGGCGCCTACAACGGGAAAGAATTTCTGACTTTCGATGATACCCTTACCTTTATTGACTGGTTCGCGAACCAGCACGTGCTTTTGTACGCCCATAATGGCGGTAAATTCGATTTCATGTTTCTAATCCCCCATATCGCTACTTTTTTGAATGAAGATAAAATCGCCAATTGCAGGATAATAAATGGGCGGTTAGTTGAGATCCCCTTTGGTCGGGCAAAACTCCGCGATAGCTGGAGCATCATTCCTACGCCACTCGGTGACTTCTCCAAGGCGGATTTTGCCTATCATAAGCTGGAAAAGGATGTCCGCCACCTTTATCGTGACGATATCGTCACCTATCTCAAGAGCGATTGTGTAAACCTCTATGATATTGTTCATACGTTCCGAACAACCGCCGGAAGAGGCGTGACAATCGCGGGCAATGCGCTCGCATACGCAAAGAAGCTCGAAATCGATGTAGGCAAAACAAACCGACATTTCGATCTCAAATTCCGTCCCTATTATTACGGCGGCAGATGCGAGGCTCTAAGTCCAGGCCAACACGGGGCCGTCACGGTGCTTGATATAAAAAGTGCTTACCCCTTCGCTATGTTGCACCAACACCCGACAGGGATAGACTATAGAGACTGGGGTCCGGCTGGCGTGAAACTTCAAGAAGAAAGACTTAACCAATGCTTTTTGTCCGTCAACTGTACCAGCGACGGGGCCTTTCCTTCCCGAGAAAAGGGAGACCTGAGTTTCGCAAGTAAGCGCGGCACTTTCTTCGTTTCTGGCTGGGAATTTAATGTAGCCAGACGCCACAACCTGATTTCCGAGGTAAATGTGGAAAGGTGCATCGAATTCTATGGCGAGATCACCTTCAAGGATTACGTTGACCACTGGTTTGCCTCCAAAGAAAGTGCCGAAAAATCAGGTCAAAAAGCTCTCCGTCATGTCTGTAAGATTATGCTTAATTCTCTCTATGGAAAGCTTTGCCAAAACCCGATAAGATACCAAGACTACCAGATCGTCGAAGCTCTGACCACTCCAGATTACGAAAATGGCTGGTCACTAGCGCACCAGGGGGCCGACTATGAAATTCACGCGCGTCCATCCCTATGGCATTTACAGCAAAAATACGGTGACGATTGGCATCATTTCTCTATCTATTATAACGTGGCAACAGGGGCTAGTATTACGGGCTTCACACGCGCGCATTTATTGGACGCAATCTGTCGAGTGGGGAAAGAGAACGTTGTTTATTGCGATACGGATAGCATTATGGTCGAACAAGGGGCGGACTTATCGAAATTGGATTTATCAGGCGGGCTTGGAACATGGACGGTGGAAGGCGAAGGCACGGAAGCATACATCGCGGGACGTAAGCTCTACGCTGTAAAGCTAAAAGACGGCGACGAAAAATTAGCATCAAAAGGTGCTAATTTATCCTTCAGCGAAATTAAGCGCGTGACAAAGGGCGAAGAACTCACCTATAATCACGACGCGCCGACGTTCAAGTTGGACGGATCGGCCACATTCCAGAAACGGCGTATCAAACGCACAGCATTGGAGAGAAACAAATGGCAGAGATGATCCGCAAGCTGACTTCCCGTTCGCTGGAAGTCGAAACCGAGCCCGGAAAGTCCTTCGTGGTCTTTGGCCGCGTCACGCGCGCCACCGAAGCCTCGAATGACTATGGCCCTTTCATCCGCTTCAAGGGGATGTTCGAAGGCTTGAACGAACAGACTGGCAAACGGGCCACCTCGACCCAGTTCATCGCACCCGGTGTCGGTGAGGACCTGATTTTCAACGCACTCTCTGCGGCCCAGATGAACGACAAGAGCGCCACCGTCGATTTCGCCATGCGATTCAAGACCGTCGAGGTGGACCGCAAGAAGGCTCCCATCGGCTACGAATGGCGGGCCGAAATGCTGACGAAGCCCACGGGCGATGATCCGCTCACTCGTCTGGCCAGCGATATCGCCGACAAGGTTCCGGCCCTTGCCGCGCCCAAAAGCGAAGGCATCAAAGCCGCGTAACCGACACGGACTTTTCATGCCGCGCGGGTCGAAGCTCATAGAGTTTCGGCCCGCTGGCTGGCAAGAAGGGGCTGCCAGCATGACCTACCTTGGGAAGATGATCGCGCGCAATATTAATTCATTGCGCGTCAATCTAAAACCTTGCCTAAAGACGCTAGACGAAAGTGATCTAACCGCTATTACTACGTCTTTAGGCGATTTCATTTCATCAATAGATAGAGAAAGAGATAAGAGAAAGAAGCGACTGTGAGAGGGGTAGTCATAGGCTGCTTTTTAGGGCTCATTATTTGGGTTTTAATTCTTTTCGCGGTGGCGTTGCTATGAACGATAGAGTTGGCCAACATATCATTAGAGAGCTAAACCAAATGCTGTCTTTGGTTTCTCTCTACGGCGATGAATTGGACGAGACAGAAACTCGCTCAATTCACGAAATACTTAATGCCATTGAAGAACTCGTTCACTTCCAACATGAAAGATTGGTCGGAAACAATCTCGATGATTACCGGAAAGTGTTTCGAAGCGGAGGCTGGAATAATGGCGATTAGAGAGTTTAGTGAAGCTGACATAGAATTACTTCGTCACTGGGCAAAGTATACCAAGGGGACGCCTATCAGTGACACAATCGAAGACGCTATAGACACTTTCGAAGAACTTATAAAGAGAGACAAAGAAAATTGGGAGGATCTCAAGAAAGATCTTGCAGAACATCTCAACGATATACTCGACACGACTAAAGGCAACATCTCTAACTATCTAAGATCGTAAAGAAAAGGGCCGCCGAAGCGACCCCCTTCCTACGGGCGACAACAAACTAGTGGTGCTTGTCGTCGCCCTTTGGCTTCTCAGGCCTCCCAGGTTTCTCAGGAGGTTCTGGAGAGCGAAACGAACGCTTGGGCGGCTCTCGGTCATGCCCTTCGATCAGAGTTCCCTCGACCACGACAGGCCCGCCACCACCGGCCGCTAAAACGTAACCGCCCTCGCTGGTGAGAAAGTTGGGCATCTCTTTGGCGTTCGTTACGGGCGTGATCATCAACATGATGATCAAAACAGCGACCACAAGGAAGGCCAAAATTGCGATAATTCCCAATCGCAAAACTCGTTCCTCTTTTTGAAGCATTTTAGCGTCCCCTTTTGAGAGCGTTTTCGCTTGACAAAATGAGTGTGACATACTATATATAAGTCGTCAACACAAAAGAGGGCTGAAAAAAATGACCACTACTTATACCTTCATCGAGCAGCACGGCCATGGGCGCGCGCCTCAACGAAACCTCAAAGTCAATGAAATCGATATCATCGATCACGACAACCACATATATCGGCTCGAAGTTTACGGCAAAAAGATCGAGGCCGCGCGTATGTGGTTTAATAACGCTTATAACTCCTCCGAGCACGTGCTTTGCGCGCGAGCCGATGGAAGCTTTTGGGTAGAACGCACCGAAGTCGACTTGTATTTTGACGACGGTGAAGGCAGCTTCGATTACGATATCGCCATGCACGAGTTTGCCGTGCGCCCCCAACACCCGACGGGGGAGTGAAAGCGATGATGAATCCCGACACCGCCCTTAGCCAGGTCACTCAGATAATAATTTCGCGCAAAGTCGGGAAGAATTTAAGTTGGACGGAAGTCGAGTTCAATTGCGCTAAGACAGGCGAGCGCTTTTTAGTCAGCGCGTTTCCCGGCAGAGAAGAGCCACGAAAGATTATCCCGGTTATAGACGACTAATTTCGTCTCCCTCTCTAAACGATATAGCCCGCTTCGGCGGGCTTTTTCGTATGGGCGATGTTCTGTGAATGTTC
>JANQMY010000598.1 GCA_028279895.1 Alphaproteobacteria bacterium
CCACGGTAAAGCAAGGCGCAATATCGGCGTCCAGGCAATATTGGGCAGCCCCGCGCCGGGCATCGCCGAGCGGGAGCGTATCGGCCGCACTGTCGGCCACTTGCCAGACGGACAGCCGACCGTTCCCATCGGCCTCGGCGGGAGCCTCCAGCGGCCGGACGGAAATTCTGACCGTTCGGGCCCCGCCGTCTTCGCGCGGAAGGTCCACGGTTTCCGCCGCCGGCCGGCCGGCGCGGCCTTGTTGCGACAAGCGGTAAAGCGGGCCGCTGACCTCCGGATAGCCAGCAAAAACGCGGTCCATGGGCAGGGCGCGGCCATCTTCCCGCAGGCCGGTCAGCCGGCGATAGGCCGGGTTGGCGTAGAGCACGGCGCCGTCGTCGCGCAAGACCAGCAAGGCGTCCGGCGAGGTTTCGCCCAATACTTTCAGCAATTCCTTATTGGATAGGCGTTGTCCCGCCTGGAGCTGAGGCCGCCCCAAGGCAAAGAAGGCCAAGAGGGTGACCCCCAATATGGCAACCCCGCCCAGAAAGATGCCGCCCGCGGCGCCGGTGTCATCGGCGCCGGACATGACGGCAAAACCGGCAATGGCAAAGAGGGCGAGCGCCGCAGCGCCCCAATAATAAAGCCGGCCGAAGGATTGCCGCCCTAGAAGCTCTGCACCGTCAAGGACAAGAGCGTTTTGGGCCGACGCCTGCGCTTTACCGCGAGGAGCTGATTCTGTGTTTGCCGCCATGTCCCCATCTTATGGTTAAAAAGCGTTAACGACTCCTTGCACCGGCGCGATGGGCGTTCTTTTTCATGACATAGCTGATGACCGCCGCAACCGCCTTGTAATGGTCGGGCTGGATTTCGTCCCCCAATTCCAGGGACGCATGAAGGGAGCGCGCCAATGGCGGGTTTTCCACGAGCGGCACCTCATGTTCTTCGGCCATTTCGCGAATACGCAACGCCACCGCATCAACCCCTTTCGCAACGCATACCGGTGCCTGCATTGTGCCCGATTCGTAGCGCAATGCGACCGCATAGTGTGTGGGGTTGGTGATCACCACCGACGCGGTGGGCACTTCGGCCATCATGCGCTGGCGGGACCGTTCCATGCGGATCTGGCGCAGGCGCGCCTTCACGGTGGGGTCGCCCTCCATCTGCTTGTGCTCGTCCCGGACTTCCTGCTTGGTCATGCGCTGGCGCTTGGTGAAATCGAACTGCTGATAGGCGAAGTCCAGAATGGCGATCACGGCCATCACCGCCAGCACGCCCCCCATCATGCGCAGGGCCAAGGTCTGGATGGCGGCCATGGTGTCCGCCAGCTCGAAGCGCAGAATGGTCATGAGCAGTTCCTGCTCGGAGACCACAATGGCCGTGGCGATCAGCCCCACCAAAGCGAGCTTGGCCAGCCCTTTGGCGAAATTGACCAAGGCCGCCTGACCGAAGATGCGCTTGATGCCGCTCATGGGCGAAATCTTTTCAAGCTTGGGCTGCATCTTTTCCGTGGTGAAGACGGGCTGGTGCTGGATGATGTTGCCCGCAAGCCCCGCCAGAATGAGCAAGCCCAGCGGAAACGACAGCGCAAAAATAAGATCGAAGATCAAGATGCGGGCGGCTTCCACAATATGCGGCCCGTTCATGGGGATGAGATGCGGTGCCTCGAAGAACGGCCTCATGGCGTCGGACAGTTTTTCCGAGGTGCCGTTGACCATGAAGGCGAGCGCCGCCGTGCCCGCCGCCAGGATGAACCAGTTGGAGACTTCCTGAGATTTGGGAACGTCGCCCTTTTTGTGGGCGTCTTCTAGGCGTTTGGCAGTGGGTTCTTCTGTCTTTTGACTTTCATCGGGCTTATCGTTCACGCGCTACACCGTAAACAGACTGAGCGTCTGCTCCACATGCTCGAGAAACCAGATCATCACCGCACTGACGGTAAGCCCCATGATGATGAAGCCGGCCAGCAAGTTGGCCGGAATGGCCACGAAGAAGACTTGAACTTGCGGCATCAGCTTGGACAACACGCCAAGGCCTAAATTGAAGATGAGGGCAAAGGCGATCAGCGGCGCCGCCATCTGAATGGCCAGCTTGAACGTGCCGGCCACCGTGGCGGTGACCATGGCGGCGAAATCGCCGACCGGGATCGCCCCGCCCGGGGTGAACATGGTGTAGCTGTCGTGCATCGCCGCGATCATCAGGTGATGCAGATCGGTCACGAAAATGAGCGTGATCCCCAACAGGGATAAGAAGGTGGCCAGCAACGCCGTCTGCACGCCTTGGGTGGGGTCGAAGTTCTGAGCGAAGGCCAAGCTGGTTTGAAAGCCCATGGTGAAGCCCGCGATGTGCAGCGCCGCCATGATCAGGCGGGCAGCCCCGGCGATGAAAATGCCGATGGCGAATTCGGTCGCCATGAGGAAAAACAATCCGGCGATCGTTTCGGGTTGGGGCGGATAGCTGGCGGCCACCAGCGGCACCATGATGATCGTGATGGTGAGCGCGATCATCAGACGAATCCGTACGGAGACGGAGGATTCGCTGAAAGCCGGGAACACCATCATCATGGTGCCCAGCCGCATAAAGACCGCCAAATAGATGTACGGCTTAAAAGCGGGATTTTCCAAAAATGTAAGGGGGATCTCCACCCGCGCCTAAGCTCCGAACGCGGCGATCTGAGCCATGAGCTGCGCGGAAAAATCGCCCAGGGTCTGCCCCATATAGGGCAGCATGATCAGCAAGGCGAAAAAGATGGCGATGATCTTCGGCACGAATACCAGTGTCATCTCTTGCACCTGGGTGAGCGCTTGCAGCAGCGCGATGACCAAACCGATCAACAGCGCCAGCACCATCATGGGACCCGCTATCTTCAGCAGCACCCAAATGGCATCGCGCGCAATATCTAAGACTTCCCCACCCGTCACTTTATTCCCCTGCCATCCCGCGACGGCCGGTTAGATCGGCATTTTCACCACGTCTTGATAGGCCGCCACCATGCGGTCCCGCACGGATGTCACCGTCTCCAATGTCATTTCGGCGGTTGTGACGGCGGTCACCACATCGATCAGCGGTGCTTGGCCGTTGACCGATTCCATCATTTTCTGTTCGCTGGCCTTACCGGTGTCGACGACCTGATCGACCGCCTCCTTCACCAGATCGGCGAAGCTGGGCATGTTCGGATCGGGCGTGCTCGACGCGCCGGGGGCCGCCGCATTGGCGATCTTGGCATAGGCGGCGGCGGCGCTTGTTGGATCGATGGCCATAGGATTGTCTCCTCAAAAGGAACCGTTATCGACGCAGCAGTTCGAGCGTCTGGCTGATCATGGAACGCGTCGATTTGATCACGTTCATATTGGCTTCATAGCTTCGCTGCGCCTCGCGCATGTCGACCATTTCCACCAGGCCATCCACGTTCGACGTCTTGATGTAGCCGTCGGCGTCGGCGGCCGGGTGCCCCGGATCGAGCTTCATGCCGAAGGGCGATTTATCGTAGATCACCTTGTTCAGGTTTACGCGGTTGATGCCCAGCTCGCGGTCGAGCTCGTTCTTGAACACCGGGATCTTTCGGCGGTAGGGTTCGCCGCCCGGCTTGTCCGCCGTCGAATCCGAGTTGGCGATGTTCTCTGCGATCACCCGCATGCGCCCGCTTTGGGCTGTCATGGCGGCGGCCGCCAGCTTAATCGAATTAAAAAAGTCCATGGACTTGCCTCACTCCGTTATCGCTGATTGCCGCCAAGGGCGATGCGCAACATGCCGATGCTTTTGGTATACAGGGTCGCGGCAGCCTGGTAGTCGGCCTGGTTCGCGGAAATCTTCAGCATTTGGTCTTCCAGCACGACCGAATTGCCGCTTGGGCTAACCTCCGTATCCGGAGCGCCTTCGATCCGGAATCTGGTTTGAGGCGTCGTGGGGTTCAGCGCGATATGATTTGCGTGGGTCACCTTGGAGGCGACCGTCGGACGCGGCGTGGCCACCAATTGGTCAAACGTCATCTCTTTAAGGTCGCGCGCTTCGAAATTGGGGGTATTCGCGTTCGCCACGTTTTCTGCCAGAACGCCTTGACGTTCCTGCAACCAACCCATTTTCGTTCGAAGGATGTCAAAAATCGGAGTACTCAGCAGATTCATATCGACCCGATCTTTTCCTGTTTTACAGAACGCGTCACTTTGAACGCAACGTACAATCTTGATCCGTATACTGTTTTTATTTGTTAGGATCTGTGTTTATTCACTTAGCAATTCTGTAGGCAACTAATTAAAACTGTATTAATTGGGCAGAATCTGCCCATCCGCTGCCTGCTCCACCGAAATGTCGATGGCCAGATTTTCCAAGTAGCGTTCGGGCGACGACCAATTCAGCATCTCGACAAGGGGCACGGGCGTTTCCGGCGCGATCGCGATGGTTAATCGGCTCGGATCACCCAAAAACCGCTCCAGCGCGGAGGCGGCTTCGCTGACTTTCGGCGCGACTGCCCCCGCCGCCGCAGTGGACGTGGTTAGGGAAGAGATAAAGTCTTCCGGCCGCCGGCTTGTGTCTTTCGCCCATTTCTCGCTCAGGCGCGCCACCAGCGAATGGTCTTCATACTGCGCGCTGGCCGCCACGATTTGCGATTGCTGAAGACCGGCCACAAAATCGGCAATGGCGTCCCATGACGGATTAATGCCCGAAAGCTCCGCATTCAGATCAACCGTTGCAATATCGGGCGCCGTGATCGCCCCGTCCTTGATGGTCAGCAAACCGGATTGCCGGTCGAAAATATAAGCGAGCGAGACATCGGCCGAAATCGCCCCGATGCCCACATCCCTCAGGTAGTCGCGCACCAATTTCGACGACAGCGCATCGACTTCCAATGAGGTCTCTTGGAGCGCAATGCGTGCCGACACGGGAATACGGCCAAGCTGGGTATAGGTGGCCACCGTGCCGCTGGGAATGCGCAGGATTTCGATGTCCGGCGTGTGCAGCGAGAACTCTTGGAATTCCGCCAGGTCGATGATCAACGCTTCGGGCGCCGCCAAATCATTATCGTGGCCGACCACGGCACTGACGATCTCGCGCGCATTAAAGGTTCGTATAGAAACGGACTGGACCGTCACACCGTTCCCCACACGCCATTGCGCGACCGCATTGTCGATTTCGGCCTGCCCTACCTGACCGGCCGCCAGCTCCGATGCGCGGATTTCCTCAATGGAGGCCGAGATCGGAATGGTGCTCTCATTGCGGAAAAAGATGTTCTCTGCCGTGGCCTGATCCGCCGTGCCGGCCAGCACCAAAAACGACAGCACGGTGCCGTAACTGCCGTCTCGAACGGCTTCCGGATCGAACCATTGACGGTAATCTTCCGCCCCCACATTACGGAAAACGGCGGTTTCGACATGCAGATAGTCTTGGCCCGTTCTTAGTTCCAGACCGTCGATGTGCAGCCGGCCCGCAAACGCATTGTCGGCCCCGCGTGGCCCGTCCGCCGCACGGTTCCTGCCGAGATACAGGTTCACCAAGCGTTCCGTGGCCACATCGTCCAATGTCAAACGGTCGATGAAGAAACCGATTTCCCGGCCGTCCAGTTCGCGGGAAATGGACATTTTCTCCACGACAAGACCGTTGCCGGCGTCGGTGAGTTCAACCTTTGCCGCCTGGCCGCCCGCATAGGCGAGGCCCCGCTGAAACACATATACCAGCCGGTCGCCCGGGTCCTTCGGCAATATGGGCGCGACAATCGGCTGAAGCAGCATCGCAATCCCGATGACAGCACCGAAGGCAAACCAGGTTACCGCAATCTTAAGGCCGTCCATACGCCTATCACTACTCACCACATCCGTATGCGGGCAGACTGCCAGGATAGGGTTTATGCGTGATTACCAATTGTCAGTCCGGTGACCAATAGGGCGCATTTTCTTCAAAGTTTTATCGCCCTGTTAACCGGCCGGCCACATCTTAGGAACGGCTTAAGGCAAGCCATGGGCAAACACCGAGGGGCGTCTAGGAGAAGCCGGACACCGATGGAACTCTTCGACTTTATTCGCTACATCGCCGCACTGATATTCGTCTTGGGACTGATCGGTGGATTGGCATGGGCATCGCGCTATTTCAAGTTGGCCGAAAAATGGGCCAATCTCTCGACCTCTAACCGCCGATTGATGGTTATCGAATCGTTAGCGCTGGACCCGCGCCGGCGCCTTATGATCATCCGGCGGGACAATATCGAGCATCTCATCGTTTTAGGACCGTCGGGCGAAACCGTGGTGGAAACCGGGTTTGAGCCCGAAGGCGACCGAACCACTTTGCCCACCGCGATCGAGTCCCTGCGTGACATTCGGTCCGACTCCGGTGCCGCCATCTTGCCGCGCCTAAAGGGAGACGCCGCGTGATCCTGCCCAACCGGTTCAGAGTTGCGCCGTGGATGCCCCGCGTTCTCGGAATTACGGCCTTGCTGGCCTGCATGATGCTGTTCGCCGGCACCTCGGCCCT
The DNA here is from genome assembly GCA_028279895.1 of Alphaproteobacteria bacterium. GTDB lineage: Bacteria > Pseudomonadota > Alphaproteobacteria > JANQMY01 > JANQMY01 > JANQMY01. The sequence continues at coordinate 6,439 of JANQMY010000598.1, forward strand.
CGCCCAAGAAATCAATATCGATTTAGGCGACGAGACCGGCAATTTGACGGACCGTGTGGTCCAGCTGATCGCGCTGTTGACGGTCCTCAGCCTGGCGCCGTCCATTCTCATTATGGTCACCTCGTTCGTGCGCATCGTCGTGGTGCTGTCCTTGCTGCGAACGGCCATGGGTCTCCAACAGAGTCCGCCCAACCCGGTGATCATCAGCCTCGCCCTGTTCCTGACCGCCTTCATCATGGCGCCGGTATTTTCGGCGGCGTATCAAACGGGCATCGAACCCTACATGAATGACGAGATCGAGTTCACGGACGCCTTCGAACGGTCTTCCGATCCGTTCCGCACCTTTATGCTGGCGAATGTCCGCGAAAAAGACCTGCTGCTGTTTGTCGATCTCGCCGATGCAGGCGAAATCGAAGAACCGGAAGCCACCCCGTTTCATGTGCTGATCCCTGCTTTTATGATCAGCGAATTGCGGCGGGCCTTTGAAATCGGCTTTCTGATCTTTATTCCGTTTCTGGTCATCGACATGGTCATCGCATCGGTGCTGATGTCGATGGGCATGATGATGCTGCCGCCGATCATCATCTCGCTTCCATTCAAACTGGTATTCTTCGTGCTGGTGGACGGGTGGCACATGATCGCCGGCAGCCTGGTGCAAAGCTTCCAGGTGATATGACCGCGCGCAGAAGCGCGAACCGTCACGCGGCAGCCATAACGCCCCGCCATGACGCGGCGCCGCCGCAGCGCATTATGACTCTAAGTTCAGGACCTATGAATGCGACGTAAGCCGCACACCGCAGAAATGGCAGCTTCTGGCCGAGCGCTGGCGCGCGTCACACCTTTTCCGTTTCTTTCGGCACCGAAATGCGGCGGGGCTTGCTCTCGGCTTTCGGCTTGGGAAGAAGCCGGAAGCGTGTCTGACACCAGGCGAAATCGACGCCCACATCCAGCAACGCATCGGAACGTCCGCAGGGGCACGCAAATTCCATGACCTCCAAGACCCGGTAGGTCTCTCCCGCGACGAGAGGCACAGGCTGTCCCGTCATGTGGTTTGGGGCCACATTCACGCACAAAACCAGATCGCCAGGACCGACAGCATAGCTCATAGCTTCAATCCTTTAGCATGAAAGGGCCCGTTCGGCCTATACACTCGATTCCTAGCGTTCGTGACCTAATTCGGACGGAAGCGCATGGGCTGTGTCCTCTCGGGCGAGAAAAAGCGAACGGCATTTAGGGCGGTTCTGACGTTCTTATTGTGGCTTTACCGCCATCGGCAGGTGACCGAACAATCCCTGCGGCTCGCCGATTGATGCCCCCTCGATCGCGAGCAGCTTGAGTTTGGTCTCAACGCCGCCATGTGCCGAAAAACCTGTGAGCCGGCCGTTCGCGCCAACAACGCGATGACACGGGACGATGATCGGAAAAGGATTGCGCCCGAGTTCTTGGCCGACCCTTTGGGCGAACCGTTTGTCGCCGAGCCGGGTGGCGATATCCCCATAAGTGAGCGTCTCGCCAGCCGGGATTGCGCGCGTGACGGCATAGACTTTCTCCGCGAACGGATCGACTCCACTGAAGTCGCAGGCGATGAACGAGAGATCCGTCCGGTTTCCGTCAAGCAGCGCGGTGATCGATCGAATGACGCGGCGGATATGAGCAGGTGGCGCGCCCTGTGTCGCGCCAGTTCGCGCCGCCAGACGCGCCGCTGTTTCGGCAGATGTCTTTTCCGGCAGATAGGTTGCGACGACCATATCGCCATTCCAGGCGATACCGCAATCGCCGACCGGAGTTGGAAAAAGCGAGAAGCGTGCCATACGCAAAAGCCTCAGTCTTTGAGGAAGGCATTCAAGTCCACGGGGGCCCGTCGGTTAATGTACCCGAACGTCCCTTTATACTTTATCTCGCGGGCTGCTTCGAGCATCGCCGTCATGGCGCAATCGTAAAGCGATGTGGCAAGGCTGACGCGCTTGACGCCGGCCGCGGCGAGGTCGTCCTCGGAGAACGACTTGCCCGGAATGCCGGCCATGAAGTTGAACGGTTTCTTCAAACTGGCGCACACTTGGCGCACCGCCGCGAGATCCGGCAAGCCGGGCGCCATCAGCACGTCGGCGCCTGCCGCCTCGAAGGCCTGGAGGCGCCGGATCGTGTCATCAAGATCGCTGATGCCTCGAACGAAGTTCTCGCTTCGCGCGGTTACGGTGAACTTGAACGGCAGATCGCGTGCCGCCGCCACCGCGGCTTCCATGCGCTGGACGGCGTGGTCCATCTCGTAGATGGGCGCGGCCGGACCGCCGGTCGCACCCTCGATAGACCCGCCGACAAGGCCGACCGCCCCCGCCCCACGGATCGTTGCTGCCACAT
>JANQMY010000023.1 GCA_028279895.1 Alphaproteobacteria bacterium
GCTTTCATTTTTCGGAGCTCCAAGGTCATCGATCCTCTCTTCACGCTCAAGGCAGCCCGTCTGAAGACGGGGGATTTAAACCCCAGAGTGGATATTAAAGGAAAACAGTGTCCTTCCGAAATGCCCTGGTATTTGTCTTCAAAATCGGAAATCATAGTATATTCCACTTGCTTATGAAAATCTGCACCGCGATAATGTGATTTCCACGGTTCGCAGATATAGAAATCAAAATTCATACCATTTAGAGAGAGCATAAAATCGAAAAGCTTTCCTTCGTAGTGATTCCTTATCCGCTTTTCAACATTTCCTTGGCCTATATATATCACTGGAATATGCCCGCCACGATATTGCATACTCATATTATCCGATAGCCGAATTACATAAACACCACGTTTTATGTCCTTCAGTTCACAGCTTGTTTTGTCGTAGAATTCGGACTTTAGGCTGTTAATCGCCTTTCGAATTGCTAAGCGCTTCGCTTCTGATTTAACCTTGCTTGAGTATCTGGCATAAACGGAGATATCAAAGCCAACATCTCTCATGAATATTGCCAAGTTTTGATTCCGAAATTTAAACCATGTGTTTTTCCGACCATTCCCCAGTGACATTTGTCTCACTCCTCCCTGAAAACCTTCATCACCTCATCGCCGAAATGGTTGATCACCTTAACGGTAAACTGTGCTGTTTCCGGCTTGTCGAACGGTCTTGAAACATCCCGGTAGAGGCTTGCTCATGCCTCTTCGTCGATCTCGTCCTTCAAGCTCTTGAAGGGATCGTTGGCGCCGAGGAAATAGGCGTGGCGGACAAAGAAGCTTTCCGAGTCGTAGTTTGTATCGATGAACCAGGCGGCGTGAACGGAGTCCGCGCTAGCCACACTCGACCGGGACGAACATGCAATATGAGATGTTTGACCGTCGCCAGGCGGGTCGACAATACACGCTATGAGCAGTTGTAAGTTTGTCTATTTTCCTTTTTTGATTCAGATATTTATTGCGCGACACAAGGATATTTCATGTTTTCCGAGGCTCTTGGCATTGCGGGTTTTTGGGCACATTTCAAATTCGGAGCGATTGCGTTCGTTGCAGCATTGGCCGCGTCGCCGCTGGTTGGCGTCGAAGCTGCCCAGGACAGTCCGGCGGTTGTGCAAGGGGTGCTTGATCTGCGCCAGTCGGATTGGAATTTCGACACGGATGGAACGCTTCCAATCAACGAGTGGGCCTTTTATGGGAGCCGGTTGTTGGACAGTGCTCAGTTGCAGGATCCCGAGAACCGGAAACCTGACGCCTGGATGCGATGGCCGGGATTCTGGCAGGGACTTCCCTCACCCGAAGGGGAGATGAAACGGTTCGGTTTTGCGACGTTGCATCTGACCGTACTGCTGCCCGAACCATCGAACGGTTTGGCCATCAAGATGGGGCGGGTCTACTCGGCCTACCGGATGATCGTAAACGGCAAGATTGTCGCGGAAATCGGCACGGCCGGCGCCGACGCCAGGTCAACTATCGCTAACACTCGCGAGGTACTGATCCCTCTGCCCGACGGCGCCGAGACATTCGATATCGTATTGAACGTCTCGAATTTTACCAAATGGCTTGGCGGCGGCACATCATACGGTTCGGTTTTCGGGTCCCGGGACCAGATCCTTCAAAGCGACCTGGTCTACGAGCGATACATCTGGCTTTACGCCGGAATGCTCCTGATCCTCGGGCTCTACCATCTCGGGCTGTTCGCACTGCGCCGCAATGACCGGTCGACGCTGTGGTTTGCCCTTCTCACGCTCAGTTTGTTCTTCCGACTCCTGACCCAGTTCTATCCGTTCTTGTTCGGGATAGCGGACGGAAAATACTACGAAATTGCTTCAGACATAAACTGGTTCGCTGCCTACGTAATGATGCCACTTATTGCGCTTTATGTATCCAGTGTTCTCCCTGATGACTACTCCAGAACGGTTCGCGCGACGATGCTGGTAATCGGTTTCGTCGGCTGTGCATCTATTTTTGTTCTTCCGGAAAGTGTATTTTCGCGCGGCGTTGAAGTATATATAATAGCCGGATTGTTGATGCTGGCGTACTCCAATTACGCTGTGGCCCGGGCGATCGTCCGCGGGCGCAAGCAGAGCGTCCTGTTTTTTATCGCGTTCTTCATATTCTGTTCGACCATCGTAATATCCCTTATGGACGTTACGCAGCTAGTCAATACCCGCGAACTCATGCCGCTCGGCTTCGTTGTCTTCATCGCGGTTCAGGCCTTCTTGCTTTCACAGCGCTTCTCCCGTTCGTTCAGCGATGTCGAAACGCTGTCGGGCGAACTTACGGCGAAGAACGCCCATCTGGAAAACATTTCGGCTGAGCTTGCCGCCAACAACGATCGGCTGGAACGTCTCGACAAGATCAAGGACCAGTTTCTGGCGAATACATCGCATGAGCTGCGCACGCCACTGAACGGGATCATCGGATTGACGGAATCGCTCAGGGCGGGCGCGAAGGGACCGGTCAGCAGGCAGGTGGACGGCACCCTGGAGATGATTGCATCCAGCGGGCGACGGCTTGCAACGCTGGTCAATGACATCCTGGATGCATCAAAGCTGCGTAATTCCGATATCATTCTGTCACGTCGGGCCGTCGATCTGCACGAGGTTGTGGAAGTTGTTCTGCAGGTTTCACAACCGCTTGTCGGCCCGAAACCGCTTCTGCTTTCGAACCGGGTTCCGGTCAGCCTCCGTATGGTTGAAGCCGATGAGAACCGGCTGCAGCAAATCCTGCAAAATCTTATCGGCAATGCGATTAAATTCACGCCCTCGGGGCAGGTCGACGTCTCAGCCTGTGAAAAGGGTCAGGAAGTCGTTGTTTGTGTTTCGGATACCGGGATTGGTATCCCGAAGGACAAGTATGAAACAATTTTCGAATCTTTCGAACAGGTCGACGCCTCCACGGAGCGTGAATTCGGCGGCACCGGCCTGGGATTGTCGATCACCCGCAATCTGATCGAACTGCATGGCGGCAGGATATGGCTGAATTCGACAGTCGATAAGGGAAGCGAGTTCTTTTTCACCCTGCCGGTTGCATCGACCGGGCGGGTTTCGGGTAGCGGACAAAACAGGAGTGCGAAGGCCCTGCAGGACAACGACCCCTGCGAATTGCCGGCCGTCGCCTCTGGAGGAAGGGTTCGTGGCGGACCACCTGCCGGTCTGAGCGCGACATTTCAAGCAGTTGAAGGCGTGGCGGCGCACTCCAAAATGACAGATGGGCAGGCGGAAACATCGATCCTTGTTGTCGATGATGATGAGATCAACCGGCACGTTGTCTCCAACTTCCTCGGGCTTGAGGATTACGAGGTGTTTGAAGCCTCAGATGGGGTGCAGGCGCTTGAATTTCTGGAAAACAGCCGTCCCGATGTGATCCTGCTCGACATCATGATGCCCAAACTGAACGGCTACGAAGTCTGCCGCCAGATCCGCGCCCGGACCGAACAGTCGCAGATGCCGATTATTTTTCTGTCCGCCAAAGACCGGACCGAGGACCTCGTCGTCGGGTTTGAAAGCGGCGGCAACGACTATCTCAGCAAACCCGTCTCCGGACCCGAATTGCTGGCAAGGGTCTCGACCCATGCGAAGCTGATGCGGGCACAGGAAGATGTCCTCAAGTTGGAGAAGCTGGCCGCGATCGGCAATGTCACCGCCGGCATCGTCCATGATTTCAAGAATTCGATCGGCGTCATCAAGGGCTATGCCGAAATGATAGCCGAAGACAATGCGGACGCTCAGTCGGAATCGGCGGAGTTCGCGATGACGATCGCTTCGGAAGCTGATCGAATCAGCAGCATGGCCTACGAGATCCTGGCCTTTGCTCGAGGTGAAACGTCCTTGGCAGTCGACAAACTCAGTGTTGCTGATTTTGTCGCGGAGTTTCTGAAGGCGATTGAGCTGCCGCTCGGGCAGAGAGGCGTAATACCAGTGGCCCTCACGACTGACCTGTCGTTACCCATTCTCTCGTAGCGATAGCGTTTATGGCGGTTGGTTCGGCGATGAGCCTGCTCCATGCGTCGC
>JANQMY010000032.1 GCA_028279895.1 Alphaproteobacteria bacterium
CTTGCGGTGTTGCGTTGCCTCGCCCGTGACGGCCAGGGGGCGGCCCCTGCGCAATATCTGCTTGGCGATTGCCTGATGACAAGCAGCGTTCGGGGTGACCTTTCCGAAGTGACCGAAGGCGTGACGTGGCTGACACGCGCCGCCGATGGCGGCCTGCTGGACGCACAACAGCGGCTGTTCGACATTTATCGCACCGGATCGGGTGTGCCGCGCAACCGTGCAGAAGCTCAGAAATGGCGGGTGCTTGCGGAGACGAACCAAGTCGCCCTGTCGCTAGGCCGGTCGGTTGCGCTGGACTATCAGACGGCCGTCGATTTCGACCGTTCCCTTACGGATGAAGAGCGAAGCGTGGGAACTGAGGCTGCTCAAGCTTGGTTTCCGCGTTATTGGACACCGGCAGACAGTGAGGCCTCTCCCGACTATTGCACGCGCTGAGGAACGCTATAGCAAACTCTTCGTGCACTGAAGGAGAACGCGCCGCTCCAGGCCGGCGATCCGGTGCTTGATGGCGTCTTGATATTCGGGGGAGTCGAACCCCTTGAGATACGCGGCGCGCGACGGATAGGCCACAATGGCCACCATGTCCCATTCGTCTTTCGCAAGATCGCCCACCACCAATTGTTGACTGGGGGCGAGGAACAAGAATGTCCCGCCGTTCTCGTGGATTTTTTGAGTGGCAACATCAGCATACCGCCGATACGCCTCTCGGCCCGAAAGGGCCGGCGCATCGCTTAAGCCCACATCCTCGTAATGGGCAATTTCGCGGAATTTCAACAGATTGACCATGGTGATTGGCGCGGACGGGTCGGCATTTCGCAAATCGAAGAGCTGTTCTGCTGTGGGTTCTGTCGGATGTCGGTCGTCGGTGGTTTTCGAAGTCATACGATGATCTGCCTAGCGTCCTGGTAATCCTTACGGCGACTGGCTAAGATTTTGACCGCGCCAGCTCAGCAAGTGATCAAGACCGTGAACGAGATACTTCTCATCATTGCGGCCATCGCCTTTGGTATAGGCGGGGTCTATCTTATTGGCAAACTCTGGCCCACCCGTGTGACGGTCAGCGAATGGCAATGGTCGGTTCCGATAACGAACGGTCGGGCCGGTGCGCCGTTACGCACGGGCGCTCATTGGATCTTTCCATGGCGCACCGAGTTGCGCGAGTTCGACCGTCGGCCGTTGTTGGAAGTGGTTCCCGGCCAGGAAGTCCTGACAAAGGACAATGTGGGACTGAAGCTCAGCCTGGTGGTGGAAGCGGTGATTGCCGATCCCGTTGCTCTTCTGAAGGGCACGGAGTATGAGCGTCATCATGTCTATCACGCGACCCAGCTTGCGTTGCGTGAGGTGGTGTCGGGCCGGACGCTCGATGAACTTCTAGATGATCGGGCGGCTATCGGCCCTGATACCCAAGCTCTTATTGTGGCACCGCTCGCCGAGATGGGGGTTGAGATAAAGACCGTACGGGTGCGCGACATCATGCTGTCAAAAGAATTGAGGGACAGCTATGCCGGGGTCCTCACGGCCAAGAAGCAAGGCGAAATTGCCTTGGAACGGGCCCGCGCGGAATCCGCCGCGTTGCGGAACTTGGCCAATGCGGCGCGTATGCTCAAAGACAATCCGGACTTGTTGCAGTTGCGGATCGTCCAAGCGATGACCGCGCCCGAATCCGCTAAGAATACGTTTGTGGTCGGCACCAATCCGCCCGTTCCTCCGGTGCCCGACACAGACGGATCTCCCAACTAAACCTTTGATATCTATTGCTGCCCGCGCCTGTACCTCTTAATCTGACCAAGGCTTGGGTGAGGCGCCGGGACCGGCAATCTGTCGGCCTGTTTCGTTATTGGCCCTAGCTATCGGTTCAATTCCGACTCCATTTTGCCTGGTGAGCACAAGAAGGGGTGCCCTTGCGATCGGCGCTTCGGCGCAACTGTGTGATGGCCCTGCGGGTTAAGGCCCCCGCCATCATGCCGTGATTGCAAGGGTACTCTTTTCGTTGCCGTGTAGGTTCACGGCGCCTCAATGAAAACCGGCACGAAGTCGAATTCGCCGTCTTTCGTAATCGTAAGGAAGGCCGCGCAGGTTTGTGTGCGGTTGGATTTGTCTATGCCAACGATCAGCCAAACCTGGCCTTCTTCCCAAACGCCGGCCCTGTCGGTTGCACTCGGCCGCGCAGAGCCGTCCGGGTGGGAATGGTAGTAACCGACAATTCTTTCCGGTGTATCTCTCGATTCCCTCTGGATGCGGAGCAACAGCGCCGGGTCGATCTCAAAGGTTTTGGATTTGTCGCCCTCCGACAGATTGTCGCTCTCGATCACATCGGTAATGTGAATTATGCCGTCGGTTTCCCGGTGGCCAATCAATAGACCGCAACACTCTTCGGGCAATGCTGCGTCGGCATGGGCGAGAATGCAGGCCTTATGCGTCGGCGGCAACGCGACGGTGACGGTCATTCCGGGGCGGCGGTGATGGCGATCGTTTGTCTGACCGCGCCGCTGTCCAAATCGACGATCAGCATGCGGCCGCCCTGCGGCCCTTCCACATGCAGGGCCATACGGTTGCCGTCGAGGGTAAAATTCTGAATCGACTCACCTGCCGTAAGTGGCACGTCGAAAGCGGATGGGGTGGATATCGCCAGCATTTTTTGAGCCTCCGCGCTTTCTTCGTCGCCCAGATTTCCTAGCCGAATGATGATCGTCGAGATCACCAAGACAAATCCGACCACCAACAGAATGCCAAGAACGATGACAATGGTCTTGAGCAAACGGATGTTCTGCGGCACTTCTTCTTCTATGGACGACACGGCTTCCTCTCTTGCGGCGCAACGTCTCCGTTTGACCGTTCCTGAAACAGGGGCATCGGGTCGGCTGGACCGCGTTCTTGCGGATCTCCTGCGCCAAGACGGCGTTTCCATCAGCCGCACGCGGATCAAGGCCCTGATCGCGGACGGTTGTGTTTCCCTGGCAACGGCCACCGGCGCGCGGACGATAGGCGAGGCAAATCGTAAGGTCAAACCAGGAGAGACTTATCACGTAACTATCCCGGCGCCGCGTCCTGCAAAGCCGGAAGCGCAGGCGATTCCGTTGCGGGTGGTGTTCGAAGACGATGCGGTGATTGTGATCGACAAGCCTGCAGGCCTGGTGGTGCACCCAGCGGCGGGCAACCCCGACCGCACATTGGTCAATGCTCTGATCGCGCATTGTGGTGACAGTCTTTCGGGGATCGGCGGTGAAAGCCGGCCGGGGATTGTCCACCGGTTGGATAAAGACACCAGCGGATTAATGGTCGTCGCCAAGACCGACCAAGCGCACCAAGCTCTGGCCGCTCAGTTTGCCTCACATGGCCGGGACGGCCGCTTGCAGCGGGCTTACAAAGCGTTGGTTTGGGGTGTGCCCCCGAAGCGCCGATTTACCATTGAAGGCAATATCGGGCGCAGTACCACCAACCGAAAGAAGATGGCGGTGGTGCAGGCGGGCGGCAAACCGGCCGTGACCCATCTGGAGGTAAGCAAGGCCTATCAAGGGTTGATTTCACTTGTGATTTGCCGTCTTGAAACGGGAAGAACACATCAAATTCGCGTGCATTTGGCTCACAAAAACCACTCTGTGGTGGGTGACCCCTTTTACGGCAGAGCAAAAAGAGGTATAGTGCCGCGTACAAAGGGTGAACAGAGTGCGCTTTTGACCGCGGCGCGTGCATTTCCGAGGCAGGCATTACACGCCTTCGAATTGGGATTTGAACATCCAAAAAACGGCCAAAAACTGCGGTTTGAGAGTGAACTGCCCGAAGATATGTCGGACCTGATCCGCGTGCTTGAGGGCGGTTGCTGATTTTGAGCGTCCCGGACACTTAATTTCGCCAAGGTTCGTTCCTATCTTTAGCTGGGTTTGCATTGCACAACTGCGTTTTGCATTTGATCGCAGGTGCCGGTGCGGGCCGCCTCTTGAGGGGAAAGATGCATGAATACCAAATCACTTCCGGCGATCACGCCTGACGGCAGCCTGTCGCGCTATTTGCAGGAAATCCGGAAGTTTCCCATGTTGGAGCCGGATCAAGAATACATGCTGGCCAAACGGTGGCGCGAGCATGAAGACGGCGATGCAGCGCATGAGCTCGTAACCAGCCATCTGCGCCTTGTGGCGAAAATCGCCATGGGATATCGCGGCTATGGTCTTCCCGTGGGCGAGGTGATCTCCGAGGGCAATGTGGGTCTGATGCAGGCCGTGAAGCGGTTCGAACCGGAAAAAGGTTTCCGCTTGGCGACCTACGCCATGTGGTGGATTCGCGCGGCGATCCAGGAATACATTCTGCGCTCCTGGAGCCTCGTCAAAATGGGCACCACGGCCAATCAGAAAAAGCTGTTCTTTAATCTGCGTCGGGTGAAAGGCCAGATTCAGGCGATCGACGAAGGCGATATGCGTCCTGAACAAGTGACGGAAATCGCCACCCGTTTGGGCGTGCCGGAACACGATGTTGTGTCGATGAACCGTCGGCTGGCGGCGCAGGATCATTCCTTGAATGCGCCGTTGCGCGCCGATTCAGAAGGCGAATGGCAGGATTGGCTGGTGGATGAGTCGCCGACTCAGGACACTCTTTTGGCCGACCGGGAAGAATTGGAGCAACGCCGGGAACTGTTGACGGAAGCGCTGGACGATCTGAACGAGCGGGAAAAGCACATTCTGATGGAACGGCGTTTGAAGGAGCAACCGGCGACCTTGGAAGAGCTTTCCCAGGTCTACGATATTAGCCGGGAGCGTGTGCGTCAGATTGAAGTGCGGGCGTTTGAAAAACTGCAAAAGGCCATCCGCAACAAGGTCAAAGACCAGCGCATGGCGTCGCCTGCGTCCTAACGTCAACTAACGGGCCAGTCGAAGGCTTCCAGATAAGCGGGAACGTGTTCGGCCGCAATGTCGGTCATGCTCGCCGGGTAGGAGATGCGATATTTGATGATCGTGGTGCCGACCTGGAATACGTATAGCTGTCCCAAAAAGGGGGTTTGGCTCGCAGTGTCCTCGTAAGAGAACAAGCTGTGATGGCCGGCCGCCTCGCCTTTGGTGTGGCTTACCCGTTGAAAGCCGGCGGACAGCCGGCGTGCGTCGGGCAACCGATCCAATGCGGCATTGAGCGCTGCGCGAAAATGATCTTCCGCGGTGTCGTCCCCGGCAGGCAGCAAGTAGACGGCGATCGACAGCCGGCCTTCCGGTCCGTCGAGCAGATAGGGCACGGAGACTTCGCCCGCTTTGGCATCCAGCGTGGTTTCGGCCGCGCGAACAAGCCCGGCCACCTCAAGCGGGAAGACGATACCCGTGGGCCGGTGGGTCAGCCGCCGGTCCACACCGTGGGTAAACCATGGCGACGGCTTGCCGGATTTGATGGCCAGCAGTTCCATGGCTTGCCCGGAGACGTCTTGCTCGCGGCCGGTTTTGATCGATGCGAAGACATAGGATTCGAGCAGCGCATAATACAGGCTGTCCGTACTCGGAATATGATCGACCATATTCATGGCGCGTTCCAGATGCGGCAGCGCCTCCGGATACATCTGGCGTTCGATCAGAGCGGTTGCGAGGCGGTATAGATTGTTCGCGCGATCCTCCCCCTCCGGGCTGTGAACCAAGGCTAATTCGTAGGCGGATTGGGCTTCCTCGAAATGGCCTTTTTCAAACAGCCGGTCCCCCATGCGCATGGTGGACTTCCAGACCCCGACCGACGTCCGCGCCGATTGTTCGGCAATCGCCTCGGCTTTGGATTGGGGCGGTGGCGCTTCTTCCGCATGCGCAACGGCCGCCCCCACCGCCGCAACGGTCAGGACAGCAAGCGTCTGGAAAGCTTTTGTTAACGCGCGGCGCATGTCTGTCATGTCATGGTACCACCGGAGATAGGTCCGGTCACTTACCTTATGACACGAGAGCGCTCACAAACCGTTAAGCATTCTGACAAATGTAACGGTCTCGAAATGCTTCTCTAGAGCGGCAGAATGGTTCCATTTCACCGTCCGCCGCTCTACCGGTCGCGGAACGGGTCGTGGACAAGGATCGTGTCGTCCCGCTCCGGCGATGTAGACAGCAGCGTCACCGGCGCTTCGATCAGTTCCTCGATACGGCGTACATATTTCAGCGCGGTGGCGGGCAAGTCGGCCCAAGAGCGCGCGCCTTGGGTCGAATCTTCCCAGCCCTCCAAGGTTTCGTAAACCGGTTTCACGCGCGCTTGCTGCGCAGCTGAGGCGGGCAGATAGTCGATCCGCCGGCCGTCCAGCTCGTAGGCCACGGCCACGTTCAATTCCGCCATGCCGTCCAGCACATCGAGCTTGGTGAGTGCAATGCCGTCAATGCCGCCGGTCTTAACGGTTTGCGCGACCAGCACCGCATCGAACCAGCCGCAGCGCCGGCGCCGCCCGGTGACGGTGCCGAATTCGTGGCCGCGTTCGCCCAGCAGCTGACCGATCTCGTTGTCCTGCTCTGTGGGAAACGGGCCTTCGCCCACGCGGGTCGTATAGGATTTGGTAATGCCCAAGACATTGGTGATGGCGCTGGGGCCGAGACCCGAACCGCCTGCCGCTTGCGCCGCGATGGTGTTGGACGAGGTCACGAACGGGTAGGTGCCGTGATCCACGTCCAGCAAAATGCCCTGCGCGCCTTCGAACAGAATGCGCTTGCCCGCCGCCCGCGCGCGGTCGAGTTCGCGCCACACAGGCTTGGCAAAGGGCAACACTTTCGGCGCCACCTCCATGAGCTGCTGCAGGATCGGCTCTTTTTCGATTTCCTCCCGCCCGTGTCCACGGCGCAGGGCATTATGGTGTTCGAGCAGGCTGTCGAGCCGGCGGCTCACCAAATCCTTGTCGGCAAGGTCGATCAATCGCACCGCGCGGCGGCCGATTTTGTCTTCGTAAGCCGGGCCGATGCCGCGCTTGGTCGTGCCGATCCGTGTGCTGACATTGCTGCCCTCGCGCAGCACGTCAAGATCGCGATGCACGGGAAGAATGAGCGTGGCATTCTCGGCGATCATGAAATTGTCGGGGCTGATCGCCACATCTTGGCCGCGCAGCGTTTCCATTTCCTCAAGCAGTGCCCAAGGGTCGACGACCACACCGTTGCCGATCACCGATAAGGTTCCCTCACGGACGATGCCGGAGGGCAGCAGGCTTAGCTTGTAGACCTTGCCGTCGATGACCAGCGTATGGCCCGCATTGTGGCCCCCCTGGAAGCGCACCACCACGTCGGCGCGTTCCGACAGCCAGTCGACAATCTTGCCTTTGCCTTCATCGCCCCATTGGGCCCCCACCACCGCCACATTGGCCATGTGAGTTCTCCTACTTGTGTGAGGTCGGGCACCCTAATGCTGTAGGTAGAGCGCCGGACAATTGGATGGCACAAGCGGGGCGAGATATCACATCACACCTCAGAAGGCGAGCGCTTTCGCTTGAACCACCATCGGCAAGGCGCGCACTTTTTCCAGCACGTCTTCGGCCACCAGGCCGTCGACGCTGATCAGCGCGATGGCATCGCCCCCTTGCTTGGCGCGGCCCAGATTGAAGTTGGCGATATTGACGCCGGCATTGCCCAGCACGGTCCCCAGAGAGCCGATGAAGCCCGGCTTATCTTCATTGGTGACGTAGAGCATGTTGGGCGTCAGTTCCGTGTCCATGTTGATGCCCTTCACCTGGATAATCCGCGGCAACCCGTCGGAAAACACGGTGCCGGCCACGCTGCGGGTCTGATTTTCCGTGGTCACGAAGACGCGCATGTAACTTTCATAGACACCCGCCTGAGGCCGCTTGGTTTCGGTGATTTGAATGCCGCGGGTCTCGGCGACCGACCGGGCGTTGACCATATTGGCTTCGGTTACGGTGGGGCTCAACAGGCCGGCAATGGCAGCGGATTCGAGGGCTTGGGTGTTAAAGCCCGCGCATTCGCCTTCATATTCGATGCGCACTTCTTTGACCGCCGATTCGATAAGTTGCCCGGCGAACAGGCCCAACTGCTCGGCCAACTTTACATAGGGCCGCAACACCGGCGCTTCTTCCGGCGAGATGGACGGCATGTTGAGGGCGTTTTGCACGCTGCCGTCGATCAAAAAGTCGGACATT
>JANQMY010000041.1 GCA_028279895.1 Alphaproteobacteria bacterium
ACGGTCCCGTCTTCGGCGCCGCGTGGGACGGCACCGGTTACGGGACCGACGGAACGATCTGGGGCGGCGAGTTTATTACCATCGACGATAAGGGGTGGGCTCGCACCGGCAGTTTCCTCCCGTTCTCGCTTCCGGGTGGCGACGTCGCCGCAAGGGACTGCTGGCGCGCGGCCGCTGGTGCCCTGTTCGCCGCCGGCCTGAACATAACAAGCGCTGTTGACGGAGATGACAAGACGTCGTCGATCGTCCAGCAAATGCTGTCGAAGCGGGTGAATGCACCACTGACCTCGAGCGTCGGACGCCTGTTCGATGCCGCTGCCGCCCTCACCGGCTTGGCCCGTCAGAACCGGTTCGAGGGCGAAGCCGCCATGCAGCTTGAGTTTGCCGCGTCGGAATTCGATACCGATGACGCCTATCCGATCGGATGGGCAGAGGACGCACCAAACAGGCTGGATTGGCGGCCGGGCCTCAAAGCGCTTGATCAGGATGCAGCGGCGGGTCAGCCCCGCCCCCTTATGGCACGGAAGTTTCACAACATGCTGATCGAAGGTCTCTCACTGGCCGCACATCGGTCGGGATGCACAACCGTCGCGCTTTCCGGCGGGTGCTTTCAAAATCGTCTGCTGCTCGAGACAGCCGTCAGCCACCTCCGGGCGGAAGGGTTCAAGGTCTATTGGCCCCGCGCCATCCCGATGAATGACGGCGGCCTGGCGGTCGGACAACTCGGCTTTGCGGCACGCGTTCTTGACCGGAGCGCTTTTTCCGAAGATGGAGCCGACCAATGTGTTTAGCCGTGCCCGGACGCATTGTTGAGCTCCGCGAGGGCCGCGCGGGCTTTCCCGAAGCGCAGGTTGCCTTCGGTGGAATCGTCAAATCCGTCTGCCTTGTTTACACGCCTGAAGCACGTGAAGGGGATTATGTGCTGGTCCATGCAGGTTTCGCCCTATCGGTTCTCGACGAAGCACAGGCGCAAACCATTCTGGACACGTTCGATGACGCCAACGAGGCGGCGGCGCCATGAAATATGTGGACGAATATCGCGATCCGCTGACGGCCACCAAGCTGCGCGACGCACTGGCGCAAACGGTAACGCGCCCCTGGACCATTATGGAGATTTGCGGCGGTCAAACCCACGCCATTCTCAGATTTGGTGTCGATCAGTTACTGCCTCCGGAGATTTCTTTGCTGCACGGCCCTGGCTGCCCCGTCTGCGTCACCCCGGCCGACATCATCGACCACGCCATTGCGATCTCCAAACAGCCTGACGTCATTCTGTGTTCCTTCGGCGACATGATACGGGTGCCCGGAAACGATATGTCTCTTATGTCGGCCAAGGCCGAAGGGGCGGATGTGCGTATTGTCTATTCACCGCTGGACGCCGTCGCCCTGGCCCAGCAACACCCGGACCGGCAGGTTGTGTTCTTTGCCGTCGGGTTTGAAACAACGGCACCCACAACTGCAGCAGCGGTGATGGCCGCGCACAAGGCCGGTCTGCAGAACTTCAGCCTGCTTACATCGCATGTGCGGGTGCCGCCCGCCATCGAGGCCCTGCTCAGCGCGCAAGATCATGGCATCGATGGGTTTCTTGCTGCCGGGCATGTCTGCACCGTGATGGGGCTTGAGGAATATGTTCCGTTGGCGGAACGCTATCGCTTGCCCATCGTGGCGACCGGATTTGAGCCCATGGATATTCTGCAAGGTGTTCTTATGTGCGCCGCGCAACTGGAAAGTGGCCGTGCCCAAGTGGAAAACCAATATGGGCGGGCCGTCCGGCCGGAGGGGAATCGGCACGCCCAGTCCCTTATGGACCGGGTTTTCAAAACCATCGACCAGTCTTGGCGGGGCTTGGGCGTCATTCCCGGCAGCGGCCTCGGCCTCAACGAAGAATATCATGCTTTCGATGCGGCCCTTCGCTTCAAGGAAGCCATTCAAACCAGCCCGCCCGTTGGGGACGATCCGTGCCTGAGCGGCATGGTCCTTCAGGGGCAGCTGCGGCCGGATGCGTGTCCGTTGTTTGGCCAGGCGTGCACTCCCGAACACCCCAAGGGCGCCACCATGGTATCGTCGGAGGGAGCTTGTGCCGCCTATTATAAATACCGTCGGAAGGTAAACGCATGACGGACCGTGAACCCGCAATCGTTTGCCCGGCGCCCTTGCGCGACTATCCCCACATCGTCATGGCCCATGGCGGTGGCGGAGCCCTGACCCGCGATCTGATCACCAACATTTTCGAACCGGCCTTCCACAACCGCTACCTGAGCCAGATGCATGACGGTGCCACGTTCCGCGTGACGACGGACCAAATGGCATTCACCACAGACAACTATGTGGTCAGCCCACTGTTCTTTCCGGGGGGCGATATCGGCACACTGGCGGTGTGCGGCACCGTGAACGATCTGGCCATGTGCGGTGCCCGCCCGCTATATCTCAGCGCCGGGTTTGTCATTGAAGAGGGCCTGCCGATGGAAACACTGATCCGCACGGCCCAGTCTATGGGGGAAGCCGCCGCGCGCGCGAATGTGCAAATTGTTACCGGCGACATCAAAGTAGTGGATCGGGGCAAGGGCGACGGCCTGTACATCAACACCAGCGGTGTCGGCGCCGTGATTTCACACGCGCCGATCGGGCCCGATCAAGTCCGTCCGGGAGATGCCATTGTAATCAGCGGCGACATTGGCCGTCACGGCGTGACCGTTTTGGCGGAACGTGAGGGACTGTCCTTTGAAAGCGCCGTCGAAAGCGATGTGCAACCGGTTGCCGATCCGGTGCTGACCATGTTGGAAGAGGGTATAGCGCTCCATTGTTTGCGCGATCTTACCCGCGGCGGACTGGCAACCGCCTTGATCGAGATAGCGGAACAAGCCGGCCACGATGTTGAGATGGACGAAATGGCCGTACCGGTCGCGGAAACCGTGCGCGGAGCGTCGGAAATCTTGGGACTGGATCCTCTCTACATTGCGAATGAGGGGTGCTTTGTCGCATTCGTGCCCGAACGGGAGGCAGCAGCAGTACTGAATGTTCTTAACCGCGCTGACGGATGTTTCGCCCCGAGCGTGATAGGCCGCGTCGCGGCCGGCAGTGGACAAGTATCGGCCGTTTCTCCCATCGGCGGGCGGCGCGCACTCGACCTGTTAAGTGGCGAACAAATGCCGAGGATTTGCTGACGTCCCCACACCGGTTTTTCGGATTGAGCGAAATCAAGGCGGCTGGCGGACATCTGCGCATGCTGTTCAGGTCCCAAACCGCTTACGGTAACGAGACAATTGAGGCCAGTATGAACATCGCATCTTCCCCGTCCGCCCCGCCGGGCGATACCTCCTATGTGTTGTGGTTCGACCAAGTTTCCCTGGACGATGTGGGCCGGGTCGGCGGTAAGAACGCCTCTCTCGGTGAACTGGTGCAGAACTTGACCAGCGCCGGCATTCGGGTGCCGGGCGGTTTCGCCACCACGTCAGACCTCTATTGGCGCTTCGTTGAAGACAACAATCTCGCCCCCATCATCACCACCACGCTGAAGGAATGGAAATCGGGGGCCATCGATCTTCCCACCGCCGGCCGCCGCATTCGCCAATCGTTTCTCGGCGGACAGTTTTCGCAAGACCTGTCTGACCAAATATTGAACGCCTATGAGCAGCTCAGCCGCAACGAAGGACAGGCCAATTTGGACGTGGCGGTGCGCAGCAGTGCCACCGCTGAAGATTTGCCCAATGCGAGCTTCGCGGGCCAGCAGGAATCCTTCCTGAACGTCCAAGGCAGTGCCGAGCTGATCGACGCATGCCGCAAATGCTTGGCATCGCTCTTCACCGACCGGGCCATGGTTTATCGGGACACGCAGGGGTTCGATCACCTCAAGGTGGCGCTGTCCATTGGGGTTCAGCGCATGGTGCGTTCGGACTTGGCCGGCGCCGGTGTGATGTTCACGCTGGATACGGAGACCGGTTTCCGCGACGTGGTGCATATCGACGCCGCATGGGGACTAGGCGAAACCGTGGTTCAGGGATCTGTCGATCCGGACTCTTATCGGGTGTTCAAACCGCTTCTCCACAGAACCGATCTGATGCCGATCATCGAACGCAAAATCGGTGCAAAAGCCCACAAGCTTGTTTATGCAGAGGCGGCTTCCGGTGCGCAGACCCTGCTGCAAGACACAACGCAGACAGACCAACACACCAGCGTGTTGAACGATCGAGAGATCCTGGACCTGGCAAAATGGGCCGTCGCCATCGAAGCTCATTATGGACGTCCCATGGACATCGAATGGGCCAAAGACGGGCGTGACGGACACATGTTCATCGTCCAAGCGCGCCCCGAAACCGTGCAGGCATCGGATCACCAGGCCACGCACAAAGTGTACGCGCTCAAAACGAAAGGCTCCTTGCTGGCAACGGGCTTAAGCATCGGCGACCGCATTGCCGCCGGCCGCGTCTGCCGCCTGGACCAGGCCGTGACGCCGAGCGCCTTTGCCGAGGGATCGATCCTGGTGGCGCCCACAACGGACCCGGACTGGGTCCCGATCATGAAGAAGGCCGCAGCCATCGTGACCGACCACGGGGGCCGCACCTCCCATGCCGCGATCGTCAGTAGAGAATTGGGCGTACCTGCCGTGGTAGGCACGGGCGATGCATCTCAAAAGCTTTTGGACGGGCAAGAGGTCACGGTATCCTGCGCCGAAGGCGACGAGGGCTTTGTTTATGCGGGCATATCCGACATCGATGTCACGGAAACCGACGAAACAAGTGCTGCGGACACATCAACCCGCCTCATGCTCAACATGGCGAACCCCGGGGCAGCCATGCGCTGGTGGCGGCTGCCGGCAAAGGGCGTTGGCCTTGCGCGGATGGAATTCATCATCAGTAATCAGATCAAGGTTCATCCGCTGGCGCTTGTCCATTTCGACAGCTTGCAAGATGCCGAGGCGAAGGCACAAATTTCTCAACTCACCGCGGGCTACGCCGACAAGACAAATGATTTTGTGGACACGCTGGCGCGCGGCATCGCCAGCATTGCAGCCACAGTGCATCCGCACCAAGTCATCGTCCGCATGAGCGATTTCAAAACCAATGAATATGCCAATCTGCTCGGTGGGCGCGCGTTCGAACCTGCGGAAGAAAACCCGATGATCGGCTGGCGGGGTGCCAGCCGTTACTACAGCCCGGACTATCGCGAAGGGTTTGCGCTGGAATGCGCGGCCATCAAGAAAGTGCGCTCAGAACTCGGTTTCGGCAACGTCATCGTGATGATTCCCTTCTGCCGGACGCTCCGGGAAGCCGACCTCGTACTGGAGGAAATGTCCGTCAACGGATTGAAACGCGGCGAAGACGGGCTCGAAGTCTATGTCATGTGCGAGATTCCGGCCAATGTGATCTTGGCGTCCGAATTCGCCGACCGGTTCGACGGATTTTCGATCGGCAGCAACGATCTCACACAACTCACCCTGGGCGTGGACCGCGACTCGGAACGTTTGTCCGATGTATTCGACGAAGGCAATGAAGCGGTCGTCGAGCTGATCCGGCAAGTCATCGGGCGCGCCCACGAAAAAGGCCGAAAAGTCGGCTTCTGCGGGCAGGCCCCCAGCAACAAGCCTGCCTATGCGCAGATGCTGGTCGAGCTGGGAATCGACTCCATCTCGGTAACGCCCGACAGCTTCCTAAAAGTCGCGCAGAATGTGGCTGAGGCGGAAAGCCGGCAGTAAGATATCGGATCAGAATCCGGCCGCCCAGATGGCGTCTTTGATTTCCTGAACGGCAATGTGGTAGGCCGCTTCGCGGAAAGTACATTCCTGCCCCGTGGCCACCGCGAAGACGTGCTGACACGCTTTGCCAAGTTTCTCGTTCAAACGCTGCACGACCAGCTCATGTTCCCAGGGCAATTGCTGTAGGTTCTGTACCCATTCGAAGTAACTCACGATAACGCCACCGCTGCTGGCCAAAACATCCGGCAAAACCGCAATGTTCTTGTCCTTCAAGATCGGATCGGCGTCGAACGTGACTGGGCCGTTTGCCCCTTCCACGACAACTTTCGCCTTGATCTTCTTGGCCGTGGCCGCATCGATGGTGCCGTCAAGGGCGGCGGGAACAAGGTAGTCGCAGGGCAGTTTCAAAAGCTCGTCCGGCGTGATGTCTTGCGCACCCGAGAATCCTGCAACACTGCCGGTCGAGTCCTTATGCGTACCCAGCTCATCTAGGTCGAGACCGTTTTCATTGAGGATGGCGCCTTTGCTATCGCTGACGGCGATGATCTTCAGCCCCATTTCCCCCAGCAGGCGGGCCGCGTGCCGGCCCACATTGCCGAAGCCTTCAATGACAACTTGTTTGTCTTCCAAGGGTTCCGCGCGGTGCTTTGCATATTCCTGGATGACGATGGCAACGCCGCGGCCGGTGGCTTCTTCGCGGCCTTCGCAACCGCCGATGATCAAAGGTTTGCCGGTAACCACGCCGGGCGAATAGCCGTAGATTTTCGCGAACTCGTCGTGGAACCAGGCCATGATCTGAGCGTTGGTGCCCACATCCGGCGCCGGCACATCGATATTCACTCCCACATTGCGATGGATCTTTTCAACGAACGCCCGCGTGATCGCCTCTAATTCCCGCTGGGTGAGCCTATGTGGGTCGCAGTTGATGCCCCCCTTGGCGCCGCCGAACGGCACTCTCACCACCGCCGTCTTCAAGGACATGAGGCAGGCGAGACCACGAACTTCGGCCGGGTCCACCGTGGGGTGATAGCGCAGCCCTCCTTTATAAGGCCCGCGGGCATTATGGTGCTGTACGCGATACCCGGAATAAATTTCGATCCGACCGTCGTCGCACCGCAGGGGCAGCTCGACGCGCACTTCGCGGCTGGGCTCTGCCAGTAATCGAAATGTCTGCTCATCGAAATCGAGGCGCTTACAGGCTTCGAAAAGATACGATTTGGTCGACGTCGCCAAGTCCATGGGCGCACGTTTGCTGGACTTTGTTTCACTCATGTGAAGATCCACCGGCAAAAAGGGTTGAACAAGCGACCGGACCATACGGAGGCCATGTGTCACTTTCGTTGATATGCGTCAATTCGGAAAGAAGGAGCGGCGATTAGGCCAGGCGTTCCGACAACGCCTCTACCCCGCGGGAAAGCTCGTCCGCGGTATCGTATTTGACACCTGTGATGGCCACATCCACGCCGATCTGTTCAAGCGCCGCCAAGCGGTCCTGCACCTCCGCGCGGTCACTGCCCAGCTTTCCAAAGGCATAGACAGGCGCGTTCGTGCCCGCTCGCCGTGCCTTTTCGCGAAACGATTTGATGGCCGGCTCCAGCTTGTCCGGGTCTGTGGTCATCGGAATCCAGCCCGCACCGAACTTAACGGCCCGGTCGATTGCATGAGGCGCGGCCCCGCCGATGAAAATCGGCGGTTTCTTCGGCCGGGGCTTGAACAGAAAGTCTTGCCCATTGGCCGTGACCACCTCTTGCGAAAAACACTGGTTGAGAAAAGCCAAAATCTCTTCGCTCACCTTCACCCGATCCGCCAGGGGCACGCCCACCGCATTGAATTCAGCCCGCATCCACCCGATACCGGCACCGAGGATCAAACGTTCGCCGGTCAATTCCTGAACCGTGGCGATCCATTTCGCTAGCGGCACCTTCGGCCGATACGGCAGCACAAGCACGCCGGTGCCGAGCAGAATTTTCGACGTTTGTCCTCCTAACCACGAAAGCGTGGCCAGCGGGTCGAGATAGCGTCCACCCGATCCCTCCGCATCGTCCGGAGGAATGGCGATGTGATCTGTAATCCAAACGGAATGATACCCGGCCTGTTCCGCCGTCAGGGTCCCATGGCGCAAAAGCGCTGGTGTCGATTGAGTGCCCATGTTTCTCAGCGTTAGTCCGACGGGTATGGCCATGGGATCACCTCGGTTGGGTTTGTGGCCGCGGCATGCTCCTGCCGTTACTTCACACGAGCCGCGCGACCGGGGATTGTCATTCTAGAGCGGCGAACGATGAAATAGAACCAATTACGTCACACAGCGACGACACCCACGCTCTTCCCTATCCCTCGGGGCGTGCTTCCGGGCGCACAAGCTGAGTCGCCACCCCGGCGACAACGAAGGTCGCGCCGTAAACAGCGGCCACCGTCCACAAGTTCAAACCAGGGAGTATCGGCGCAATACCGATAAGGATGTGCGCCGTGGTGACCAAGATGATGATGTTGAAGTAAGCAAGTTCTTTTGCCACGGGCGTGCGGAAATCCGGGTCCAGCATGCGCAGCAGCAGCAACCCGGTGCCGGTCGAGCCACAGCAACATCCAAAAGACGTCAGCGCCCGTTCATACCCATACTGACCGCCCGTGCGGCTCAAAGCAAAACACAAGGCAATGGTGGCCAATGTGACCAACAGCGTGGTCAACATGATCGGCACGAAGAGGGCCGCCACAACGGCCACCTTTATGCTCATCAAAGTTCCCACCACCATCAAGTCCACGGCGGTTCCCGTAATCATGCGTTGGGTGTCGTCATCAATATATTGCCCCCAATCGAAATAATCGATCACCGCTCGTATGATGGCACAGGTTATCAATCCGTGTACGAAGAAAAGATCGAACGAAACAAAGAGATCGACCGGCACATCCCCTATGGTCACGCCGTCTAAAAGGGTCTGCACATAAGAAAGCCAAGCATAGGTGAGAACATACGCCAATCCCAACAGCCCGATATGAAAAGCAGCGGATTCCAGATTGCTGGGATGGGTGATCAACCTGCCCGATGGCGGCCGCGCCGCCCGTTCGTATACCCCCTCAAGAAACTCTTTCGCCAGTTCCGCCTTTTTGTTGTTGTTCAATCCACGGCTGATGATCAGCCGGGCAACCGGCACGCCCACGAGAAACGACACAACAAAACCAAACGACGCATAGACCAGGCCGGTGCTGGCCGCATTGTCGATCGCAAAGTTTGTCTGCCAGATTGACCCCAAAGCCAACGCCTGACCCGGCCCCTGCGTAAAGCCATGAGCGACGATCATGCCGAGATAGGGGCTGACCGAGTCGGCGGCTGTTTGATTGTAGGCCAGCACAATGCCGAGGCCGATCATGGCTTGCATCACCAAGCTCATGGTCCACAACATGGCCAACCAAAACCCGCCCCGCAAATAGCCGGTCCCCGAGGAATGGCCGGCGGGACTGCCGGTCAGCACCAGCGACATAAAGCTCAGTGTAAAGAAGTGAAACGTGAACGCGACAAAGTCGTCCGATGTGTAGCCGAAGGACAGGCCGGTATTGATCAACACGAAGCCGATTGCCCCGCCGACGATACTGGCCGGTATGAGAAAACGCTGGACGGCCGGGACACGCATGCGAATGAGAGCGCCCAGATACAGCATCATGGCCATGAAGGCGAAGGCGATAACGCCGGGAAACGTGTCGGCCATTATGTTTTCCTTTTAGGACGACGTGGGGGCTTCCTCCGCGAGGAAACAGCGGCTCAACCGCTGAGGTAGGGGGTAAAGAGACGGCTGCTCGCCGTGACACCGGTCGAACACTTTCGGGCAGCGGGCCGCAAAACGGCACCCCGGCGGCGGGTTCGAAGGGCTTGGCACATCGCCAATCGCTTCAACCCGGGCCGAGCGTTCATCCGGATTCACCGACGGGATCGATTTCAGTAATGCTTCGGTGTAGGGGTGTTGCGGATCGGCAAACAGCTCTTCGGTCGGCCCCTCTTCCACCAGTTGGCCCACATACATGACCGCCACACGGTCGGCTAGATACCTCACCACGCTGAGATCGTGGGTGATGAACAGATAGGTGAGCCCAAGACGATCCTGCAAATCGTTCAGAAGGTTGAGGATTTGCGCCTGGATAGACACATCCAGTGCAGAGATCGATTCGTCGAATACGATAAAGTCCGGGTCCACCGCCAAAGCGCGCGCAATGCAAATCCGCTGGCGTTGCCCGCCGGAAAATTCGTGGGGATAGCGCCACATCTGTTCCGGGTCCAACTGCACCAGTTTCATATATTCGGCAACGCGGGCCGTAACCGCGTCGTACTCCGTCTCGATACGGAACGAATGGATCCCCTCCGCGATGGCATCGCGGACCAGCATACGGGGATCGAGCGATGATGCCGGGTCTTGGAACACCAACTGCATGCGCCGCCGCAGCGGCAAAAGCTCATCGCTCGACAGCGATGTCAGTTCTTTACCGTCAAATTGAACGGTGCCGTCGGTCGGTTCAATCAACCGTAGGATCGTTTTGCCCACGGTCGTCTTGCCGCAACCGGACTCACCGACCAAGGCAAGCGTGGTGCCTTTTTCAATGTCGAAGTCGACGCCGTCCACGGCGCGCACGTGACCGACAGTCTTGCGGAACACCCCTTTGCGGATCGGAAACCAGGTTTTCAGCCCAACCACGCGCACGAAGGGAGCTCCCGACGCGGCATTCATGAGGTCACCTCGGCGTTCAGCGCATGACAAAAAGTGACATGGCTTTCCTTATTGACGACCTCCGGTGCCGGTTGGTCCGCACAATGCGGCAATCGTATGGGACAGCGCGATGCAAAACGGCAGCCGATCGGCCATTCATGAGGCGGCGGTACCACGCCTTCTATCTCATGCAGCCGCTCGCCTTTCTTGGCCAAGCCGGGAATGGCACGCAACAAGCCTTGGGTATAGGGATGGGCCGCATGCTGAAAAAGATCCTGCCGCGTTGCCGTTTCCACCAGACGGCCCGCATACATCACGGCGATGCGGTCGGCCAGCTCGTTCACCACGGCAAGATCGTGGGTGATCAGCAGAATGCTCGTCTCCAACTCGCTTTGAAGCTCCCGCAGCAAATCGATGATCTGCGCTTGGATGGTCACATCAAGCGCCGTGGTGGGCTCATCGGCAATCAATATTTTCGGCCGCATGGCAATCGCCATGGCGATGACCACCCGCTGTTTCAGCCCGCCGGATAGTTGATGGGGAAACGCGTCGAATCGTTCAGCCGGGTCCGGAATGCCGACACGCTTGAAAAGGTCGATGGTGCGTTGGCGCGCGTCCTCTTTGGTGGTGTCGACGTGCAGCAAAATCGCCTCTACCACCTGTGCCCCGACGGTCTGCACCGGATTTAAGCTCGACATGGGTTCCTGAAAGATCATCCCAATATCGCCGCCGCGCACTTTGCGCATTTCCGGTACGTCGAGATCGAGCAAATTGCGCCCTTCGAACATCAATCGGGAAGTCGGCTCCACAAGACCCGGCTTCGGCACCAGCCGCATGATCGACATGGCGGATATGGACTTGCCGCAACCGGATTCGCCCACCAATGCCAACACTTCACCTTTCTTGATCTGAAAGGAAATGTCCTCCACTACGGCTACGCGGCCGCCCGAATTGGGAAATGACGTGCGGAGGTTTTGAACGTCCAGGATGATGTCGCTCATTCACGCTCCCTCAGGGTTCGGGGATCGAGAATGTCCCGCACGGCGTCGCCCGCCAAGTTAACGCTGAGCACAAGAATGAATAGGGCCGCGGACGCGCCGAACAGGTTCCACCAGATGATCGGATCCCGCGACAGCTCATCGCGCGCCTGATCGATCATCTGCCCCCAGCTGCCGTCCACGCCGATCCCCAAATAGGCCAGAATGGTTTCGGACAGCACCATCGCGGTGAACAGCAACGCAAAAGTGATTACCATCAAATGCGACAGGTTCGGCAGGATGTGACGCATGATAATCCTGAAATCCGACACGCCGAGCGCACGGGCCGCTTGCACATAATCCGCCTCGCGCAGTTTTAGGGTTTCCGCGCGCGCAAGACGGCTGAAGGACACCCAGCTTGTCACTCCCAACGCCACACAGACTTGGAGCGTTCCTTTGCCCAGCGCGGTGATAAGCGCAATCAGCAGTAAGATGCCGGGAATAGACGCCAAAGTTGACATGACAAAGAAGACGAAATCGTCCAAGCGCCCCCCGAAATAGCCGGCGGACACGCCAAACAGCAAAGCCAAAGGAATGACGATCAAACTCGTCAGCCCACCGACCAATAAGGCCACTTTCACGCCTTTGAAAGCAAGGTACAGCACATCCCGGCCCAGCTTATCGGTCCCCAGCCAATGACTGCCGGGATGGGCGAGCGGCGCCCCGCCGTAAAACTCTTCACTGGCAAAAGGCGCGGAATAGCTGCGTTCGCGGGTCGTTTCCGGAGAAAAGATGCGATCGATTACAGACCTGGGCTTTGACAGGGCCACAATGTCTTGGGTCTTTTCGGGGTCGATGCCGCCCACCCAAGATATGCTATCGAGAATGGCAACCACGAAATAAAGCCCGATGACGGTGACGGCGATCGGGCGCCGTTTCCACAACGCTTCAGCGGCTTCGCGCCACAAACGGTTCCGGCGGACATAGACGATCGCGCCGGCAACCAATCCGAGGATCACAACGACCAAGAGGTTTGAAAGCAGCATCGCGTCTACTCCAGCCTAATTCTTGGATCAGCGATGGTGTAGCTGATATCGGTCAGGATCTGACCGGTGACGAACAGCAACGCGCCGATATACACCATGGTGCGAAGAGTGGCGAAATCATTGCCGAAGATGGCATCGATCGTCAGCGACCCCAGGCCCGGGATGCCGAAGAAAGATTCCAGAAGCAGCGATCCCGTAAATAGAAACGGAATTGCCACCACGATTTGCGTGAGAATAGGAATAAGCGCATTCCGGAGAACATGATTGCCCATGACCCGAATCTCGCCCGCCCCTTTGGCACGGGCGGTGCGCACATAGTCTTTGGTGGTCTCTTCAACGAAGACGGTGCGGTAAAACCGAACGTCGGCGCCAAGCCCGTTCACCAATCCGACCAGAATGGGCAGGAGCAAAAACTTATAGACAATCGTCGGGTCCGGATCGAACCCAGAAATGGGGAACCAATGCAACACCTTGCCGATCAAGAACTGACCGCCAATGATGTACAGCAAGATCGTGACGCTCATGGCCAGCATGCACAGGATGAGCGCCATGCGGTCGATATAGGTTTCCCGGAAAAAAGACACAAACAAGGAAACCATCACCGCGACGGCCATGCCACTTAGGAACAGCGGGACCGTGAGAAATAGGCTGGGCCCTGCTCCTTCGGCGATCCGTTTCGAAATGGGTGCGTCATCGGCATCGCTGTTGCCGAAATTGAATGTCAGCATACGCCAATAGTGATCCACCAGCAGCGTGTCGGAATACCGTTGGATGGAAAACAGACTGTGTTCAGCATTCAACAGAAGCGGTTTGTTGTAGCCCTTGTTTTCCTTCCATTGCTCGTACACTTCCGGCGGCGCACGCTCTCCCACCGCTTTGCGCGCAATATCGTCCGGATCGGTCACGGCGAAAAACAAGATGAAAAGGAAAAACAGAACGCCCAGAACCGTAAGGAAGCCATAGCCCACGCGCCGCACAATATAAGCCAGCATGACTATTGCCTCTCCCGATAGAAGGTCCGGATACCCGGCACCAAGACAGCGACAAACAACGCGATAATTACGTAGATCGGCCACAGAATGGGTTTGTTCCAGGCCGCGCGGTTTTCCGCCCTGAGGTCCGCGTCAATATCCCAGTATTTGTAGAACGGCACCGACATACCGAACGGTTTCACGTTCTTCATCCAGCCGTGATACAGGATGTAATTTTCGCGCGAAAACATTTCGATCCATGGGCGCTCCTCCACCAGAATGTCTTTCATCTGGCGGATGACTTTAAGCCGGGTTTCGTCGTTTTCGCGTGACTTCATCTGTTTGAAAAGCGCATCATACCGCGCATTCTGAAAGTTGGCCGTATTCGGACCGTCGCTGACGGACCGTGCCTGGCCGCTTTCCAAGAGGAACAGAAAGTTTTCCGCATCAGGATAGTCGGCCACCCAGCCCCAGGTGAAAATCTGATAGGCACCGTTTCTCACTTTTTCTTGGAACTGATTGTAGTTCGTCGCCGCGATTTCCACATCGATGCCGATCGTGCGCCACGCATCAACAAAAAACTGAGACTGTAGAAGACCACGTGACGTGGTGTTCGATGTGTCATAGGTGAGCCGCACCGGCTGTCCCGTCTCGGGATTGATACCCCCGGGATAACCGGCCTCCTCAAGCAATTGTTTTGCTTTCTCCCGGTCCAGCTGGCGGAAGGGATTCTCAAATTCCTCCTCATAGCCATACACGCCGGGTGGAATGGGCGAATAGGCCAACACACCGCGGCCATTTGTGAAGATGCGTTTGAACTCTTCCATATCGACGGCCAGGCTCATCGCCTGGCGCAGTTTGCGCCCACGCTCGCCGGCGGCATGACCCACTTTCGGATCATCCATATTGAAACCGATGTAAAAGATGTCCGGCGAGACCGTCTTTTCGAGCCGCACGCCCTGCTCGACCATTTCCTCAGACAGCTGATCGTTCTTGATCACCTGATCGAAGCTCTCCTGGATGATGCCCGAATAATCGTAGTAGCCTTGCAGAAACTTACCGAAATTGGGGATGGCTTCTTTTTCGCGGCGGAATTCAACCCGGCCGATAAATGGGACGGGACGCCCCACATAATCGGGGTTCAGCGCGCCGCGCGCTTCGTCACCCGGTTCACCCTCGGAGGGATAGACCGTGCCCGGCGCGCCGATATGGGCCGGGTCCGCTCCCCACCAATCCGGGTTCCGTTCCAGCACAACGCGGAACTGCTTGTCATAGACGGCCAACCGGTAAGGACCGCCCCCCACCGGATGATCGCGCAAATGCGCCCGCCCCTCTTGGCCGTCATAGTATTCGACCGCTTCCCACGGAACGGGCGAGGTAAACTGCATGGCGAACCAATAGAGGATCTGCGGATAGGGTTCCTTGAGCGTCACTTCCAGTGTGTGCCGCGTTGGCGTTTTCAGCCCGTCGATATCGCCTGCCGCTTCGTATTGCTCCGTAATACGCCGAGACAGCAAGGACGGGTCCGCTTCGCGCGCCTTGGTCAGTGCCTCGGTAAATTCTTCGAACCCGGCAATCTTCGAAAACACGCTGATAACCGGACTGTTAATGGTCGGGTCAGCCACCCGTTTCAACTGAAACACCACATCCGTGGCGACAATTTCCCGGTGTTCCACCCCCGCAAGCTTTTCGAAGCAGACGTCCTTTTGGAACATCGCCCCTTCACGCATTTCGAACCGGTATCTTACATGACCATTGGGCAGCACTTCCGCGGAAGGCACGCTTTTGGCCAAACTCGACGTCAACTGATAGGGACGCTTGAGATAGTGATACTCCAACATGGTCGGGTAAATCACACCGGTAAACTGATGTGAGGACGTGGTGTAAGCCACCGCGGGGTCAAGCGTTCGCGGTGCTTCGCGGAACGACGTGTACAGAATTTTTTCCTTGGAATCCGCGGCGGGATACGGATTGTTGTCACATCCCGACAGCACCAGAAGCAATGCGCAGGCGAGACCGAAAGCCACGCGTTGAAAAATCGACGTCTTCATGCGGGAAGTTCGATGTCCACTCTATCGCCTTGCTTTACGCGGCCGCCCCGCACGACACGGCAACATACGCCACCCCGCCAGTCCGGTTCCAAAGCCCTGCGTAAACCCGGCGCGACACGTTCCATCAATTGGCAGGGCTTTGTTTCTTCCATCACTTCCAAGATCACATCACCGATCATAATCTTGGCGCCGACCGATTGTGGATTGTCGGCGCCGTTAACCAAAAAATTGGCCCGGCGGCTTTGCCAAGGCAATTCTGCCTTTATCTCATCGCAGGCCGCAAGCCAGTCCTGTTCAAACAACAGTGTGACCTGTCGTCCCGCATTTTGCCCGCGCGCGTCGCCGTCAATGCCGTCTTCTACCGTGATGGACACAGAGTCCCGGAATTCCAGGGGTTTTAGGAGCTGCGGCGCCACTGCTATCGACTTCAAATTGGCCAAATCGGCTATTTCCTGGGTCTTGCCCCAATGGGCGAGCCGAATGCGGCTCGAAACCCCACTACTATAGGTGATTCCAATGATTCGGAGAGTACGAAAGGAAAGTTACAACCCCGTTCAAATGTGCCATTATTCATTCATAAAAAGTAGGAGTGAATGATGGTGGTGGGATCCCGTATCGCAGTGCCTGTAGTCGCGCTTTTTCTTGCGAGCTGCTCACACGGATTTCAGCCTGATGCGCTCAAGTCAGATGAGTCAGGCGTCACAGTTGAGTACAACACCCGGTTTCACAGTGTGAACCACGCAATCAGAGTTGCGAACGATCATTGCGCGTCATATGGCAAACAAGCGGCCTTTCGGTCGCGGCAAGGCGGCCGCACCGTGATTGCGTTCTTTGAATGTGTCGACATTTACGAGCGCTGGCTGCCGAAAGAATCTTCACGCGACGAGCCGACGTCAACTGGCTAAAAGGCGAACCGTCGTCCAGTTGATGTGCTTGAACGGAGTGGGCTATGGACAACGCAGCATTAGTGCTGCCAACCCTGCCGGACGACCTGGAGACGCTCTCAAACCTGTATCTCGACTGGTTCGGGACCTATCCGCCGATCCACCGTATGCCCGATGACTTGGCGGTTGAAGTGGTGAAAGGCGCACTCCGGTCAGGAGAGCCGGTCGCCCCCGAACCCTTCGAAGGCTCAGGGTGCAATTGCGCATAACCACCGGCGATTTCCGGTAGCTTCACCAATAGCAGCTCATTACGATTTAGGAGAGAGACGCGACCCCGAATAATACGCATCCGGGGCCGCGAAGGCGGGCTCTGGATAGGGGTTTGAGATACCCCCCCGGCGTGACGCCTCCGTGACAGGCCGGTTGCATCTTCATGAAGATTTCCGTGCGATGCGCGTGCCCGCCTGTTGCAAGCACCGGGATTTTCCGTAGGATGCGGCTCAAATCGGGCAAATGACGCACAAGAAAGAAGAGACATGCACGGCACTCAGAAAACCGCTCTGCGCCATGACTGGAAACTGGAAAAAGCGCAGGCCATTTTCGGCCAGCCCTTCAACGACCTCATTTTCGAAGCGCAAACGGTGCACCGGCAGTTCTTCGATGCAAACGAAGTTCAGGTCTCCACCCTGCTCTCCATCAAAACAGGCGGCTGCCCGGAGGATTGTTCCTATTGCTCCCAGAGCTCGCATTTCGATACGGGCGTCGAAGCCACCAAGCTGATGGATGTGGACGAAGTATTGGATGGCGCACGCCGGGCGAAGGAAGGGGGCGCCACACGCTATTGCATGGGGGCGGCATGGCGGTCGCCCAAAGACCGGGATATGGATGACCTGTGCGACATGGTAAGCCAGGTGCGCGACATGGGTCTCGAGACCTGCATGACCTTAGGCATGCTGACCGACACCCAAGCCCAACGATTGGCAGATGCCGGGCTGGACTATTACAACCACAATATCGATACTTCGCGCGATTATTACGATCAAATCATCACCACACGAACCTTCGACGATCGATTGGAAACCCTGCAAAACGTTCGCGAAGCTGGCATGAAGGTGTGCTGCGGCGGTATTTTGGGCATGGGCGAGCAAGACGGCGATCGTGTTTCCATGCTGGTCACGCTGGCCAATCTCGATCCGCACCCGGAAAGTGTGCCGATCAACATGCTGATGAAAATCGACGGCACGCCTTTGGCGCAGCAAGACGATGCGGATGCCCTGTCTTTCATTCGGACAATTGCTCTGGCTCGCATTCTCATGCCGAAATCGATGGTGCGCTTATCGGCCGGGCGCGAACATATGAGCGACGAGCTCCAAGCACTTGCCTTTTTGGCGGGCGCAAATTCGATCTTTGTGGGCGATAAGCTGCTCACCACCAAGAACCCCGGCAAAGAGCGGGACTCACAATTGTTCGACCGGCTGGGGCTCTCGCCCATGCCGCTGACGTCGACACCGGCCTAGCAGCTTGCTGAAAAAGTCATGGTCTTGGGAATCCATGGTTCGAGACGGCGCTATCGCGCCTCCTCACCATGAGGTTTTTTGTTTGTTTTCCTCATCCTGAGGAGGGCCGACAGGCCCGTCTCGAAGGATGAAAAAGACTTTTTCAGCAGCCTGCTACGGCATTTTTGGTTTTCATAGAAACACAAAAGTGCCCTAAGTCTTGGTTTTAGGGCGTTTCCGCCAATAGACTTTGGGCGGTGAACCGCCAATATCGGATTTTGGCACTTCACCTGGAAACGCTACAGCGCAGCTTTTCGGATCAGGTCGCAATCATCCCCATCTCCAAATGGGCTTCGCTGTAGGGGAAGACGATCAAGGGGTCAGGATGTGCCAGGTGTCTGTCCTTGCCCGGATAGGCCATCAAGCCGAGAAAATGCTTTAAGAGGTTGATCCGGGCCACCCGTTTATTGTCGGCGCGCACCACATGCCACGGTGCCAGGGCGTGATGGGTTCTTGCAAACATCTCATCCCGCACTCTGGTGTACTCGTCCCATTTCTTGAGGGCTGCGCGGTCGATCGGGCTGGTTTTCCAGTGTTTCAAAGGATCAGTCAGACGTTGATTAAGCCGGTGGCTTTGTTCTTTGCGGGTGATGTCCAAATAATACTTGATCACTTGGATGCCCGACTGCCGCAACATGGCTTCAAAGCGCGGCACATTGTTCAGAAATTCTTCAGTTTGTTCCTCGGTGCAGAACCCCATGACCGGCTCGACACCGGCGCGGTTGTACCAACTGCGGTTGAAGATCACGATTTCCTCTTCCACAGGCAGATGGGGGACGTAGCGCTGGAAGTACCATGACTTACGGTCCCGGTCCGACGGTTTGCCCAGGGCTATAATGCGCGTGTCGCGGGGGCTCATATGTTCGGTCATACGCTTGATGATGCCGTCTTTGCCGGCGCCGTCGCGGCCCTCGAAAATCACCAGGATTTTTTCGCCCTTTTTGATCACATGGCGCTGCAGCTTCACCAGTTCCATCTGGATTTCCCGCAGGGTTGATTTGTACTTCGCATCGGAGAGGGGGGTAATGGGGGGTGGCGTCGGCGTGGACGGCTTCTTTCTCTTCGCCAAGGATCGCTCCTTAATCATCTGTTTTAGACGTGAATCAGATTGGAAATGCCTATCCTAATCCAAGAACCGTCCCAATGTGAGACACGTCCCGCCGCCGCGCGTTAAAGGAGTTGCTAAGACTTCTTCGTATGCTTCCTCCCACCAGATGTAAGCGTGCCGGCTGGCACCGTGCCGAAAACCCGGTTCAGGGTGTGTGAGGGGCCTCTTATGAATAACACAGCGACGACGTCCGATCGGGCGGCCGAGTTTACGGTGTTTCTAGGCTTGCTCTTTTTCTTCTCGGGGCTGTTTTGCATCGTCGCACCCCATGTTTATGCGCCTTTCTTCGACCATTATGTGGGCTGGTTGTTTCTGTTGATCGGCACCATTCAATTTTTCCATGCCTATTCGTCACAGCAGGGCTGGGCGCTGGTGTTGTTGATGACCCTGGCGACGCTCAACGTGCTTATGGGCGGGCTGATTCTGAATAATCCTTATACGGATATTCTGGGCCTGGTGATGCCCATCGCAGCGTTGCTGATGGCGGAAGGGGCTGCAAAGGTGATGGTCTCTTTTGCTTTCACGTCGCGCCCGGGCTGGACGTGGTATTTGATCTCGGGGCTTATGACGGTCCTGATGGGCAGCCTCGTCTATGCTGGGCTTCCGACCACGTCCTTCTGGGTGTTGGGGCTGCTGTTCGGCATCAACCACCTCGTTACCGGCTTTGCGGCATTTTATGCCACGCTGATGCAGCAGCGACAGGACCGCATCGTCGATGAGGTGGCGGAGGAAGAACCGGAAGAGATCTTCGAGCGCGAGCGTGTCGAAGAAACGGCCGACGAGGAAGAGTCCGAGACCGCCTGGCCGGAAAGCACTGCCGCCGCTTAACGCAAGGCCGATACCTGCGTCATAGATCCCGGTTTGATGAAGGCCGTGCCGTTGGTGTGGTAGCACAGCATGGCTTGATAGTGCAGCAGGCGGCCGTTGGCACCCCGTTGCGTACTGTTGACCGGTTTACAAGGCGCGCTACTCGCCACCAGCGGGCTGTCGGTGGATTTCTTCGGGGCCACCAGACCATTCGACACTGAGTTGCGGGCGGCTGTCGGCCCGCCTGCCAAACGGTCATCGACCGAGCCTGGAACCGGGGCCGGCGTCGATGCCGGTCCGTAGCCGCATGCCGGATGTGCACACCCATGGTGGTGATGATGATGGTGGTGGGCGCGGCGGTCTTTCCGGTTTTGATGGTGTAGGTACAGCAGGGCGCCGACGCCAATGGCGATCGTCGGAACGATGATCGCCGCGTTGGAACGGGACCGCCCATAGTGCCTATGATGCTTGTGGTGACCGCGATAGTAACGGCCGTGGCTGCGGTATTTGGAATAGCCGAACCCGACACTGTAGCCGTGGTGGCCATACCCGTACCCGCCGCCGTAGCCATAGCCGCCCGCATTGGCAGCGCTGAATGCACCCGTTGAAACAAACAAGGCAGCGGCAACCAAAGTGGTGCCGACCCTACCCAGACGCCGTTTCGTCATAACTGTCCTCCATCTTGGGGAACGTACG
Organism: Alphaproteobacteria bacterium; assembly: GCA_028279895.1. GTDB lineage: Bacteria > Pseudomonadota > Alphaproteobacteria > JANQMY01 > JANQMY01 > JANQMY01. Next base: position 20,480 of record JANQMY010000041.1, read on the forward strand.
GTTCCCCATATTTCAATTGTACACTACGATGGACTTGAGGCCGAATTATGCCATGGCTTTGCGCCAAAGGCGCATCACTATTTCGGGGCAAATATGTATGACAATTTAAGGCAGTTGCTGGATGAGTCGACGAATGCGGTGGTCTTTACCGGTGCGGGCGTTTCCACCGAATCCGGCATTCCGGACTTTCGCAGCCCTGGCGGGGTCTGGTCCAAAATGCAGCCGATCTATTTCGATGACTTCGTAAACAGTGAATCCGCGCGGCGCGAGGCCTGGCGCCGCAAATTCGGTAATGAGGACATGATGTCCGGCGCCAGTCCGAATAAGGGACATTTTGCGATTGCCAAATTGGTGGAACAGGGCACGGTGTCCCATGTGATCACCCAAAATGTGGACAATCTTCATCAGGATTCGGGCGTGCCGCGCGCCAAAGTGATTGAGCTGCATGGCAACGCCACCTATGCCAAGTGCCTGTCCTGCGACAAACCCTATGATTTTGAGGTCCTGCGCGTGCCATTTCTGGACAAAGGGGAAATCGCGCCCTGTCCGGCTTGCGGCGGCCTGCTGAAGGCGGCGACCATCTCTTTTGGCCAGGCCATGCCGGAAGTGGAGATGGAGCTGGCCCAAGAAGCTACCTTGGCGTGTGATTTGTTTCTCGCCATCGGATCGTCGCTGGTGGTATATCCGGCGGCCGGATTCCCCACTTTGGCCAAGCGCATGGGGGCTAAACTGGTTATCATTAACCGTGAAGAAACCGACCAAGACGGTCTGGCCGACCTTGTGATCCATGACGAAATCGGAGATGTCTTGTCATCCGTCGTCTCCTTGGATTAAGAGGGGGGTCCGATTTTCATTCCTGATTTACCGCCCAGCGGCTAAATTCTTGGAAAAGCGGGGCTTAATCGGCCGCCAAGTCGTGCCGACTCACGGCGTCGACCGGTATGTAAGCCCACCAGCACATTACGATGGGAAGGAGTGACCTGTGGTCCATCTAGACGACGAACCGGAAAACGGCGAAGAAAAGTCGGAAGACAAAAAAGCCCCGCCCATGGTGGCGCAGTCGCTCTTTAAGGCGCGCACCATCCTGATTTTCGGTGAAATCAATCAGAAAGTCTCGGAAGCGACGGTAGCAACCTTGCTGGCGTTCGCCCATGAGAATGATGACGACATTCGAATGGTCGTCAATTCGCCGGGCGGCCACGTAGAATCGGCGGATGCGATCCACGATGTGATTGGTTTCATCAAGCCGAAAGTGCGCATGATCGGCACGGGCTGGGTGGCCAGCGCCGGGGCCCATATCTTCTTGGGTGCCCACAAAGACCGTCGCTACTGTTTGCCCAATACGCGCTTTTTGCTGCACCAACCGCTTGGCGGTGTGGGCGGCCCTGCGTCGGACATCTCGATCGAAGCCAAAGAAATCATCAAAATGCGCGAGCGCCTGAATAAGATTATCGCGAAAGAGACCGGCCAGTCTTTGGAAAAAGTGATTGAAGACACCGACCGGAATTTCTGGATGACGGCAGAGGAAGCCCGAGATTACGGTTTGGTCACCCATATCGTGAGCAGCACCGAAGACATACGCTAACGCCGGCAAGATGACCGGCGGCAAAACCCCCTGGTGGCAAAGCGCGGTCGTCTACCAAATTTATCCGCGCAGTTTCTGCGACACGACCGGCGACGGTATCGGCGATCTAGCCGGCATTGAAGCCAGGTTGCCTTACCTTGCGGACTTGGGAGTCGATGCCCTGTGGCTGTCGCCCATCTATCCGTCGCCAAACCGAGACTTCGGCTACGATGTTTCGGATTACCGAGAGATATCGTCAGATTACGGAACGCTGACCGCCTTCGACAGCTTTATCGAAGCGGCCCATAGCCGGGGGCTGCGCATTATCCTGGACCACGTGTTGAGCCACAGCTCTGATCTGCATCCATGGTTCCAGGACAGCATTCGCCGGCGAAACGGAAAAGACGATTGGTATGTGTGGGCGGACCCCAAGTTCGACGGTACACCGCCGAACAATTGGCTGAGCGTTTTCGGTGGACCGGCTTGGTCGTACCATCCGGCACGCCGCCAATATTACTTCCACAAGTTTCTCAAGCAGCAACCGAAGCTGAATTTGGCCAACCCGGATGTGGCCGACGAGATGCTAGCCGTGCTCAAGTTTTGGCTGGACCGGGGGGTGGACGGCTTCCGTCTGGACGTGGCCAATTCGTTCCTCCATGACATCGAGCTTCGCGACAATCCGGCCGTCCCGCTCGATGAGCGGAAGGGTGGCCATTGGGCACACGCGGAACGGCTGCAGCATCATATTTATGATTCAAACCGGCCGGAGAATATGGGGTTCATCCGGCAGATCCGTTCCCTGGTCGATCAGTACGAGGATCGCTTTGTTTTCGGTGAATTCGCCGAACAACCCGACCTCATCGGCACCTATGCCGGGGGAGCAGACGGCCTGCACAGCGGTTACACCTTTTCGCTTTTGCATCGGCGGCGTTTTACGAAGCGTGCGCTTGCGCAGGAGATAGAGACGCTTTCGTCCTTTAGTGCCCTTTGGCCCTGCAACACT
>JANQMY010000069.1 GCA_028279895.1 Alphaproteobacteria bacterium
CGCAGACGCTTTGGCCTCCGACGACATGGCCTGAATCTTACTGCGCATCAGTTTCCGCGCGCGCAACACGTTCGACAAATTCCCGAGCGCTTCCGACAGATTGCCACCGGATTTCTGCTGGATCGTCAGCACGATCATAAAGAAGTTCACTTCCGCCAGCGGCATGCGCTCATACATCCGCTGCAGGCCCTGTTCCATGGACACGCCGACTTTCTGGCCTTCGACCAGCTCGGTGAATTCCGACCCGACCGGTTCCGCACTTTCCCGGGCGATGATCTTTAGACACTCGCCGATCGGCAGACCGGCTTTCACGCCGCGCACAATCACGTCAAGTGCATTGGCAAACTCTTCCAGAAAAGCCTTCTGACGCCGCGCGGTCAAAAAGCTCAGGAGCCACCGCGGCACCCCTAAACCGGCGGCGAAGGTGGCCCCCAGGGCCACATAGGGCGGCTGACCGGACATGAGAATAAAAAAACCGAAGAGCAGACCGAACACGCCGGACAGCACAAGAAACATGCGCGGCGTGATATCGAGGCCCGCCTGTTCGATCTGATGGCGCAGGGTCTGTTTCTTCTTCTTTTCTTTTTGCTGCTTTTCGAGATCTTTTAGGGTTTCCTGGACAGCTTTGCGACGCTGCGCCGTCACATCGACGCTGTCTTGCTTCTTGCGCGACTTTACGGCGTTCGGGCCCTGCACCACCGATTGGACGCGCCGATTGACCCGCGACTGACGTTCCATCGCCGGCGCGAACACGAAGAAGCCCACGCCGCCAAACGTCAAAGCGGCAAGCACGGCGACCAGGATTGTGATAGCTGTCGGATCCATAGCAAAAGCCCCCTAGTCTGCGGCAGCATCCAGCGCTTCGGCGAGTTCCTGGTCCCTGCCGAAATAGCGCGCGCGGTCCCAGAATGCCGGCCGCGCAATGCCCGTGGATTTATGGCGCCCGATCACCCGGCCCGATTCATCTTCGCCTTGGATGTCGAACACCATCAAATCTTGTGTGATGATCACCTCACCTTCGGTGCCGATCACTTCGGTGATGTGGGTGATACGGCGCGAGCCGTCCCGCAAACGCGCCGCCTGTACAATGACGTCGATGGAGCCACAAATCATTTCACGGATGGTTTTGGACGGCAGGTTGTAGCCCCCCATGGTGATCATGCTTTCCAAACGGCTCAGCGCTTCGCGCGGACTGTTGGCGTGCAGCGTCCCCATACTGCCGTCGTGGCCGGTGTTCATGGCCTGCAGCAAATCGAAAGCTTCTGACCCGCGCACCTCGCCCACGATGATGCGTTCCGGGCGCATGCGCAGACAGTTCTTGACCAAGTCCCGCATGGTAATCTCGCCCTTGCCTTCCAGATTGGGCGGCCGGGTTTCAAGCCGCACCACATGCGGCTGCTGCAATTGAAGCTCGGCGGCGTCTTCGCAGGTCACCACGCGCTCGTCGGCCTCGATATAGGCGGTGAGACAATTCAGCAAGGTGGTCTTACCCGAACCGGTACCGCCGGAGATCAGCACATTACAGCGGCAATTGCCGATAATGCTGAGCACCTTTGCACCTTCCGGCGTAATCGAATCGAAGTTCACCAGATTCTCAAGGGTCAGCTTGTCTTTCTTGAATTTCCGGATGGTGAGCGCCGGCCCGTCGATGGACAGCGGCGGCGCAATCACATTCACGCGAGAGCCGTCCAATAAACGCGCGTCGCATATCGGGCTCGATTCATCGACCCGCCGGCCGATCTGGCTCACGATCCGCTGGCAAATGTTCATCAATTGCGCATTGTCGCGAAACCGAATGGGGGTTAGCTGAATGCGCCCGCCCACCTCGATGAAGCAGCGGTCCGCGCCATTGACCATAATGTCCGCAATGTCGTCGCGAGCGAGCAACGGTTCCAACGGACCGTACCCCAATACATCGTTACAGATGTCTTCGACCAACTGATCTTGCTCGATGGTCGATAGCACGACGTTCTTGATCGTGATTATCTCGGCAACGATATCCTTGATTTCTTCGCCGGCGCTTTTTGTGTCGAGTTGGGCCAATTGCGCCAAATCGATCGTGTCGATCAACGCATCGAACACGGACCGTTTCAGCTCATAATACTCTTCCGACTTCTGCGCCATCGCCAACATGTCGGCGTCTTGCGACGCTTTGGCCGACGGTGGCGGCGGTACGGACACCGGTTTCGCCGCCCGTTTCGGTTTTTTGGGCGCTTCTTCTATCTTGGTGTCGGACGGGAGCGATCCGGCATCTGACGATGTGCCGTTGACGCGCGCGGGTTCGGGCGCGGCCGGAGGCGGTTTTGCGGCCGGCGCCGGCGGGCGCGGCATCTCATGTGCCAGACTTGCGTTAGATCTTTTACCGAACATCCGATGTGCGCACTACGTTACCTTCATCCAATGCCAAGCATGGACAAAAGACCTTTGTTTTTGGTTTCAGGCGGCTCGCGACCGCTGACATCGAAAGAGAGTTTTTTCAAGCCCTCTTTGATCTTGTTGTTGCCAGCAACCTCCGTCACCATCTGACCGTTATTCGCGGCCGTGCCGAACAACTGGGCATCGAACGGAATGATCAGCGAAGGTTCGATGCCTGTGGCTTCGGCGAAATCCTTCTCCGGAATTTCCGGACGCTTCGGCACACCCACTTGGTTCAAGACCAAACGGGGCGGCGAATCATTGGGCCGGGCCGCTCTCACAAGATCGACGATGTTCTTCACATTGCGTAACGACGCCAGATCGGGCGTTGCGGTGAGGATCACCTCGTCGGATGTGAACAAAACGTGTTTGGTCCACGGGGTCCAAATGTGAGGCACGTCGAGCACGACGGTCGGGACCATGTTGCGCACAATCTCCAGCACACTTTCATAGGTTTCCGTGTCGAGATCGAGGTCACGGTCGAGCACGCTGGGCGACGCGAACAGGCTGAGATGATCCGTGCACTTCACCAGCAAGCGGTCTAACAAAACGTCGTCCAAACGCTCCGGCGACGTGAGCGCATCTGCAATGCCTTGCGTCGCGTCTTGATTGAAATCGAGGCCGGCCGTACCGAAGGGAATATCGAGATCGATCAGGGTGACGTCTTCTTCCAAGCCTTCGGACATACACCAGCCCACATGATGGGCGATGGTGCTGGAGCCGACGCCGCCCTTCGCGCCCACAAAGGCAATCGAGCGGCCAATAGGCGGCGCCGCCGGGTCCACATAGATGGACGAAATAGACGCAATGATCTGCAGCGGGGTGAGCGGACTAACGAGATATTCGCTCACGCCTTGTTTGATCAGCTCCCGGTACAAGCCCACATCGTTGGTCTTACCGATCACCATCACTTTGGTGGCAGGATCGCAGACCTCCGCAAACTTCAGCAGATTGGCGAACAGCTCTTCATGGTGGCTGTGATCTTCGACGATGACCAAATTCGGCGTGGTCGCGTGTTTGTACTGACCGATCGCCGCCGCCAGTCCACCCATATGTACGGTGACATGAGCTTTTGTCAGACGCCGGTCGGAAGCCGCCCGCTGCAGCACAACGCCGGTTTCGGGCGAGCTACAATAGGCATGAATGGTGATACGCGGGACCGGCCGCGCTTCCAACGACAAATCGGCGTCATTCTCGATCGCACTGAGTTCCGGCTCTTCCGGTTCGTCCGTACTTTCAAGCAATGACGCGTAATTGTCCTCGTCGGCCAGACCTTCTTGGTCCAGCTCGTCTTCATCCGTTTCGAATTCGACGTCGATATCTTCTTCGTCGATCGGCTGTTCTTGCGGTGCCGGCTTAGCCATTATTCCACCTCACTAACTTGACCGGATTCTTGTTCGGTGCGTTCCGAAGCCGTGGATTGCCCTGAACGATAGTCTTCGACAACTTTTTGGCGCCGTTGCACATCGGCCGGATCCAAGGTGCGCGGGGTTTGCAGATCACGCGGGTCGATCACCATGGCTGCCAAATTGTTTTGCGTGGCGCAACCGAAATTGGGCATGCGGGTATTGCTGTAAGATGTCGCTGCGTCGTCCGACCAATCGCCGCACGCACTGGCCGTGGCCACATAGCGCATGAAGCTCAAAATGATCGGGGCGTTGCTTTGACCGCCTTCCGGCGTGTATGACGCCTGGGTCACCAAATAATCTGCAACCCCTAAATCGTCCGCGAGCTTATCGATGGCGCGGGCCACGCGTGCCGCTTGGGCGCGTGTCTCCTGCGCACCCGGCGTGGTAATACTGAACGCGCCATGGCCGCGGCTTTTGTAGCTGGCAACAAATTCACGCACTTGGGCGCGAGCCTGCGGCGACAGCCTTCCCGGGTTTTCATCCAATGGCACCATCAGCGAAACCACTTCCGATTCCACCGTGATCGGATGTGCTTCTTCCACACTGATCGCTTGCTTGGGACCGTTTTTCAACGGAGAACACGCGGCAAGCGCCGCCACCACAGCCAGGGCAACGCCACGCCTAATCGTCACTGTTTGGTTCTGTTTCATGATTGCGTTCCCTAATCCAGGATATAGCCGACGGGACCTTGAAGCGTCCGCGTGCGCGGCGCCTTCTTGTCCACGCCATAGACGGCGTTCAGACGTCCCAACAGTGCCGTCTCGATATCCGAGGCAGGCGCGAAACCATCGGTCGGTTTGGCCAGTTGCTTTTCATTGACCGCACCCACCAGATAGGGCGTGACAATGACGACAAGTTCGGTTTCCGAATTTTGGAAGTCGCGGCTGCGGAACAATTGGCCAAGCACCGGCAAATCCTTGGCACCCGGAATGCCGTCAATGTTCGACCGGGTGGATTCCTCCAACAGGCCGGCCATCACAATGCTGCCGCCACTGGGCAACTCAACCGTCGTTTCGGCCCGGCGGACGCTCAAGGCCGGAATGGTAATACCGGTTCCTTGGGTGAGCTGACCGGTGGTGGGATCGATAAAGACGCCCCCTTGCAGCGTGAACGCCCCTTCGTTCGACAGCTCGCTCACTTCGGTTGAAACCTTTAGGGAAATGCGGCCCTCTCCCAGCACCACGGGGGTGAAGCCGAGGCCAACACCAAAGGGCTTAAAGACCACAATCACATTACCGTCCCGGTCTCGCGAGGCGGGGACCGGAAATTCACCGCCGGCCAAGAAGTTCGCGCTTTCGCCCGAAATCGCCGTCAGGTTCGGTTCCGCCAGCGTGCGCAAAAGACCCGTGCGTTCCAATGCGCGGATGGTGGCGTCGTATTGGTCTCCACCACCCGGCGTGAAGCTTGCAATTTGGCGGCCCGCGCTGAGCGGCTGACCCACCAGACTGAACGGGTTGGCGGTGAACAGATCGAAGGCCACTTCACCAACGGAAAAGGCCGCTTGCGTATCCACGCCGAGCTGCTTAGCCAGCGTGCGTTGCATTTCGGCAACCCGCACCTTCAACAAGACTTGCTCTTCGCCTTCGACCGTCAGCATGGACATGACTTGTTCTTCATTGCCCACGTAACGCGCCGCGATTTCACGGGCTTGTTCGGCGGCCGCCGTGCTCGGCACCAGGCCACCTAAGACAATGTTGTCATTAATCGCCTCGACCTTGATGCGGCCGTCCGGGATGAAGCGGCTGAACATCGCCTCCAAGCCGGCCAAATCCCGCTCCACCTTGATCTCTAGGCTGAGGATCTGGTTACCGCTTTCGTCGAAGAAAAATGCATTGGTCTGTCCGACCTTGCGGCCCAGCAGATAAGTGCGCCGCGACGTCCGCACGACCGCATCGACGATGTCGGGGTCCGAGACCAGCACGTCCCGCGCTTCAACCGGCAGCTCGATGATTGTCGCCTTGTTAAGTGACAAATCGATCTTGCGGCTTTGCGGACCATTGCCGTTATTGATCTTCACACCGCTCTGGGCCAATGCCGTTCCGCAAAACATAATGGTAATGAGAAAAAGCGTCAGCGCGGTTGTGGCTGTGTTTTTGTAAAGAGCGCTCACCGGGCACCTCCCCCAACTGGAATGCGCGACGAAGCGCCGTAGCGAACCATTGTCACCGCCGTCGTGACTTCTTCCGTATTGCGGCTGGCCTGATCACTGTCCGCGCCGCCCATATCGGCAATGCTGCGCAAAATAAGTGACAAATCGCCCATCGCCTCGCCCAGCGCGACTGTCTCCGCCTGCTGCGGCGTGAGTTCCAGGGTGGCAATGCGGCCGACAGCCGTTTGCTTGTTGTCCTCTTCTTGAAAGTTTTGGTCGATGGCCAAAACACGCACATTGTAGAGGATGGTTTCGCTCTCAAAACCTTCGCGCGACCCGCTCTCATTGACTGTGCGGCGGGTGACAATCACATCGACCCGGTCGTTCGGGAGAATGAAACCGCCCGCGCCGGTTTCCGGCGAAATCTTGACGGAAACGGCACGCATACCTGGGTCCAGCAGGGCCGCCATAAACCCGGCACTCTCTGTACGGATGACTTTCGCCGTGGTGATCGGCTCACCGGCCAAGACGGGCTGGCGCACCGTTGCCCCGACATTTTTCTGCCGGGCCTCCGGCGCTTGCCGTTTGGTGATGTAGCTGGCCGTCAGCGCCTCTTCAGGCCACGCCTGCCAGCGCAGATCTCCTGATCCGACCGCATGACCGATGCTCAGATTACGGCTTGCCACAAGCACTTCCGTCACCGACAGGTTCGGTGGCGGGGCACTTGCCACCGCAGGTCCGTTGTTTGCTGATAGCATGGTGTTGACGAGAAATGCCGCAACACCGGCTGCGCCGACAGCGATGCCGAGCACGAGGATACGCATTACACTCATGGTCTCCTGACCTTTCCCAGCCTTGGACCAATCCCCATCCCGGTCCAAACAAGCCCCAAGTTTTTTGGTGTGCAGGCGCGCGAATAATTGGCGCTGGCCTCGCCACGCAACTATTTATTCACAGATGATTAAAAATACAGTTTCTTATATTTGTCGCTTTTTAGTATTAAGCGACAGACATCGCGAACAATGCACTTTGTGGGAAAACGATCAGTCCACCAATCGATAGTGCCACACCGTAGGGAATATCCCCCTTTGGCTCATGAAGCCGCGCGATCCAATCGTATTTGACACAGAACGAGGGCAAGGGCAGTTGTCGAAACGACAAAATCATAATGCCGAACAATCCGCCGATCACGGCAAAGGTTACAAAAAAGGGCAATAGACCCGACGCCCCCATCCATAGGCTGGTTGCCGCGACAAATTTGGCATCGCCACCGCCTAAGAGATTGAGCGCGAACAGCACGAAGCCCAAAACCAGCACGCCAAAACCAACCGCCAGATGAATACCGAACTCCTTAACGGGCATGCCGGTGAGAACCGCCAGCACCACAAAGCCTGCGACCAACGCAATCGACAGACGATTTGGAATCGTCATGGTCGCAATATCCGTGAACGCTGCAATAAGCATGCAGGCGGGAAAAATAGTGAGAACAGCAAGGGTCAATGGCGACGCAAGTTCAGGCATAAAACTACTTCATTGTTCTGTCGTGGCGCTCCACCGGGGGCTGACCGGCGCGTCTGCTATCCTAACGGACCGCCCTTACTGTCCTCTTAAAGGCCCAGGGACGGCGGCCAAGAAAAAACCGGCTGCGCAACGCTGCAGCCGGTTCTTGACCGTGATGGTTTGGGCGGCGCACCGAGGGCCGCGCCGCCCAACCGCCGGGGGGATTAGCCGCCCAGATTGGTATTCACGTTACCGAACTGGGTGTTCAAGCCACCACCCAGCGTGTTGACCGTGCCGATAATGGCAACAGCGATGCCCGCAGCGATCAAGCCGTACTCGATCGCGGTCGCGCCCGATTGGTCGCTCCAGAATTGTGAGATTAGATTGGTCATTTCTGCCTCCTGCTTCTAAGACGTCTTATCTAAATGAGAGGTTCCGTCTCGTAAGACCGGCATGTTTCTCATCCCGATCTTTCTCTGCAGGCTAAGTAAAAGATCCTAATAGTGTGTTAACAGGGGAAACTATTCATACACTAAGTGACTGTTTTCGCTTATATTTTTATATATACTTATAATAAATACTTGTCTTTTATTTGTTTAAAATTTGAGTCAAAAGATCACAGGCAATTCCGCAATAATACGGCCTTTTATCCAAATCTTCACTTTTGCAAAGTGTTCATGAATCCTCATCATCTTGGCCTCAAAAGCGGCGACGCGGACGCAATCCACAGCCGCCATCTGAAGTGAGGACGAGGCATGAAAACTCTCTGTCGGAAACGACCGGCCCCTTCGGGCCGACTCGCAGCGGGCTTGGTCAGCTCGGTGATCTGCGGCGCAGTGTTGACCAGCCCGGCGCTGGCCGACGGCATGATCGACGAATTCAGCGATTTTGACCAATATGAAGAGCGCCACAGCGCGGTCGTCGTTGCGATCGACAATTCCACCATGCTGGAGTTGGAGCGGAACGCCGCCACGATTGTCGTCGGCAACCCGTCGATTGCCGATGTGTCGGTGCAAAAGGGTAACTTGTTGTTCGTTTTGGGGCGGAACTTCGGCACCACTAATGTGATTGCGTTGGACTCCCAAAATAAAAAGATCGCCGATGTTCCGATCAGCGTGACAACCACCATGCCCCACCACATGACGCTTTACCGCGGTGCCGGACAGGTCAGCTTCACCTGTGCCCCGCGTTGCGAACGCTCGCTCATCCCCGGCGATTTCAATCAGGAATTCGTGGATGCGGAATCTCAAGTCCGCAACAAGCTGAATATCGGCAAGGAAGCATCCGGCCAGCGATAATCATTTATCTGTAGACAAACAAAACCCCTTACCCGGTCGCCCGGGTAAGGGGTTTTTTTGTATCCTGCGTGCTGCGCTTATTGACTCAAACGCAGATTGCTCAGGTCTTGCGCGATAGCCTGGAAAGCCTGTTCCAGTTCCGCATTCGTGGGCGAACGGAAGTGCAAGGCCGGATCAGTCGCGCAGGCGTCGAAGATCGCCTCCACATCCGGATCGGATAGCTGGAAGGTGATCGTGTAGACGCGGATACCTTGGGCCTTCACCTTGGTACACATTTCGGCGACACGCTCATTCACCCGCGTCACCGCCGTTTCATTAACCTGGGTGCCAAGGCGCTGCTGAGACAGATAGCCGTATCCCGTATAATCGGACACGTTGTGCGTCGATTGCGCCACCACCTCGTTGCGGCCGTCGGTCAACAGAACAATCGCCTTTTGCCAATCTTCATCGTCATAGGCGACACCTTCCGAGAAGGGCGGCGTGGGCGATAAGATCCGCCATCCCCAAGCGAGACCGGCCGCAATGTTGGTGCCGCTGTTGAACCAGGGCCGCATTTGGGAAATGTTGTCCAAAATATCGTCGCGGTCATTGGTCAAGGGCAACAGGGTTTGCGGACAGCTTTTGTTAGGCCCGCGGGTGCTGGACGGAAATTCGTCGATCGAAACGCTGGAGCCATTGTACTTCGCCGCGTTCGCTTGGCGCACTTGAGGCGACCCGCCGATCCCGTCGGAACGGTAGCTGTTGTGGTACCCGGAAAAGCCGCTTGGCTCGTCGGGCCAAAAATAAGGCACCCAAAGTGTATCGGGATTGCCGATATCGGGCGCTGTGTCTTCGGTGTCGTAAGGCGCCGCCCGGAGTTCCACACAGCCCTTCCACTGGGTGTTACTAATGCCATCGAACAAGTCGAAGTGATTAATCTCGCCACCGGACTCATCGAAGTTTTCCCCGTGATGGGTGGCGGCGGCGTTGACGTCCATCCAATCCATATCGAAGCTCGATGCCCTGATATTGACCGACGTCACAAACGGCACCAAAGACACCTTCAGGTTTTCCGGAAACGCGTTTTCGCCGAACAAAATGTTGATCAGGCTGGTCGCCGAATTCCGCAAGGCGCCGATCTTCCCATTCCAATACATTGAGCCGGTGTTATCGAGCACCAATGCCACCTCAAGGCCGCGGGATTCCCGCGTGATCTCAGCAGCCGACCCCACGGTCATGGTATCGATGCCGACAATCGACATGATCATCGTATTGAGCGTCGCGGTGGCACTCAGCGACACGATATTGCCGGACTGGGACACAAAAAGCGTGCCGGGCACGCCTAACGCGCCGGCAGGATAATTGGCATCGAAGTAATTCTGCGCCAATTGTTGGGTTTGCGCCTCGGTGAGGCCGATGGTACCGCCGACGGCAAGGCCGGCTGCGTCTAGGGCCTGGGACAGCCGTGATCGCACGACCAAGGCGCGCGATACATCGATCGCAGACCCGGCCGCCAAAATGACCGGCACCAAGCTTAGCCCGAAAATCATCGCCACATTGGCGCGATTGCATCTGCGCCAACGCGAAAACAACGAATCCGTCGCCGGCGTATCGTATTTTTTTCCAAAGATCTCGGTACGGAGTAAACCGAGATCGGCCACAGCACTCCTGAAGAACTGCCGCATGATTCTCACTGCCTCACTCAAACTTTGTGCCGCCCCATGGCACATCACCCCCCGCACGAGGCAGTCTGGGTGCAGCAAGTTAACAATCTCCCAACTTTAAAATTTTCGAAAATTCCTTTTCGATCAGGCGACGCCTCAAATTTTCGCTAATTCGAACCGTTTGTATAAGGACAATGTTGAGAGCTGTTGAGGAAAGATGAGTGCGTGACAACTTGGCTGACAAGCGACGGCACGGGATGGGGGCTATTCCGGCTTGGTCGCCGAAGAAGCTGAAGAGAGACAGACAATGAGACAGACGATCGACAGCGCGGACGCACCGCCGCGCCGCTGGGCGCGCACCCTATTTCCACTGCACCGGATGGGCCGGCGCTATTGTAAGGACAAGCGCGGCATCGCCAGCCTCGAATTCGCCGTCGTGGCCACCCCTTTCTTGGCCCTATTGTTTGCGCTGATCGAAACCATGCTGGTTTTTTTCGCCACCCTCACGCTTGAAAACGGTGTGGCCGAGGCGGCGCGGGATATCCGAACCGGCCAAGCGCAAGCGTCCAACTTTTCCCAGCAGGATTTCAGGAATTCCATCTGCGATGAAGTCGGCTTCATGCTCAATTGCGGTGCCAGCATGGAATTCGACGTGCGCACCTTTGACGGGTTCGGCAATGTGCAGATGCCGCCACCGCTCAACCCGCAAGGCGAGTTTCAAACCAACTTCGTTTTCGATCCCGGGCAGGAAGGCGACGTGGTCGTTGTGCGCGTCTTCTATTCCTATCCGGTGATGCTGCCGATCATTGGCGGCGGCATGTCCAACATGGCCGGCCAAAACCGGCTGTTGGTCGCCAGCGCCGTGTTCCGCAACGAACCCTTTGGAGACTTGGTCCAATGACGATCGCAAAACTTGCCGCCTTTTGGCGGGACCTTCGCGGGTTGTCGGCCATTGAATTCGCCATACTCGCGCCGAT
>JANQMY010000114.1 GCA_028279895.1 Alphaproteobacteria bacterium
CGCGCCAGTGTCTGAAAGAACGTATCAGCAGCAAAGAAGACCTTGCCCGTGACGTGAACGCATGGGCGACCGCACGCAATGAAAACCGGTGCATCGCGCACTGGCAGTTCACAAACCAAGACGCCCGCATCAAACTCAGAAAACTCTACCCATCACTATGAGTGATTCAAAGAAATAGGCTGAAGCCGGCAAGATGCTGGGGTTTCGCATTGAGGAGGCGGGCGGGCCGGAGGTCCTTAAATGGCAATCCATCGACCTGCCCGACCCGGCCCCCGGCGAAATTCAGATCAAGCATCTGAGTTGTGGCGTCAACTATATCGACATCTACCACCGTTCCGGTCTCTACCCCCTGCCCCTGCCGACCGGTATTGGACTTGAGGCATGTGGCATCGTTGTTGCGTTAGGTGACGGCGTTACCGCGTTAGCTGTCGGCGACCGCGTCGCCTATGGCACCGGCCCGCTGGGCGCTTATGCGGAAGCGTCCAATGTAGCCGCCGACCGGGTCGTCAAAGTGCCGGACAGCATCTCCGACGATGTGGCCGCGGCCATGATGCTCAAAGGTATGACCGCGCAATACCTTCTGCGCCAAACCTATGACGTCAAATCCGGCGATCCCATTTTGATCCACGCCGCCGCCGGAGGCGTCGGCCTCATCATGTGTCAATGGGCAAACCATTTAGGTGCCACAGTGATCGGCACTATCGGCAGCCCTGAAAAGGCCGAGCTGGCTCAAAAGAACGGCTGTCATCACACGATCCTCTATCGGGAAGAAGATGTGCCGGCGCGGGTCAAGGAATTGACCGGCGGTGCCGGCGTTCCCGTGGTCTATGATTCCGTGGGAAAGGATACGCTGGAAGGGTCGCTCGACAGCTTGCGGCCCCGGGGTCTTATGGTGTCGTTCGGAAATGCATCAGGTCCGGTGCCGCCCGTCGATGTGGGCATGCTGTCCCAGAAGGGCTCGTTGTTTTTAACACGGCCCACTCTTTTCCATTACACGCAATCCGCCGAGGATCTTGCTAGAACCGCCGGCGATGTGATTGACGTCATCTCCAAAGGCGCTGTGACCATTGACGTGCGCCAGCGCTATTCCCTGAAAGATGCCCGCCAAGCCCATCAGGATTTAGAAGCGCGCAAAACCACAGGCGCCACGGTTCTCATTCCTTAGAACCGTATTCACACCACCGCCGTAACCGAGTGCGCCCGGCCATGCGGTGTTACGTGTTCATGCTGTCGAAGAATTCGTCGTTGGTCTTGCTGGTCTTGAGCTTATCCAACAAGAACTCGATCGCGTCCACGGTTCCCATGGGATTGAGAATCCGGCGCAGCACATACATTTTCTGAAGTGTGCCTTTTTCGACCAGCAGCTCCTCTTTCCGGGTACCGGACCGGGTGATGTCGATCGACGGGAAGACCCGTTTGTCGGCCACCTTGCGGTCGAGAATAATCTCGGAGTTACCGGTTCCCTTGAATTCTTCAAAGATGACTTCATCCATGCGGCTGCCGGTATCGATCAGCGCCGTGGCGATGATCGTTAACGATCCGCCCTCTTCGATGTTCCGTGCCGCGCCGAAGAACCGCTTGGGCCGCTGCAGGGCGTTGGCGTCAACACCGCCGGTCAGCACCTTGCCGGAGGATGGGACCACGGTGTTATAGGCACGGCCGAGCCGCGTGATGGAGTCGAGCAAAATCACCACATCGCGGCCGTGTTCCACCAACCGCTTCGCTTTTTCGATCACCATTTCCGCCACTTGAACGTGACGGGCCGCCGGCTCGTCAAAGGTGGACGAAATCACCTCGCCTTTCACGGACCGCTGCATATCGGTGACTTCTTCGGGGCGTTCGTCGATCAGTAATACGATCAAATAGCATTCGGGATGATTGCTGGTGATGGAATGGGCAATGTTCTGCAACAGGACCGTCTTACCGGTGCGCGGCGGCGCCACGATGAGGCCCCGCTGTCCCTTGCCCAGCGGCGCCACCAGATCGATGACCCGGGCGCTCATATCCTTCACCGTCGGATCTTCAATTTCCATATTGATCCGCGCTTCGGGATAAAGCGGCGTGAGATTGTCGAAGTGAACTTTGTGGCGCGTCTTTTCCGGATCTTCGAAATTGATCGACGTCACTTTCAGCAGCGCAAAATAACGCTCGCCATCTTTCGGTGACCGGATCTGCCCTTCAACCGTATCCCCTGTCCGCAGGGAAAACCGCCGGATCTGGCTCGGCGACACATAGATGTCGTCCGGACCCGGCAGATAATTCGCTTCCGGCGACCGCAAAAACCCAAAACCGTCTTGAAGAACTTCGAGGACGCCACCACCCGTGATTTGAACATCGTTCTCAGCGAGCTGCTTCAGAATGGCAAACATCATGTCTTGTTTGCGCATCGCGCTCGCGTTTTCGACTTCGAGCTCTTCGGCAAAGGCCAGCAGATCTGTCGGCGTTTTAGCCTTCAGCTCCTGCAATTTCATCTCGTGAACCGTCATCGGCTTGGACTTCGTAATCGCAACGTTAAAGGGTTAAGAGGTTGAAAGGGCCGCTTTGTCTGCTATTCCCGGTCGCGGGTGACTTAGCGGTATCTGAAAGGAATGAAAGTTTGACAGATTGTCAGCGGCTCTGGTCTCGGACCGGACGAGCAGAACTCATTTTAGAGAGGTATTCTGACACCCTTTTGCACATATAAGCTGATTTGGCCCCCCAAACAAGGGCTTCCTCTCGCTGGAATGCTTAAAACGGTTTCAGAATGACCAAAAACACGATGCCAATCATCAGCACGGTCGGTACTTCGTTGATGATACGGAAGAACCGAGCCGGCCGCTGATTCCGGTCAGCAGCGAAATCCTTACGTAATTTGGCAAAGAAACCGTGAATGCCTGTCAGCACCAGCAGCAGCAATAATTTTGTGTGAAACCAACCCCCGGACCAGGCCGCCACATTCGACAAGAACGACAGAATCAAACCAAAAACCCAGCTTGCCAGCATGGCGGGTAACATAATAACCCGCAAAAGTTTTTCTTCCATCACCTTAAAGGTCTCAGACAGCTCGGACCCGACAGGCGCGTCAGCGTGATAGACAAACAGCCGCGGCAGATACAGCATACCCGCCATCCAAGCAATCACAGCAATGATGTGAAGCGCTTTGATCGCTAAATAGTAGTCCACCAAAAAATCCATACCCGCCACCTTAGCCAATACGTCCGGCTCTTGCCGGGCATTGGGAAAACCGATCACTGCAACCTGTAAATCCACAGGCAGGTCCGAGGGTCACATTCCGCGATACCGCGTCTTTGACGATCTGGGCAAGGCTTGCGATGAAATGGTTCTCCGTCGCCAGGGCAGGCGCCCGCACATACCACGGCACACCGGCCTTATCGGCCAGTTCTTTGTATTCGATATCAAGCTCGACCAGAGTTTCGGAATGCTCCGACACAAAGGCCACTGGTACCACAATGAGCCCTTTGCCCTCCGCCCCCGCTTCATCGATACACGCTTCCGTGGACGGACCAATCCATTCCAACGGCCCCACGCGGCTTTGATAGCTGACTTTCCAATCAAGATCGGGCTGATCCAGCACCTCAACAATCTTGCGAGAGGTTCGTTCCACCTGGTCCTGATAAGGATCGCCTGCATCCACAACCCGCTTGGGCAGACCATGGGCCGAGAACAACACACGGGTCTTGGTGACATCCGGCGCAGCCGCCAAAGCGTCTTTGAGAAGCTTCACATGCGCCGCTATGAACTCTTCATCAAGCGGGTAACAGCACACAGAGACCGCGGGAACGTCGAGCCCTGCTTTTTCGGCTTCCTCAGCCCATTCTTTCAGCGACGAGCCCGTGGTGGTGGTCGAGTATTGCGGATAAAGCGGCAACAGAACCACCCGATCGGCACCGAACGCTTTTACGGCCGCGGCTGTCTCTCCCGCCCTTGGATGCCAATAGCGCATCGCCACGAAACACCGGCACTCGCCAAGCTCCGCACCGCCGAGCTGCTGTTGCAGGGCTGCCGCTTGTTGATCCGTGAGCTCCCCGATAGGGGAACGCCCCCCAAGCTGCGCATAGATTTCCCGTGCCACCGGTGCACGGCGCCGCGAGATAAGCTGAGCCAGCGGCCAGCGGACAATTCCCGGCACACGAATGATCGCCGGATCGGAAAACAGATTGAACAGGAAAGGCTGAACGGCCTCGGGGCAATCCGGTCCCCCCAAATTGAACAGGACAATAGCAGTCTTCATCGGGGACCGCCCCGCACGCGGTCAATCAGCAGTTCCACATGTTCCGGCGGCGTATGGGGAAGGATCCCATGCCCCAGATTAAAGATATAGGGCATGCCCTCCAGCGTATGCAGAATATGGTCGATCTCTGCGGTCAAGCGATCTCCGCCGACCGCAAGCACCACCGGGTCCAGATTACCCTGTAAGACCGCATGGGGCGCCAACACGTCCCGCGCCCACTCGAGCGGTACGCCAAAATCAAGACCAAGCCCGTCGACACTCGTAGACTCAACGTAGTTCAGCGCCAAACTGCCGACGCTTTTCGGGAACCCAATGATCGGAGTCGACGGATGTTTCTTACGAAGCGTATCCGCGATCTGGCGGACGGGCTGGATGCACCAACGCTCGAATGCTTTTTCCGGTAAACCGCCCGCCCAGGTATCGAAAAGTTGAATGGCATCGGCACCTGCCTCGATCTGCCGGGAGAGATAGGCGGACGTGGCCGCCACAAGATCATCGAGCAGCGCCTCAAAACGCTCCGGGTGGCGGTAAGCCCATTCCCGCACATCCGCATGATTCTCACCGCCGCGGCCGCGGATCATATAGGTGGCCACGGTCCACGGTGCGCCGGCAAATCCGATGAGAGCTTTTGACTCCGGCAAATCTTGTTTGACACGCGCCACCGTTTCAAAGACCGGTTCCAGTACGTCGATGGTCGATGCCATGTCGTTAAAGACACCGTCAAAGCCGTCCATGAGAGCCGGAAGACGGGGGCCTTCGCCTTCGGGGAACGTTAGATCCTGCCCCATGGCGTAAGGAATGAGCAAAATGTCCGCAAACAAGATGGCCGCATCGAAATCATAGCGGCGGATAGGTTGTAACGTTGCTTCGGCCGCCAGACGGGGAGAAAAGCAAAAATCGACAAAGTCTTTGGCTTGTGCGCGCAGTGCCCTGTATTCGGGAAGATAACGTCCCGCCTGGCGCATCAGCCAAATAGGGGGAATATCCGTATGTTCCTTGCGAAGCGTGTCGAGAAATAGGGATGGCACGGCGGTGAGTTTTCCCCTCATATCTTTAACTATATTAAAAAGGTAGTTGTAAGTAGTAGACCCTGTGGATAACCGGAATTAAGCGATTTTCGCATGTTATCAATAGAGTTATCCAGAATCTCCGGTCGCGAATTGTCACATTTGTTAGGGTCTGACGGATCAGAGTTCCCGGGGGAAAGAAGACCACTGAGACCTTGTTCCTGTGGCATGACGAGACTTATGCCCAAAATCCACAGATGATGTGGTCTTTTCCTCAACAGTCGGGTGGAATCTGGACAGGCGGCGGCGGCGTTGTAAAACTCGCCCACATCTCGGCAACGGCCGCTGGTTTTCCTCAATGGGGAACCGGTCTGGGGAAAACTGGGCGGACACTCGGAATGGATGGTTGATGACGCAAGACAAACCCAAAATCTTTTTTCATCTCCATCTTGTTTCCGACGCCACC
Source organism: Alphaproteobacteria bacterium (assembly GCA_028279895.1). Classification (GTDB taxonomy): domain Bacteria; phylum Pseudomonadota; class Alphaproteobacteria; order JANQMY01; family JANQMY01; genus JANQMY01. Next base: position 5,705 of record JANQMY010000114.1, read on the forward strand.
GGCGAAACGCTGAATGCGATTGCCAAGGCCGCATGTGCCCAGTTCGACATGGTAGAACCGGTGGAGCACATTTATGCCTTGGTGCGGTCACGAAAGCAGATCGACCGTGTGATGAACGAAATTGAGACAGCACCCGGCGTTGTTCTTTACACCATGATGAATGACGAATTGCGGGAACGCCTGGAAGAACGGGCACGCGACTTGCAAATGCCCTGTATCCCGGTTCTGGACCCGGTTTTGTCTGCCTTGAGAAATTATTTGGGAACGGAGCTTTCCCATAAACCCGGCGGACAACATAGTCTTGATGCGGACTATTTCGCGCGGATCGAAGCTCTGCGCTACACGATGGCCCATGATGACGGTCAGGGGGCTGCGGAGCTCAACGATGCCGATGCCATTCTGGTCGGCGTGAGCCGCACGTCGAAAACGCCGACCTGTATTTACCTCGCCAATCGCGGGATTAAGGCAGCCAATATCCCGATTGTTCCGAATTGCCCCTTGCCGGCCGAGCTTGAAGAAGTCGAGCGGCCGCTTATTGTCGGTTTGACGTTAAGCCCCGACCGGCTCATTCAGATTCGCCGCCAGCGTTTGCTGTCCCTGAAACAAGACGATGAAACCGACTACGTCAATCTGGAAAAAATCCGCGAAGAGACGTTACAGGCCAAAAAGCTGTTTGCGCGCTATGGCTGGCCGGTAATCGATGTCACGCGCCGGTCGATCGAAGAAACGGCTGCCGCAATTTTGAACCTTTACAGCAGACAGTCCGTAGACTGATCTTGAGATGAACGTCGTTCTAGCGTCAGCCAGTGCGATCCGCAGCACCTTGCTCACGCAAGCAGGCATTCCGCACCTTGTATGCCCCTCTGCAGTCGACGAAGCGCCCGTCAAGCAAGATCTCGACTTGCGACAGGCTGCCCCTGAGCGATTGGTGACGGCCCTGGCACAAGCGAAGGCGTTGGATGTGGCCGGCCGGGAAGAAATCAGCCGGCATGAGACCCCTTGGATTCTTGGGGCGGATCAGATCCTTATGGTGGATGGGAAACGTCTCGACAAACCCGCATCGCGGCAGCAGGCCACGGATCATCTGCGGCAGTTGCGCGGTAAATCGCATATGCTTTATGCCGGTGTTGCGGTTTATCGCAAAGACCGGCATGTCTTCGATCATGTGGCACAGGCGTCCCTTACCATGCGGGACCTGTCCGATGCCTTTATCGGCGATTATCTTGATCGTATGGGGGAAAGCGCCCTAAGCTCCGTCGGCTGTTATCAGTTGGAAGGGTTGGGCGCCCAGCTTTTTACCCGCATCGACGGCGACTATTTCACCATATTGGGACTTCCGCTATTGCCACTGCTTGAATTCTTCCGCCAACAGAAGGTATTGCCGTTGTGACCTTGTCAGGCGCAGGCACGGTTGCCGCCGTGATCGGTTGGCCGATCGCCCATTCCAAGTCACCGCAGCTTCATCAATATTGGATCGACCGGTACAATGTGGATGGGGTAGTGGTGCCGTTTGCCGTGGCGCCCGATCATCTGGATGTGGCGGTCGCCGCCCTAGCGGCCATGGGATTGGCCGGCTGTTCGGTGACCCTGCCTCACAAACAGGCCTGTATTCCGCTGTTGGATGAGGTGTCGCCGCTCGTCACCACCGTGGGGGCGTGCAATCTCATCGTGCACAAAGACGGGAAGCTTTACGGCGACAATACGGATGTCTTCGGCTTCGCCGAAAACCTCAAACTCGGCGCACCGGATGCCAACTGGCAGCGGCCCGCCTTGGTATTGGGCGCGGGCGGCGCCGCGCGGGCCGTAATTGCGGGTCTCAGCGAGCTTGGCGTGCCGGAAATCCTGATTGCCAATCGTACCCACAGCCGAGCCGAGGCGCTGGCGTCGGATATGGCGGCACGGCTCACATCGAAACTGTCGGCGGTACCTTGGCAGGACGCTGCGACGGCTGTGGGCCAATGCGGCTTCTTGATAAACACCACCTCGCTTGGGATGACCGGCCAGCCACCCTTAGAGATCGACGTGACCGGCTTGTCGCCGGACTGTGTCGTCAACGACATTGTTTACACTCCGCTTGAAACGGATCTTCTGCGGCATGCCGCCGCCAAAGGCTGCACTACGGTCGATGGCCTTGGCATGCTGCTGCATCAGGGACGGCCGGCATTTCATGGGTGGTTTGGGGTGGACCCCCAGGTTGACGAGGCCCAGCGCAATTTGGTGCTCGGCATAAAGTAAGGAAGGCGCCATGCTTCTTGTGGGACTGACCGGATCGATCGGAATGGGCAAGTCGGAGACCGCCAAGATGTTCCGCGAAGCGGGGCTTCATGTCTACGACGCCGATGCGGCGGTGCATGCCCTTTATGATGTGGGCGGCGACGCCGTGGCGCCGATCGGCGAGGCGTTTCCCGGGGTTGTGAAAAACGGCGCCATCGACCGGGAAGCTTTGAGCAAACATGTGGTGGGCGATGGCGCCGCGATGAAGCGGCTTGAAGCCATCATCCATCCTTTGGTGGGTAAAGCGCAGCTCGACTGGCTGCTGGCGGCGGAAGAAGCGGGCGCCACGATGGTCATCCTCGACATTCCGCTTTTGTTCGAAACCGGCGGCGAAGCCCGGGTGGATGTGATCGTGGTGGTGTCGGCCCCGTTCGACACCCAAAAGGAACGGGTGCTTGCGCGTCCCGGCATGACGGAGGAAAAGTTCCTCGGCATTCTAGAACGCCAGACGCCGGACGCGGAAAAACGTTCCCGTGCGGATTATGTGGTCGATACCAGCCAGGGCCTCGATCATGCGCGCGGGCAGGTGGCTGCCATCATTGACGATCTCAAACCGCGGCAGGGAACGGTCTGGACGAAACGCAAGGCGGATGCTTAAGGTTTGACGTGATTCGCCCCCCAACTCGGTGCCCCAAGCTATATGCGCGAAATTGTCGTTGATACGGAAACCACCGGGCTCGATCCCACAGAAGGCCACCGCATCGTGGAAATCGGCTGCGTGGAACTCAAGCATCATGTGCCGACCGGCAACAATTATCAAGTCTATATCAATCCCGAGCGAGACATGCCGGAGGAAGCGGAACGGGTGCACGGCCTGTCCGCAGACTTTCTAAGCGACAAGCCGCTCTTTGCCGACATTGGGGATGAATTTCGTACATATGTCGGCGACGACCCGGTGGTCATCCACAATGCGTCGTTCGACTTGAAGTTCCTGAATTACGAACTCAAGCAGATTGCGCAGAACCCAATTCTACCTGAGCAATCCGTCGATACGCTTATGATTGCGCGGCGAAAATATCCCGGCGCCCCGGCCAGCTTGGACGCGCTGTGCAAGCGCTTCCAAATCGATGCCACCGAAAGAACGGTGCACGGTGCCCTTCTGGATGCGGAATTGCTGGCCAAAGTCTATCTGGAATTGATCGGTGGGGCCCAGCCGGGCTTGTCTTTTTCCGACCTGGGGCAGGACATGGGCGGCAGCCAAGGCAGTGGGCTCAAGGTGGTTGCACGGGCGCCCCGGCCCCAGCCGCTGCCGTCGCTGTTGACCGAAGACGAGGCGGCGGCGCACAAAGAATTTCTCGAGGCGTTGCCGAGCCCGCCGCTCTGGCACCAAGAAAGCTAACGCGTTTCAGTCGAAGAACGAAACGCGCCAAACAAGCGGGCGTTTTTTCTAGTACTCTGTACCAATTAATTTAACATGTTTCTGTTTTGAGCGTGGGCTGATTCCCTGTTTGCCGATTCGTGTG
>JANQMY010000116.1 GCA_028279895.1 Alphaproteobacteria bacterium
ATCTCGCGCAAAAGCGTGCGGCAGCGCTCACCAATACTGCCGCCAAGCACGTCGTAACGATACTTCGTTACCCAGACGAGATGGTACTTACAGTCCCAAACCGTGTGGCTGCCGCGTTTGTAGCTCTCCATCCCCGGATGCTAGGGCATCCTGTCGCCTAAAGGCGAGGGGTTTACAGATCCCCTAGCGGGGACTCTAAAAATATTTTATGATAAAATCGACCATGAGAAAGATAAACTAGATTATTCTTGGTTTGATGATGCACTTTGTCGGAAAAATGATAACACGCCTATCACAGACATAAAAATCAAGAGATTGATTAATATCAAATAATATATGAAATGACATATTGTTATTGACAATACACATCAATTTATGGATGTTTTTGTTAAATATTTTTCTAAGGTATCCATAAAGTTGAACATAATATATATAAATATATAAGATCGGATTCACTTTTGATCCCGATCAGCGGAATATAATTCCAAATTGCTGAAACCGATGGTTCCCTTTGCTTGTATTTCGTTGCACGCCATAAGACAGAGATGGTCGAATTTGCGAATTCGCGCCAATAGAATAATATTACCTATTATTACCAAGAGGAATATTTAATGGAATATGAATATATCACAAAAAGTAAAAGATTTATAGTTAGTAATTCCTACAGGAAATGGATTAAATATATAATAAAAAACATGAGAAATCCGATATTTTTTACAATAACGCACAAATTGTTTAACAATACAAATTACAAATCAGAATATATCCGAGAATTTGTTTTCAATAAGGCAAAATATGCTACGAGAGATCTATTATCAAAGATTAATCGCGTGATGTTTCGTAATTCATATCGTCACGGAAAGCGTATGCCTTTCATTGGCTTTTTTGAATTCAGTAATAATGACAGGATCCACGAGCATTCTATTATTGATTTACCAGATCATATTTCTATAATGGAATATCGCAGCATCGTTACCAAATCTATTCAAATTGCCAAAAATATATATACTGAGTTCGAGCTAGAGCCTGTTAATAACGTCTCTATTGCTAACTATATTACAAAATCAAGGTGCAAGTACGGAATCACAGACTCTTTTGATGAGATAAATACAAATGCTTCTTTTTCCAATTAGCGAATATTAATAGTCTATCTATAGGCAAGGTCTCGCACCTCACGGGCTCTTGGAACTTCAACGCGTTTAGAAAATACAATATTCCTATTTATTGATTCTAATATAAATTCAGTTCTACTTTTGCGTAATATGCGCGCCAATTGATCAATCTCATTGGCTACACAATTTGGGATATTTAGAAGTATAGACTTCTTTGTTTTCATGAGTGCTTCCTATTATCTTTATTAATATACATATTTATATATCAAATACTTATCCTTTCTATCTCATCCAACGTTAAATTGTCATTTCGCCTATCGTACAGTTGCGTTGTTCGTGTTGAGGCATGATTTGCCATCATCGCAGCGTTTTCCAGTGTCCCACCATTGACTAGGTAGGTTGTTATCCCGGTTGCTCGGAATGAGTGATTGTTGAGCATGGTTGCTATACCCACGGCTTTCGCACGTCTTTGAACCATTGCCCAAGCGTTGGGTTGCGAAAGCTGATGTTCGGACAGCCGCTGTGTGCCCCTTCTGATTGTCGGAAACAGCGGCCCTTTCGAGTTCAAGTTTATACAAGTTTGATCGACGTATTCACCCAGCCACGTTTCGAGATTGTGGTGGCAAGGCATTTCGTGCCGTTTACCGCCCTTTTCGTGTAGCCGCACCCACATCCGCCGGTTCTGCACAAAGACGTCTTCTACCAACATGCTTAGAGCGGCCCCAATTCGAGCGAAGGAGTAGACCATAAGTCCGATTAGAGCGCGATCGCGGAGCCCTATAGGCAATGACACATCAATTCCATCAATCAGCCTACGCGCCTCTTCTGGCGACAACACAGGGGTTTTGCCCTTGGTCATTGATTGACTGGGGCCACGGACAGCGTGAGCAGGATTGTTCGGCACCACATGCCCGGTCACCAGCCAATCAAACAGGTGGCGTATAGCAGCCAAGCGCTGTTTTGCGGTTGGCACGGAACAATCCCGCGTTATCTCCTCGATCCAGGAAGCCACATGGACCGGCTGGATTGTGGCAAGTGACGTAACGCCATGCCCCGTGCACCAGGCAAGGAACTCGGCGGCGGCTTTCCCATAGGCTCGCCGGGTATTCGGGTTACGGATGTTGACCGTGAAGAACTCCAGGAAACGGAGTTTGGCAGTTTTCTCGGCACTCTCGATCAGCGATGGCAGTTGCTGAGTAGGCAGTACGATGGCTGTGTTCACGGTTCAGCTCCGTCAGTAGACCTGCTTTCCACAATACGGAGCAGATGGTTCGCCAGCAGTATGATCTCGGTTGCCTCCTGGGGGTTTTCGAGATTCACATCCCGATGCGATTGAGGGTTCTTGTAGGAGCCAATGGCGCCAGCGAACAGGTGAGCCCTTGCTTCTCGTTCCGCGTCCTCCATAGATTTGTCAGTTAAAGGCCCGTTTTCCTTGTCAAAAGCTTTCCGCATCAGGGATACGCCGACCAGGTTTGCTGGAAGGCCAGCCGCATCACGCACCGAAACCTCAACAGCCTTCATTGCTCGAAAGACCGCCATATCAAACTCACCGCGCATGAACGCCTGCCAGACAGATACTGCTATTGATTTGTGCAGGAGCTCCTTTGGTAGAAGGCGAGCAACCGCGTAATTCGCGAATTCGGCCTCATTCTCAAATCTTTGTGCGCGACGACTGAGCCTGCACCAACCGTTTTGGCCATTTGTACCTGATGCGGGGACAAGCAACCCCTGAGCTTCTAACCAAGCCCATGCTTCGATCAAGGCTTGTTCTACATCTCCTACTCTCTCTTTGGGATACACCTGCTGTCCAGAGGGAGAGGGCTTCCTCAACGAATCAATCAAATTGCTCACGTGGAACTGATGCTTATCGTCCTCCCTGAATAGGAACAGCAGCTTTGCTCCAAGCTCTTCGGGTTCCAGTCCTACGAGCATGTCAACATCGGGAATGGCTGCCGGTATATCGACCATGGTTCGTCGTATCCCTATATATGATAAAGGACATTATCATATATAAGTATGCGTGTATAGCCGGCCATCCTCAACCGCTCCGGTTCTCTATCGATCAGACCGTTGAGGGTGATTAACGTGCTCAACAATACTTGGAGTTCTTGTTGAAGTCACCTAGGCTAAGTTTGTCGGGTTGAATTAACCCTAGCTTGCTAGAAAATATGACAGAGAAGAAACACGTTCGCTCGATAACTTTCATGCTAGGATCAGATACAAATATACTCTCTCGCTCCTCTCCCGTTTTGTCGGGAAAGGGCAACCATGCTGTAGCGCAAATGTAGTCCAAAGAGCCTCCTGGCGCGACCATCGTCTCATATTGATCTGGGGAGCAGGACCATGGGAGATCTTCCGGCAGTCTCGCACCTCCCTTACCCCAAAATAGAATGCTATGGAGCTTATCGAATTGATCCGAGTTGTTGGTGAAGCGTACCTTCAGCACAGCACGTTCAGTTCCCGCTTTTGATTCAGACCGAAACTCAATGAGCTGGATGGTGGGAGGGGTGATAACCCACTCCTGGACGAATACGTAAAGTCCGGCCAAGCCGCCGACTGTTCCCAATAGCCAAGCAAAGACGGCGGCCAATTTTTTGATGTTCATAGTCCGATATCTCTAAACATGCTTTGGAGATCACAGAACATGTGAAGCGCTCTGGCTGGTACAATACCGTAGTTTTGCGACCATCAGTAAATCAAATAGCATTTTTGGGAAAAGGTTCTCATACTTTTCACACGAAAAATGAACGTAAACGGCTCGAAGGAGGTAGGTAAATGAACAAAATGGAACACTGGATCGCGTTCGCTGTGCTTGTTAGTGCTACGGTAGGTCTGAGTCAGGCGGCGGATATGGGAGACATAAAGGGTGGATGGGTTGCCGAAGGTGTCGACTGTTCAGCCTTAGAAACCTACGCTGATGAGCGGATAATGAAAATTACGGATAGTATGATCGAGGGGTATGAATCTGAATGCGCGATTTCCAGCATTGATCAGGAAGGCGCCACATACACGATCGGTCTCCTGTGTGAAGGAGAAGGAGAGACTTTTCGATCAACTCTCGTCGTCGAGTTGCGAAATCACGATTCTCTTGGTGTCAAAGATGGATTTAATTACAAACGTTGTCCGTAGTAATCTACGTGTTCATGTGATCATCGCTCTTTCGGTTGCACTTCCCGTCGCATCTGTTTTCTCGCCTGCCCTGGGTGCGAGTTTCGATTGTGAGAAGGCCTCAACAGATATCGAGATGGCGATATGTGATAGCGCACCGTTGTCTCTGATTGATGAGGAGATGGGGAACGCGTTTAGGCTCGCTCTCGATCGCTTCCCCGATAGCCGGTCACAGCTCGTCTCTGATCAAAGGAAATGGTTGGACTTCAGGAATCGAACCTGTGTTGATCAACATACGGATTGCCTAATACGGGAGACGCAGAACCGTCTTCAAGCCATCGGAGTGCTTACCAGTGAGTTGCCGACATTGGTTGCTGCTGGACTGAAAAGAGATGGCGATCGCAGAGTAACCTTACTTGAGGTGCGCCCAACCGGTTTGACCGGGCATTATGAGGCACAAATTGAGATCGATAGCGACCGTATAGAAGTTCAAGAACAAAGCTGGATCGTGAACTGCGGCCCCGATTCACCTCAGGTATTGCCTCCAGAAAACTCCAGCGTACACATACGGTTCGGGGAGCTTCCGAAAAACGAAGAGCGGTTGAGCTTCAATTTGTGGTGGACCGTTTGTCGGGGTCAAGGAATGCGGTTCAGTCCTAAGCCTTATGAGAAGCCGGAAACGATTCCCGCTGTGGTTTCGGTTTCAAATGATGGAGGGCTCCTAAACACTCGCTGTCATATGGATCATTGTGGCTGGTTTGTCGTGGAACACAAAAGGCAAGTTGCCTCCAGTCCACATGGACAGCTTTATGAGGTTATTCTCAAGCAGTGGAGTTCACACCATGAAAACGGCACATATGAGATATCGAGTTCGCTTTCACCCAGTGAAGAAAGGAGAATTTTTGTTTATTGCTCATATAAAATTCCGTCGGTATTATTCCCTATAGATGATAAATGGCTGTCAATTAAGCTAGCCCCAGGGTGTACAGATAGCATATTCGGCTATAACGAAGGCGCGTACGTTATCTACTATGCTGCATGTCATGATGTAGCAATAGAGACGACTTACATAGATGGTGTATTATTGGGTAGGGATTATGGGTATAAATTTGACGAAATCAATATCGGACAGGAATACCTCGATAATCCCTATGATATATATGTAAAATAGATAATCTTTTAGATCTTATCAGACTTATATGGCGGAATATGTGTTGACTATTTTTCTCACTAGCATAAAAGCAAAGTTTAAACTATCTATCCGTCAATTTCCATTCGAACACGTCATTTAAGACACCGTTTTCGTCGAGAATAACCAATGGAGTCTTATCCTTCACTGATAAAACAAGTCGCTTATTCCTCATATTTAAATCTGAATAAGATACTGAGTGTTTTCTGTCAGTCGAAACCAGTTTCCCGTTCAAACGCCAGACTGTTTGAACAGTTCCCAATTTCTTGTCGGCAATTTGCACCTTGAATATCTTTGTTTCCCCCTTAGCCAGTGAGACTTTACCCTCCTTAGGTTTCACTTTGTCCGATGGCCGAATCGTTTCGTAAATCCTGCGCACTAATTGCTCGGTATTGACCGGACCAAATGACGGAGCCAAAAGACCATTCATTTTCGAATCCAGTGTTGGCCTGTACCAGTCTTCCGCGCAAAAGAACGCACCTTCGTATAGGCCAGGTCCACGATCCTTATCGTCCGGAGTGGGCAATTGCGTTTTCTTCGGTATCCAGTGGGTCCACGGAATTTTCGAACGCTTCGTTTCCTGGGTTACGTTGAAGCCCCACGGATCCGTGTAGCGTCCGCAATTGAATTCCTCAACATACTCATCATCGAGATGACCAAAGCTGTGGCCAAATTCGTGCACCGCGATCTCCCGACTAAACTCATTCGTTGAAGCCACCGCGTATGGACCGCCTGAACCACCATACTTTTCATCATTGACCAATACGATGACCATATCCCTACGATTGTAGGAGACATTCTGGTCGAGCACCTTCGTAACCTTGTCGTTATCGATACAAAGTAGCCTCTCGATCTCAAAGCACCAGAAGTATGCTCCATACACCGTCTTTCTAGGCTTACTCGGACGAGATGCCCCCGATTGTTTGCTCGGCGTTTCAATTCTTAGGACATTGAAATGCCGTTTGTACTCCGAAAACGGCGACTGTTTGAAAATGTAATCGGCGAAGGCTTTGGAATCCTTGCGGAATTTACCCATCTCCTTGGCGCGATAGCCATCTCCGAGGATCACCAGATCAACCCGGTTCTTAGCAGGTCCGTTCTTGACTATCTGCTTGATTTTCGCAGTCACCGCAGCGCCGGATGGAGTGATGGCAGTGAGGCTAAATGCCATTGTCACCGCGAGCATCGCGCCGGTGGTCCACGCCATCTTTTTCGCAACAGAAAGTATTATCGGCATCACTTAATCCACCTCTAAAGCGGCCAACTCGACAAGCGCGCCTCGGATCGGCGCGGAGATGGTCAGCGTTCGGATGTCATCGTTCTGTGGAAGCCGGACGATTAGGGTCGCACTTGTACGATAAAAGTCCCTGCGCCCTTTCAAGTTGCCGTTCTGATCAGCCTCTTCATAACGCACCAGGCGCGTATCGGGAATCGCGGTGGAATAGAGTTCCGCTCCGCTTGCATCAAAAGCCTGGACCAAAAGCATGCCAGGCCCCATTACCGCGCTATCTAAGGTTGCAACAACTCGCCCACGGTTCTCAATGGAAGCAGTGTATGTGTGTCCTAGCTGCCCTTCTAATGTAGTAGCTGCATCGGCGGCATCGCTAACTAACCCGATTTCGTAAGTGACATGTGGAACACGTTTATGTAAATTTTCCTTTGCGATTTTATTTTTGATCTTATTGCGCCCGAGGAGTTTAACTTTGTATAAATTAGGATTTGCTAGCAAATCGTGATATCCAGAAAAGCTAGTTTCCAATATAATTCCGCCTTTCTTTACCTCTATGACTCTCATTGGCGTGGATGATTTAGAACGCGCAGAAAGGGCTTCTGAGGCAATATTGCCGGGTGCCACTCGATCTGTTTTAACATAGACTGAAACAAGTTCGGGAGAATGCCCGTACGACTGACCAGCGAACACAATACAAGCGAAAATAACACAAAATAGGAAGACAAGTGATGCGTTAATATCGACTCTTGTCAATATTATTTGATCACGCTTGGCGCAGAGTCCCAAACTATTATTCACTGCTACCTACCTCGCCACGTTTTCTCCTACGGGGTATTATACCATATCCTTGGGATTTCAAATTAAAATCCCGCTAAGGTGGTATTCCACTCCGCTTGAAAGTCGATTTGAAGCGGCGCTGGCCTTCCGACTACATCGCTCCAGCTTCGACTTGAATCCCATCCACGCCGAGCTTGCCTTAAGAGGTTAGAAGAACGAGAAAGTGACACGCATTGCGACTGATCAATCAATTTGTCTGGTACAAAAATTGGTACAATAGGCGATGAAATCTCTTAAAATATCTAATAAAATCAATTATATAGATTGTAGTTCGAATCCCGGCTCCGCCATTTTATATATCTCGCGGCTATTCCTCGCGGCGCTCGGGCCTGCGATAGGGCGGCCTGACCGGCCGGCGCGCAGTCGCGCTTGCGAACCCTTTCGGGTTCGAACTTTCCGCCTCCGGCAGCACTCCCTGTGTTGCATCCCGAATGCGCCGGACTGGTATGGAGCCGATGACCGGCCATGTCGGCGGCGACAGTCTCTCTGTGTCGGGAACGCCCTGGGAAGCGGGGGCAGCCATCTATTACCGGCGCCAAAGTTCGAGCGTGTAGAGGCGCTCACCGAACACCTCGCCGCCTCCCGCTAGGATATCTGCATCGAAAACCGTCAGGATCTGCGCGGATCGATCAAGTTGACCCTCGGTTGTGAGGCTCCCGCCTTCGACACGGCAACGCACTTCCGCCGTCACGGGCAGGTGCTGCAACAAAACGAACATCCGCTGATCCAGTCCAGGAACAACGAGACGTCGCCCATCTCGGCGGGAAGCACGCCCTTGACCACCGTCACGTCGTAACTGATGGTTCCGTCGTCATTCGCCCGGTAATTGCTCAGCGTTACAATCGGGGTATCGTCGACACCGATCGCGATGGCGGCATTGGGCGGATCCCCGGCGAAGGTGCCGTCTGTTTGCCAGAGTTTCGCATAGTCGTCCGCGCTCAGATGTCCCGCCCGCCTGACGGGTCGATCGGTAAACCACACGGTCTTCGGGGCGCCGGACAGGGTAAGCGTCGTTCCGTCGTAGACGCCACCATCTGCCTGCTGCACGAAAAGATAAGATGGCGCCTCATCCGCGCTTGCCATCGTCCACGCACCAGCACAAACCAGCGCCAAAATCATCGCGACTATCTGTGTTTTCATCTGAGAAAATACCTTTGAATATGTCGTTTTCGGTTTGCTTAAGCCCTTGATTGTCTATTCCATGGCTTCTCTTTTCGCCATCGGGTGTATGTGGATCCTGTCCTGTGAATGTGCTCTGGCGAAATGTGCTCTGGCGCAACGCTGAAGATCGCTGTTCCGTTGCATCCGTAGCGTAACGCTCGGGTGGAAACGCGTCCAGCCATGTGTTCTTCGGATCGGCGATCCGGCCGGGTTCCCTTGTCAGCCGTGCTTGCGGGTCGACGCCGTTCAATTCAGCGGTTTCGACCTGCTGAATGCGATCGCCGCCAAGCGCCTACGTCAGGCCCGTCCTGCCGCAAAGCCCAGCACGACAGCGCTCAACAACCCGTTGCCCGAGAGATAGCCGCTGTCGCCCGCGCCCGAGACGCCGCAGGCCGCGCCGCCGCCGGCGAGGAGGTTGGGAAAGCCGCTGCCGTCTCGGCGCAGCACACGGCCGGACGGATCGGTGCGCAGGCCGCCCTGGGTGTGAAACAGCGCGCCTGTGACGCGAACGCCGCAATAGGGGGAGGCGAGCCGCCGGCCATGAAAGTCGCGGCCGAACCGGTCAGGCCCCGCCTGTGGGATCTCATCGACGGTTTGCTCCAGGCTGCCCGCCGGCAGCCCAAGTCGGGCCTCGAGAGCCTCCAGGCTGTCGCCACGCAGGATTGCGCCCTGGGCCTCGGCCTGCTTGAAGTCCTCGAACTGGCGGGCGACCGATGCGATGCGCTCATCGAAGATCGTAAACGCAATCCCGCCGGGCTCGGCCAGCACGGCGCGGGCGGCCTCCGAATAGCCCTGCGCCTCGTTCCAGAAGCGCTGACCGTTTGTGTTGACCTGAAAGCCGCCCTCGGCGATCACCGCCCAGGTGATCAGGATGCCGTGCGGGTGGGCGACATTGCCGTGGCCCTGATAGGCGCCGAGATGGCGCGTCTCGGCGCCCAGCGCCGCGCCCCATTGTACCGCCTCGCCGCGATTGCCGTCATGGCCGAACCAGACCGCCTCGCCGATCTCCGGCATCAGGTCTGCGACCATCGCGCGATTGCCGCCGAAACCGTTGCAGGCAAGGATCAGCCGCGCGCAGCCGATCCGTTCAGACCCGCCATCTGGCAGCGTGACGCCGATGCCGGTTACCCGGTCGCCGTCATGGTAGAGGGTCTCGGCGCGCCGGTCGCAGACGATGTCGATCCCCGCCGCCTCGCAGCGCGACCGCAGCGCGTCGATCAGTTCAAGCCCGCTGCGGCTCGGCAGGCCGTGCATGCGGCGGCGGGAATGGCCGGGATAGTCGAAATCGGTGACCACCGAAAACGGCAGGCCATGGGTCTCGCTCAGCCAGTCGATGACGCGGGCGCCGCCCTCGGCAAGCGCGGTCTCGATCTTGGGATCGTTCTCGCCCTTCGCCTTGGCGCGGATATCGGCCGCGAAGCGGTCCGGGCTGTCGTCGATGCCGGCTGCGCGTTGCAGGCTGGTGCCGGCCGCCGGGACCAGGCCGGCCGACAGCGCCGTCGAGCCGCGCGGCACCGCGTCGGCCTCGATGACCAGCACCTGCCGGCCCGCCTCCGTTGCCGACAGCGCCGCCACGAGGCCGCAGGCACCGGCGCCGATGATCAGCGTTTCAACGTCGAAATCGAAGCCGCCCTCCGGCGTCGGCCGAGTATCAGCCATCCCCGTTAGCCATCACTCTCAGCCCCCCTCACCCTCGTAGCGCTTGCCGGCCGCCAGCATTTCCGGCGTGCCGATCAGCGCGTTCAGGCCATCGAAATCGAACATCCGCTCGGCGAACGGCTTGTTCGAGCCATTGTCCTTCAGGCTGCCATAGTAGTCGCGCGCCGCATGCGCCAGCGCGCGGACGATGCCGCCTGGAAAGATCACGATCGAGAAGCCGAGCCGCTGAAGCTGTTCGGCGCCGGTGATCGGTGTCATGCCGCCCTCGACCATGTTGGCAAGCAGCGGCACGGTTTCAGAGAACCGCTCGGCGATCCCGGCAAGTTCGACGTCGGACCGGGGCGCCTCGATAAACAGGATATCGGCACCGGCCTCGGCATAGCGCCCGGCCCGGTCGAGTGCCGCCTCGAAGCCTTCGACGGCGATTGCGTCGGTGCGGGCGATGATCAGCGTTTCCACGCTTGACCGGGCGTCGGCCATCGCCGCGATCTTGCCGGCCATTTCGCCTGCCGGGATCAGCGCCTTGTCCTTCAGGTGCCCGCAGCGCTTGGGATAGCTCTGGTCCTCGACCTGCAGCGCCGAGGCGCCGGCGCGTTCGTAGAGCCGCATCGTGCGCTGGGCGTTCAGCGCGTTGCCGAAGCCGGTATCGGCGTCGATGATGACGGGCCGGTCGACCTTGTCGGCGATCAGCGTCATCGTGTCGGCCATCTCGGAAACGGAGGTCAGGCCGATATCCGGCCGGCCGAGGCGGGTATAGGCAACGGCCGCACCGGAGAGATAGAGCGCCTCGAAGCCGGCTTCGGCCGCGATCGACGCGGTCAGGGCATCGTAGATACCGGGCGCGACCAGGATCTCCGGCTCGGCGATGCGGGATTTCAGGCTCATGTCGTCTCCTCCAGCCAGGCGCGGACCGAAGCGCAGGTCTCCTGCGCCGTAACCGTGCGTAGCGCCTGAAGCGTCGCGTCGTGATCGTCTTGGCGGAAGGCGGCGCAGCCGTCGCGCAGCATGACCGTCGGAATATCACGCAAATGCGCATCGCGCAGGGTGCTGGCGACGCCGCCATTGGTGACGATGCCGCCGACGATCAGCGCCTCGATGCCCGTTTTGCGCAGGATGAATTCAAACCGCGTCTGATAGAAGGCTGAATAGGCGACCTTCTCGATGGTATAGTCGGCGGGCGCAAGCGCATCGACAAGGCAGTGGCCCCAGGCGCCAGGCGCGAAATCGCCCTTGGCCAGAAACGGGCGAAGCGTCTTCAGATGCGGCGAGATCAACGGTTCGCCGCCCGGCCCCGGCACCAGGGTGAACTGGGCGGAGATGTAGGTGCCACCGCTTGTCCGCAGCGCATCGCGAACGGGCCGGATCCGGTCCGGCAGCGCGGCGATCGCCTCCGCTGTCTGGCCGGCCCGGCCATAGGTGCCGTCGGGGTGCAGGAAATCGTTCTGCAGATCGATCGTCAAAAGCGCCGTGCGGGCCGGGTCGAGGTCGAAAAGTGCCGTCATGTCTCCTGCTCCGCCGGCTCGATCACCGTATTGCCGAAGCGGTCGACCGTCGCGGTGAGGCCCGGTTCGACGAGGACGGTGGTATCGGCCTGTTCGAGGATCGCCGGACCGTCAATCACCGTGCCGACCGGCAGGGCGAGCCGGTCATAGATCGCCGTCTCGTGCCAGGCATCGCCGAA
>JANQMY010000354.1 GCA_028279895.1 Alphaproteobacteria bacterium
GGCCCCTTGCGATAGCGGTTCTCAAAACCGATCCGAGCCTCGCGGAAACAGGCCATCGGACCACTGTCTCCGACGCCGACCGGCTGGAACGTGGACCGCAAAGCAGTCTTCACGTCGCCGCCACAACCCTCGTGGCGGGGCCGGTCGCCCTTATCGCAGCGCTTCTGGCCAGTCTTTCGCTGATGCACCTTCTCGACGCGATGGGTGTTTCGGAATCCAATCGCATCTCGGCCGCCTTCATCGCCATGCCGTTATTGTCGGCGGCGGCCGTTACCTACGCGGTCATTGACGATCGCCTGCTCAGAAAGGCGCCCGTTTTGGGTCTTGTCTGCGCCATTACCGGAGGACACCTTGCTCTTGTCAGCTAGATCCCAACCGCAGCTCAGCGGCACCTAGACCGATGTCTCGATTTATTTGGCCGAAAGCATCATCCGTCCGCGTCGCGCGCGCCTTGTCCGGACATTCCGCCATCGGACTGACGGCCGCCGCCTTGCTTTACATCCTGTCGATCAGCGGCGTCCTATCGGTCTTCCATCATGAACTTCAGCGATGGGAACAGCCCGGCGCCCCCGAAATGGGCGCAATTCATCCGTGGGCGGTACAAAAGGCCGCAGAAGCGGTGATGAGGCAACAGAACGAACCGACGGCGCATTTTTTCGTTCACCTGCCGACGGACAGCCTGCCGCGAACGGTTGTCACCACGGATACCCAGGCGGTTTTCGTCAACGCAGACGGCGACATAGCCGGCCCGGAAAACCATGCATGGACGCAATTCGTCCTCGACCTTCATTACTATCTGCACCTGCCGCAAACCTTGGGATTGACCGTGGTGGGGTTTCTTGGCGTCTTGCTGTTAAGTCTTTCCATCTCGGGCTTCCTGGCGCATCCACGTGTTTTCCGGGATGCTTTTGCCGTTCGCAGCGACGGTAACCGCCGCCTGACAAAAGCGGACCTGCATAATCGTTTGAGTGTCTGGACAGCACCGTTCCACATTTCCAGCGCAACGACGGGTGCCGTATTGGGCCTTGCGTCGATCGTGGCGTACACAATTGCCGAGGTAGATTATCGCGGGGATGTGGAGGCGGTGTATGCACCCGTCTTTGGCGACGAGCCCGCCCATAACGATGCGCCTGCGGCCCTGCCCAACATCGCAACCGCGCTTGAAACCATGGCGGCGGAAAAACCGGCAGCCAAAGCGACCTATGTCATTCTGCACGAACCCATGACCCAAGGGCAGCATCTGCAAATCCTGGGCGAGCACGACAGGCGGCTGATATTCGGCGACTATTACACCTTCGATGCCGACGGCACATATACGGGCAATGTGGGCATGTCAGACGGCAGTGCCGGCCAGCAGATCGTGGCCTCGCTCTACAAATTGCATTTCGGATCCTACGGCGGACTGCCGATCAAACTGGCCTATGGATTTTTCGGCATCGTTTTGGCGGTGATCATCTCGGCGGGCGTTGATGTTTACTTGCTGCGCAAACGGGAACGTGGGCACGCCATGCATCGATTGGAAGCCATCTGGTCCGCCATCGTTTGGGGGACGCCTGCCGCCTTGGCATTGACGCTGGCCGTTGCCCTTCTGAGCGGCGGCGCAGGCGGCACCCTGGCCACCGTTTTTTGGATCACGCTCGTTCTTGCGGTTGTCGCGGCGGCCATGATGGCCGACCGGACCCTTGTGGCGCGGGCGGCGCGGGCCATGACCGGTATACTGATTATTGTATGTCTTGCGTATCATCTTGCCGTCCATGCGGAGTCATTCGGGTCACCGGCTGCACTGGGCGTTGCGTTCGTAGGACTTCTGATTGGCGCCGCATTTCTGCTCCCGGAAGCCGTCAAGGTCATATCCGGCACCAAAAAACCAAATGTGGCGCCGCCGCACACACACCCCGCCGAATAAGCTTTCGCACGACCGGAGGGCATGCTTAACCTGATCGCGCTCTAGGGCTGATCCGGCCCGCGGTTTTTGATACGATGCGCCGTCGAACAGCCGATAATGTTGGGCTGCAAACGGAGACGCATAACTTAATGACCGAGACCAATCAGCGCGCTTTGGTTCTGTTTTCCGGGGGACAGGATTCGGCCACCTGTCTGGCCTGGGCGCTGGAAACCTTCGCCTATGTGGAAACCGTCGGTTTTGACTATGGCCAACGCCATCGGGTCGAGCTTGAATGCCGCGGCCGTGTGTTGGCGGCCTTGCGCGAAAGCGCGCCGGCGTTGGGCGCAAAACTGGGACAAGATCACACGCTGGCCATGCCGCTTATTCGGGATCTGGGCGCCACCGCCATGACCGAGGAGATGGAAATCGAATATGGCGAAAACGGCCTGCCCAACACATTCGTTCCGGGGCGAAACATTTTCTTCCTAACCGCCGCCGCCGTTCTGGCCCATCGCCGCTCGCTCAAACATATTGTGGCCGGCATGTGCGAAACCGATTATTCCGGTTATCCGGACTGCCGCGACGATACGCTTAAGGCGCTGCAAGTGGCCCTCAATCTGGGTCTTGAATCGCGGCTGGTGCTGCACACCCCGCTCATGTGGATCGACAAGGCCCAAACCTGGGAAATGGCGCACGATATTGGCGGCCAAATGCTGTTCGACTTGATCCGCGAGGAAACCCATTCGTGCTATTTGGGCGATCGCAGCAAAAAACATGACTGGGGGTATGGTTGCGGCACATGCCCGGCCTGTCATTTACGCGCCAAAGGGTACGAGACGTATATGCGAAATCCGGCACCATGACCTATTCGGTCAAGGAGATCTACTTCACCCTTCAGGGGGAAGGTGCGCAAACCGGGCGGCCCGCCGTGTTTTGCCGCTTTGCCGGCTGCAATCTATGGACCGGCCGCGAGCAGGACCGCGCCAAGGCAGTGTGCCAATTTTGCGATACGGATTTCATCGGCACCGATGGTCCGGGCGGCGGCCAATTCGCCACCGCCGAAGAACTGGCGCAGGCTGTCGCCCGCGCTTGGCCAACAGGCCACGGGACCGGCCGCTTCGTAGTCTGCACCGGCGGTGAACCTTTGCTGCAGCTGGATACGGAGGCAATCGCCGCGCTTCACCAAGAGGAATTTGCCATCGCTGTTGAAACCAACGGCACGGTCGAAGCGCCTGCGGGCATCGATTGGCTGTGCGTCAGCCCCAAAGCCAACGCAGAGATCGTCCAAACATCGGGCGACGAACTTAAGCTGGTCTATCCTCAGGAACAGGCAATGCCCGAACGCTTCGCGCATCTGGACTTCAAGCGCTTTTCCCTACAGCCGCTTGACGGTCCGCAGACGGAAGAAAACACCAAAGCGGCCATCGCCTATTGCCTTGAACACCCGCAATGGCAGCTCAGTCTGCAGACCCACAAAATGCTGGGCTTGCCCTAATCGTCGTTCGCAGGCGGCCCTTCCGTATCCGGTTTGACCGCGGGCTTGCGCTTCGCCGGTGACGGGATTTCACCGATGAGTTCCGCTTCCGCCAACGCCTCATAAGCGCGCGCCACCGCGCCGATCATCATGGCATAGAAGATCAAATAGGCGATGACCGGCAGCAGCAGCAAAGCGGCCCCCAACGGAGAGAGCAGCATGTTGGGCTCGAACGTACCGTCTTGAACGCGGCGGAAAACCTCGTCCAGGAAGCCGCCCAGAGGCGATTGACCGGCCGCAACAATCCCCAAAATAAGCAACACATAGGTCACGATGGTGAGCAGCACGAACAAGCCAAACAGCCGCAGGGTGTTGCCGCGCATGAGCGACCAGGATCGGCCCACGCCGATGCGTTTCTCACTCACGATCACCGGCAGCACGAGGCCGAAGCGCAAAATCAAAAACAGCGCCCAGACGCCGATCGCAATCCCCGCCACGCCAATAAGGACAAAACCGGCGTCGGCCAACTGTAATCCTTGTTCCGAACCGTAGCGAATATCCGGAAGCTGACCCATAATGTCCGTGCCGGTCGCAACCCCGATCACCGCAAACAACGCCACGGCGGGCACGGCAACGCCAATAAGGACGATGATGTAGATAATGATCATCGCAAGCAGCAAGCGAAATTCAGCAGACCAGAACCGCAGATAAAACGGCCCCATTGGTTCGCGGAAATATGCCGTCGTCAGGCCTGCGGCCAACATGAGTCCCGTCACGATCGAAACCAGATAAAACACACCGACAAAAGCGGGATCCGGAATCGGCGGCGGCGCCTCGGGGTCGATCGCCCAAGGTGCGGAATACCAAAAGAAGGCCCCTGTTGCGGCAACCAGCACCAAGCCCGGCAGCAGACCGCCGCGCAATACGCTGATAAACCGGAAAAATGCGAAATAAAGTCCCGCCCCCAGACTGCGGAACACAGGAATCTTGCCTGTCGTCATCGTCGTCCCCCGATGAAATAACGCTCTTGCCGACGCCTGCGGCCATTTTATCGAGAACCTACGCCCGAACGCAATTGTGCATTGCAATACCGCCGCGCCTTAGCCCGTAACCTGTGCGTCATCCTCCGCTAATTTGGCATAGGCAAAACAAAAGGCGCCCACATAGAGGCTCGTGATCACCAGATAGGATAGGCCGTTCGCACCCAGCATGACCAAGCCCGGCAGCGTGAGGAAGGATTCTAAGCTGAGCGAGCCATTCAAGATGATCATGTCCGCCTGTTCACCGGTAACCGCGAACAGCGCGCTATGCGCCAGCATGCCGACCGGAATAAGGAACAAAAACGCCGGGATCAGCATCAACAAGGACAGCCAAATCACCCGCCATACATTCCCGCGCATCAGCTTCCATGAGCGCCACACACCAAAACGGTTCTCTTTCACGACAACCGGCAGAAACAGCCCCAGCCGCAACGCCAGAAAGACATACAGAACCGCCAACACCAGCACGCCCAGGCCAAGCGCCACAAAGATCGACATGCCGTCCGATTCCGGCGTCGTTTCAGACACCGGCACATGACGAAGCGTCGGTTCCGGGAAGGCACTCGGATCGACCATCGAGAAGACGGCCAAGGCCATGCCCAATAGAGGCAAGCCCGACACCAGAAACGTGAGAAGAATTACGGTGAAGGTGGCACCCAGGAGCAATAATTCGGGACGCCCAAATCGCGCATAGATCGCGCCGATGGGCTGTTTGAAATAGACCTTCGCAAGCCCGATGGAGAGCATCAGCGTGGCAGCCACATAAATGACGACGAAGGGCAAACCGTAAAACGGATTTTCGGCGCCTCCAAAGCCCATCTGGGCCAGCCCCAGCCGGGGCGCCACCGGCAAGATGAACCAATAGAGACCGAACAGCGCCGCCGCCACCAAGAGGCCGGGCAGCACCGATGCCCGCACTATGCCGGGAAAGCGCACAACCAAAAAACGGATGCCCGCCCCCAAACTGCGAAACACGGGAATCTTTCCCGGCATCTCCGCTCCCCCCCCGTACTTGCGCATGCAACGCAAATCCATCTTAGGGGGGAAGACTGTTGGGGCGCAACTAGAGCAAGTCTGACCTAGAGCCGTTTTGGTTTTAATTGAAACACAAAACGGCTCCAGACTCTTTGTTTTGCGCGTTTCCGCCAATAGACCTTGGGCGGTGAACCGGAGTCCGCCCATCGGGTCAAGCCCGAGGGCATGCTTCAGCTGGAAACGCTATAGAGCGGCGAAACGCAAGCGCGGGGAACGCCTGCTAGAATCGGTGGGCGAATTTTGCACCAATGCCCAGATCCGGCGCCGCGTTGGCGTCATGATCCGGATTGAGCCGCCCGAACAGACCAAGCGACACGGTCGATTGAACGGCAACCGGCGTGGTGTAGACGGCTTCCAGAGCGATTTCCCGCGCCTCCGCCGACAGATCGATGTCTTGCGTATCGAATGTCACCACGGTGCCGTTCTGAAGGGCGGTCGGCACGGTGACCGTCGCGCGCGACGACGCCACCCGCAAAGGCTGTCCCGCCAGCAGCGTTACGCCATCGCCGCTGCGCAACACATCGCGGGCGGCCACCCCCACGCCGAAAGCGTTTGCGCGGGCGTTTGAGATTCCTGAGATGAGTGCGCTGCTAACCGATTGGTCCGTCATCCCATCCGTATACGTTGCAAAAACGGTTACCTTCTCCGTCACCGGCGCAGCGACCGAGAACGAGGTGTATGTCGACGTCGACGATTGCCCCGCATCGAAGGCGCCTTGGGCGATCGAACTCAAAGCGCCGCCCCGTTGCGCCATATAGCCAAAGCCCAACCGGACTTCCACGCCCGAAATCCGATAGCCCGCTTCAAAGCGCGCAAGCTGGCTGTCCGGGGCCTCTTCGTCCACCTCGTTGGAACTCTGAAAGCCGGCCACTTTGACCGTGAGCTTGGGTGTGACGGCCCAGCCCACACCACCCCCCGTGGCCGGACCGGCCAGGTCTTCATAGGGCGCGAAATAGCTGGCGCCCGCCAAGAATTCGGCGCCACCCGCCGTGAAGGGTTGCAGGGCGCCCATCGTGGCGGCGGCGGCTGTGTTGATCCCCGCGAAATAGGAAAGACGCTCGGTGACAGCACCGCTTACCCGTCCCATTGCCGGAGACTCTTTGAGCGCACGGCCACGCGGGTCCGGCCCCAGCGTCGATCAAAACGGCAGCGCACTGTCGGCGACGTTCTGATCGATCAAAAAGCTGCTGGAAAAATTACTACCTTCGATACCGCGAATGGTCGTGTACTGATCGCTTGAGATAAAGCTTTCAAGACCTGTGCGCCGCTCTTGCGTCACGATTTGCCGATTGAGGTCGATGAAGAAGGGAAAGCCCTGTTCATCCAAGGTCAACACGCCGGAAAAGACGTCATGGCCGGCGCTCTGCACACCGAAGGCCGCGCCCAGCGAGACAGTGGTCGTTTCGGCCACGGTGCCAAAACCGCCCCCTCCACCCCCGGCGCCGGCGCCACCTCCGCCGCCGGGCACACTAACAATGCCCACCGGCGAGATGGCTGCCTCCAGATCGAGGAGACCCTGCCCCACAACAGACGCGGCGTAAGGCAGCGGCGCCGCCGTGTCTAATATGCGCTGCACGAGCTGCCCGTTGGTCACGCCCGGAAAAGCGGCTTTCAACACGGCCAGCGCCCCGGCCACTTGCGGGGCAGCCATCGATGTGCCGGTGCCGAAACCATAGGTGCCCCCCGGCAGGGTCGAGTAAATCGACGTGCCCGGCGCCATCAGACAGTAGGTGGCGGTCGACCCGCAATCATTGCTGGTCGAGCGCGGCGTGAAATCGTTTTGCAGATTCCCGACCACGACGGCATAG
The DNA here is from genome assembly GCA_028279895.1 of Alphaproteobacteria bacterium. Classification (GTDB taxonomy): domain Bacteria; phylum Pseudomonadota; class Alphaproteobacteria; order JANQMY01; family JANQMY01; genus JANQMY01. The sequence goes on from JANQMY010000354.1 coordinate 7,243, forward strand.
CCGGCCACCACCCCGTCAGTCGCATAGCGCGCCGGATAGCCCGGTTCACTGGCAGAATCGTTACCGGAGGAAATGACCATGATGCGCTGCTGCGTGGCGGCATCGCGCATGGCTTCCAACAGCACCGACGATGGCGACGGCCCGCCCAAGCTCATATTGATGATGTCAGAAGAGAATTGCGGACGGCTGGTAAAATCCGCCGCGTTCGGGCCGGCGCATTCGATACCCGTGCCGTAACACTTCGCGATGCCTGCCGCCGAGCCGATGGCCACGGCAAGATCCAATGAATCGAAGGTGGCATTTTCGAAATCGCCGCCAAATGCAGACGGCCGAGTCCCCTGGATATTCACAATGTTGGCGCGATACGCCACACCGTGGCGGCCCACATTGTCCCGCGCCGCGGCCACAATGCCGGCCACATGGGTTCCGTGAGAGGACGCCGACGGGCTGGCTTCCGTAGAAAACAGAAATGTCGGTTGCCCGTCCAACGCCGTCTGCAGATCGGGGTGATCTTCGTCAATGCCTTGATCGATGATCGCCACGCGAATGCCTTGCCCGGCAGGCAGGCCGCCGCTGCGGTCCGCATAGGCTTGGGCCGCATTGATCATCGATAGTCCGGTGCTGTTGTTGTATTCGGTGCCGAACCAGCCTGCAGCTCCCAAGGCCGCTGCGGGTTCCGGCAGGTTTTGGTCGAAAAGGACGACCGCAGGAGGCGGGCTGCTGCCGCTGACGGCCACGGCGGCCGTTCCTGCATCTCCACCGCCGCCCGATCCGCACGCGGTGAGTGCCAAAATCAATGGTCCGGCAGCGACACCGGTCCTCAGCAAACCCCGTAACGAAGATGACGTACGCAACACCACACCGATCCTTCACGTAACCCTTCTGCAGGCCTATGAAAGTCTGGCGTAGCTAATATTCCGTGAAAGCGGTCCTAATTTCACGGTCACAATTTGAATAGAATTGTTTGTTCACGGTTTGGCAATCAGGCTTAACAACGCGTAAAGGCGTGTACCGACCAACGGCACAAATCATACCGTTCCCAAGCGTGCGAGCGGCTGGTAGTCTGTTCGCATACCAATAACTTTCAGGGGGGTGAAACATGAAACGCGTGCTATTTGGCGGCATCGGCGTTGTGGTGCTACTGGCAGCCATCGTGCTTGTGCGGACGTTGAATTTTACACCCGATGCTCCGTCTACGGCGGAACCGGTCAATTTCGATATCGACCGCGATACCGTCGCCCGGCACATGTCCGAAGCAATCAAGTTCGAAACCGTTTCCAAGCAAAAGCCGTCGCGCCCCAATCCCGAACCCTTCGAAGGCTTTATTGGCTGGCTGGAAAGCGCCTATCCCGAAGCGCACGAGAAAATGACGCGGACCTTGTTGGATTATACGATCCTTCTGGAATGGAAAGGCTCCGACCCGACGGCACAGCCCGTTTTATTGACCGGCCACTATGATGTGGTTCCGGTTATTCCGGGTACGGAATCACTATGGAAGCAGCCCCCTTATTCCGGCAATATTGTGGACGGCTATGTTTGGGGCCGTGGCGCCTTGGACGACAAAGGCGGCGTCGTCGCCATCATGGAAGCCGCAACCCTGCTTCTCAAGCAGGGGTTCACCCCCAAACAGACCGTTTATCTTTCCTTCGGTCACGACGAAGAAGTATCGGGTCTTGACGGCGCCGGTGCGGTGGCCAGCCATCTCCGGGAAAACGGCGTCCAACTGGCCTGGTCCTTGGACGAAGGGTCGTTTGTGCTGGAAGGCCTCATCCCCGGCATCGACAAGCCGGTGGCCAGCATCAACGTGGCGGAAAAGGGCTATGTCACGCTTCAGCTCATCGCCAAAGCCGCCGGCGGCCATTCATCGGTCCCGCCCGGCAGAACGGCGGTGGGCGAGCTGGCTCAAGCCATCGTCGATCTGCAGAATGCCCCCTTGCCCGGCGGCCTCGACGGCGTTTCCGGCGAAATGTACGACACCCTCGGCCGCCACATGTCATTCAGCCAACGGATGGCCTTTGCCAATCAATGGCTGTTCGGCGGTATGATTGACGCAACCATTACCCGCATTCCCGCGGGCAATGCCATGATGCGCACCACCATCGCGCCCACCATGCTGTCCGGCAGCATCAAGGAAAACGTGTTACCGATCCGCGCGGTCGCCACGGTGAATTTCCGGATACATCCGCGGGACACGGTCGCATCGGTCATCGAGCACGTGCGCACGGCGATCGACAATGACACGATAGAGATCAAACAGTTGGGCGGTAACGAGGCGTCGAAGGTCGCAGATACCGGTTCGGCCAGCTACGCGGCCCTGGAAATGACGGCGCGCCAAGTGTTCAGCGATGTCATTGTGACGCCCGGCCTCACCGTCGCCGCCACCGACAGCCGACACTATTCCACCGTGGCCGATAATGCCTATCGCTTTAACCCGATGCTGGTGAAGCCTGAAGACATGGCGACGTTTCACGGCACCAATGAACGCATTTCCGTGGATAATCTGGTGCGCGCAACCAGCTTCTATGCCCAATTACTGATCAATGTGAATGGACGCTGACTTAACCGCCCCGACTGTCCCCGGGGCACCATCTAGGGTGGTTGGAACGGGGGCGTGGCACGGCGAGGTCTGCGACATTGATCTAGGTCATGGAGCGGCAACGCGCCACCCGCCTACGATGGGCTCATTAACAGTCCGGAGGAACCGAATGTCCCACGTACCGCATGAGTTGGCCGAGGATTTTCCCGAATACGCGGATAAAATTCACGATCTTAAAATGAACAATGCACATTTCGCCAAGCTGGCGGATGCCTATCATCATGTGAACCGCGAAATCCACCGGATCGAAACGGGCATCGAAGGGGCTTCGGACGAACGGGACGTTGATCTGCGTAAGGAACGCATGCAGCTCAAGGACGAGATATACGCCCTGCTGTCGGCAGCATCTTAAGCAATCCGCAGAAGGCCGGTCTCTGCTGCCGCCGTTTTCGGGTGAAGATCCGGGTGGCAGGCATGGGCCATGATCTCCAAGCTGTCCACAAGCCGCGGCCCGGGCCGTGCGAAGTAAGCATTGCCATCGGACACGAAAACGCCGCGAGACGCCCCCGCCACCAGCTCTTGCCAGAACGGTTGCGGCTGAAGCGCCTCAAGGTCTTTCAAAGTGCGCGCGATGGGAAAACCGCAGCACGAAACAAAAATCAAATTGGGTTTGGCATCGCGCACTTGCTGCCAGGTGATCGTCGATGAATGTTGGTGCGGCACGCCCAGCAGGTCGATGCCGCCGGCGGTTTCAATCAGCTCGGGCATCCAATGCCCGCCTTGAAAAGGCGGATCGAGCCATTCGATAAAGGCCACCCGCGGCCGGTCCTCTGGTGTTACATGGGCCTGTGTCCGTCGGCGCACCGCATCGATGCGCGATTTGAGGTCGGACAAGAGCGGGGCGGCGGACATGCCCGCCGCCTCGGCCGTCTGGGCGATGGTGCCGAAGACATCGTCGAAGGATTGCGGCTCCATGTTCACGACACGGGGGGTGGAGGGCAAACTGCCCAACGCGGTCTGCACCTCGCCCACGGACACAGCACACACATCGCACAGGTCTTGCGTGACGATCAGATCCGGATTGAGCGCCCGCAATTCGTCCATTTTCAGCGTGTACAGAGCATCGGCGGACCCCAGCCGGTCGCGCACATCGTTGTCGATATCGCGCGGCGGTTTTGCGTCGTCGATGACGGTTTCGGTCACCACCGGAAGGCCGGCCACATCGGTCGGGTAGTCGCAGGAATGGGAAATTCCCACCAACCGGTCGCGCAGGCCAAGGGCGCAAATGATTTCAGTAGCACTGGGAAGCAGAGAGACGATACGCATGGGCGGAGTATAGGGCAAAACTTGACGTGAGGGCACATGGTTGGCTCGTTTGGCACAATCGGCCGGCCGTGACCCCATGCTAAGAAGAGCGGCAAATTTCGAGAGGACCCTTGTATGACGTTCGACACGCCCCTCACCCTTTCAGGGCCGCTGCGCAAACCCCGCCAAATGCTGGAAGACCAGGAATATGGCGGACACGGTTCCATCCACAGCGATGACGTGGCCGAAAAACTGGGCTTCAAAGCAGGTCCCATCGAGGGCCCGACCCATTTCAGCCAGTTCGTTCCTCTGCTCGAACAAATCTGGGGGCAAGCCTGGTACGAGCGGGGCTGCATTTCCGCGCATTACCAAAATATGTGCATCGAAGGCGACGAAGTGCGGGCTTTTGCCGACATGCCGGTGGGCGGCGCCAATAAGATTAGGGTGTGGGCCGAAAAAGCCGACGGCACACCGGTATTGGACGCCAGCGCAAGCCTGGGCCCCGATCACCCCCAAACCTTGTTGGAAGAACGCATGGCCAAGCTGCGGCCGCCGGAACGGCTGGTCATTCTGGAAGACCTTCATGTGGGCATGGCCGGCGCCGAAGAAGAACGTGTGAAGATGGACCCGGACCAGGATATGGGCAATCTCTATCCGTTTTCGCTGAACCAGAAGCTCGCCGTGATCACCGAGAATTCGCCGTGGTATTCGACCGGCGACAATCCCTGGGGCCGCCCCATCATCCCCTTGGAAATGGTGAGCGTGTTGGGGGAATATTCCCTGGCGAAGGCCGCTTACCCGACAAAGGAACCGGCGGTGAGCATTTTTGCCGACCAGGAAATCCGCATGATCGACGGACCACTCTTTGTCGGCGAAGAATATGTCCTGCGCCGGGAAATCGCGGCGTTAGCGGAAAGCCGGCGCACGGAATCCCACTGGGTCCGTACACGGATCTACGACAAAACGGGCGAACGCCAAGTGGCCGAAATGCTGCTCAACCATGCGACTCTGAAGGAATCTTACGCGGGTTATCCGAAGGACTGACTTCTGCGTTGACACCGATCACCTTCGTCATGCCAGGACATGTTCCTGGCATCCAGGGTGGTGTGCTCAGCTCCACTGCCAACGTATCCACTCCCCGGATCCCACGGACGCGCTTCCGCTTGCCTTGGGATGACGACGCGTATTAATCCGTTTCCCACTTCAAAAAATGGCTGGGACAGGACCGGCAATCGCTGCTGCCGAAGCCAGGCAGGGGCACTGAAAACGCACCTGTTTCCAGCAGACGGGCGATCAGATCGCATTCTTGCGCGCCCGGCAGCGCAAGCGCTTCGATAGAAGCCGCATGAGCAGTCACGCGATCCGCATGCCAATGCAGCTTTTTCGATTTATCCAAATGACGCGACAGGCGGGCCTTCAAACCGCCCGGCCCATAGGCATTGCCGGCATAGACATAGGTGCCCGGCATGAAGCTTCCCGAGAGTGCACCCTGTCGCAACGCGACCGCGACCGGATTTTCCAGAGAAAGGACAAGAAGGTAGGCGCCTTTAAGCTGCGGCGAGTGGGTTGATGGATCTTGGACTCGACACCCAGCGGAGCCAAGCGCCGTCTCAATAAAGGTGTCTATTTCGCACATATCGCGCTGCCCACCCCAATTGTCGTCCCAGCGAACGCTGGGACCCATAACCAATACCATCTAAAACTTTTAGCACAGGGGTTATGGATTCCGGTGTTCGCGCTTTTGCACGAAACCGGAATGACGTCAGGCGTGAATGCTCAGACCGTCCGTTCCACCATCATCTTTTTGATCTCCGCGATCGCCTTAGCAGGGTTCAGACCCTTGGGGCAGGTTTGCGCGCAGTTCATGATGGTGTGGCAGCGGTAAAGCCGGAACGGGTCTTCCAAATTGTCGAGCCGTTCGCCAGTGGATTCATCGCGGCTGTCCGCAAGCCAGCGATAAGCCTGCAGCAACGCGGCCGGGCCCAAATAGCGGTCCTGGTTCCACCAATAGCTCGGGCACGAGGTGGAACAGCAGGCGCACAGAATGCATTCGTAAAGCCCGTCGAGTTTTTCCCGGTCTTCTTGGGACTGCTTCCATTCCTTTTCCGGCTGGGGCGTGGTGTTGTGCAGCCAGGGCTCGATGGAGGCATATTGCGCATAGAAATTGGTGAGGTCGCCCACCAGATCCTTCACCACATCGAGTGCCGGCAACGGATAAATCTTCACCGTGCCGCGCACCTCGTTGACGCCTTTGGTGCAAGCCAGTGTGTTCTTGCCGTCGATGTTCATGGCGCAGGAACCGCACACCCCTTCCCGGCAGGACCGGCGGAACGTCAGTGTGGGATCGATTTCGTTTTTGATCTTGATCAGCGCATCCAGCACCATGGGCCCGCAATCGTCCATATCCACCGTATAGGTGTCGATGGACGGGTTCTCATCGTCGTCCGGGCTCCACCGATAGACGCGGAATTTCTTGGTGTTCTTCGGCTTCTTGCCGTCCGCATTCTTCTGAACGGGCCATTTCTTGCCCTCTTTCATGGTGCTGTTTTTCGGCAGGGTAAACTCAGCCATGTGTCTCTTGCCTTTTGATCAATTCTCGAAGGTCGTATCGCCCGCCGATCAGTACACCCGCGCCTTCGGCGGAATGTATTGCACGTCGTTGCTCATGGTGTAGGCATGAACGGGCCGGTAGTCGATGGTTACCTCGCCCGTTTCGTTGTCGATCCAGGACAGGGTGTGCTTCATCCATTCGTCGTCGTCCCGGTCCGGGAAGTCCTCGCGGGCATGGGCACCGCGGCTTTCCTCGCGGTTGACGGCGGAATTCACCGTGACGACGGCCTGACTGATCAGATTGTCGAATTCCAGCGTTTCCATGAGGTCGGAATTCCAGATCATGCTGTCGTCGGCGACGTTAATGTCCGGCACGCCGGCGAACACATCCGCGATCAGCTTCGTGCCTTCTTCCAGCACATCGCCGGTGCGGAACACGGCACAATTGTTCTGCATCACGTCTTGCATGCGGGCGCGCAATTCGGCGGTGGGCGTGCCGCCCTTGGCATAACGGAACTTGTCGAGACGCGCGAGCGACTCCTGCCCTGCATCCTTGGAAAGGTCGGGCTGGGTTTCGCCGGGTTGAATTTTTTCCGCCGCACGCAGACCCGCGGCCCGGCCGAACACCACCAGGTCGATCAGCGAATTGGACCCCAAACGGTTCGCACCATGAACCGACACGCAGGCCGCTTCGCCGATGGCCATCAAGCCGGGCACCACCGCATCCGGGTCGTCGCCCACTTTGGTCAGCACTTCGCCGTGATAATTGGTGGGAATGCCGCCCATATTGTAATGCACGGTGGGCAGCACGGGGATCGGTTGTTTGGTGACGTCGACGCCCGCAAAAATGCGCGCGCTTTCCGAAATGCCCGGCAGGCGTTCCGCCAGCACCTTCGGGTCCAGATGATCCAAATGCAGATAGATATGATCTTTTTTGGGCCCGACACCGCGGCCTTCGCGGATTTCGATGGTCATGGAACGGGACACCACATCGCGCGACGCCAGATCCTTCGCCGAGGGGGCGTAGCGTTCCATGAAACGTTCGCCTTCGGAATTGACCAGATATCCGCCCTCGCCACGCGAGCCTTCGGTGATCAGCACGCCCGCGCCGTAAATGCCGGTGGGGTGGAATTGCACGAATTCCATATCTTGCAGCGGCAGGCCGGCGCGCAACACCATGGCGTTGCCGTCGCCCGTGCAGGTATGCGCCGAGGTGCACGAGAAATAGGCGCGGCCATAACCGCCGGTCGCCAAAATCGTGCGCTTGGCGCGGAACCGATGGATCTTGCCATCGTCCAAGCACCACGCCATGACACCGCGGCATTCGCCCTCTTCCATGATCAGATCAAGGACGAAATATTCGATATAGAATTCCGCATTGTAGCGCAGGCTTTGCCCATACAGCGTATGCAGAATGGCATGGCCCGTGCGGTCGGCGGCGGCACAGGTGCGCTGTACGATGCCTTCGCCGTAATTGGACGTCATGCCGCCGAATGCGCGCTGATAAATCTTACCTTCCTCGGTGCGGCTGAACGGCACGCCGAAATGTTCTAGTTCGTACACGGATTCCGGGGCGTTGCGGCAGAGATATTCAATCGAATCCTGATCGCCCAGCCAGTCCGACCCTTTGACCGTGTCGTACATATGCCAGCGCCAATCGTCTTCCATCATATTTCCCAGTGCCGCGGATATACCGCCTTGGGCGGCCACCGTATGGCTGCGTGTCGGAAACACTTTGGTGATGTTGGCCGTGCGCAGACCGGCTTGCGCGGCCCCTAACGTGGCCCGCAGCCCGGCGCCCCCGGCGCCCACAACGACCACGTCATAAGTGTGGTCGGTAATGTCGTACGCTGTCATTTAATTCCTCATCCAGCAAAGCTGAGTTTCAATACCGCATAGACGCAGGCCAGCCCGACCGCCGCGGCGAAGAACGTGTTAAGCATGAGCAACGCGATCTTCGAGCCCTCATTGGACACATAGTCCTCGATCACCACCTGCAAACCGAGTTTCATGTGGTAAAAACCCGCACCGATCAGCAGCAAGGTGGGGATGGCCACCATGGGGCTGCCGAGCGCGGCGGATGCCGTTGCGTAATCCGCACCGATCAAGCCAATCACGTTAATCAGGAACCAGATCACCAGCGGTACCAATGCGACCGCCGTCAGGCGTTGCTGCCAAAAATGCTGGGTGCCTTCTTTTGCCGAGCCAAGGCCGCGGACTTCGCCGAGTGGCGTGCGTAAACTCATAGATCAGCCTCCCAACAGGCCGTAGGCGGCCGCCCAAATCACCAGGGTCAGCGCGATGGCGCCGAGTACCACCAGCCAGCCGGTGAGCGAGGCGGTGCGTGGCGCAAACCCGTTGCCCACATCCCAGTTAAGATGCCGGATGCCGTTCAACAAATGATAGCTCAACGCCAGGGTGAAGCCGAACAGCACCAGCCGCCCCAGCAGGCCGCCGGCCAAGTCCTGAAACAGACCATAGGCCTCCGGACCCGACGCCGCCGCGATCAGCCACCAGGCCAGAATGATGGTTCCGCCATACAGCGCCACGCCTGTGGCACGGTGTGCGATGGACGAAAACATGGTGACTTCCCACCGGTATACCTGAAGGTGGGGCGACCTTGGCCGGCTGCCCGTCTCGGCGCCGGCTTTTGACTCAGCCATGCATGACCCCCTGTCAATGGGCCGGCCGGGCGCCTGCCCACCGGCCAAAATGCTCCATAATCTCTCATCGGGACAGGGCGATCACCGCCCCTTGGCGATGTCATGCGCCGATTTGCAGCAAAATTCAAGATGACGCACCGAATTCCTGCCCGCAGTTTGCTTCAGCTATTTAGACAGACGCTTGCGGCCGTCAATTCGATGCGGCCAAGATGCCGCATGACGGCGCAGGTGAATTATCGCGGTTTATCAGGGGGTTGTGCTACCGCCCGTCAGACGGGCAACAGCCCCAGCTCTTTCTGTTTCTTTTTAGACAGGCCCGCTGCGACAATGGCGTGGGACTGCTTGATGTAGTCCTTGAGTTCTTTGTTGGAGAGGCCCGGCGTGTCGTAATGCTGGATCCATTTCATGCCGCGCGATGCCAAATATGGCGCCGGGCGCAAGCCGGGCTGGTCCTTCAACACCTCGAAAGACAAATCGCTGGTCTTGAACGTATAGGCCGGTTGATCGTCGGCCCAGCCGCCGATGGCGAAGACCTTGCCGCCCACCTTCCACACATGGGACCCGCCCCATTGCACCACATAGGTGGTGGCCGGCAGCTTCTCGCAGAATTTGTTGAATTCGTCGTAGGTCATCGGATCACAATAATCGTCTCAATTTGCGATAAACCAATATGGATCACCCGGTGAGCTTTAGCGGGCCCGGGTGATCCAAAGTCGCGCATCAGCTTTTCAGGCTACCCGGATGGTGTAGCGCGACATCAGAATATGCTTCAATCGGCATAGAGTCTTTTTAAGGGGACGGCCATGAAAACACTCATCCGAAACGGCGTCATATTCGACACGGCATCTCTCGACTTCAACGGCGAGGGCACGATCGTTATCGAAGACGGCCGCATCGTGTCGGTTGGCGATGACGTGCCGGGTGAGGCCGATCAGGACATCGACGCGCGGGGCCAATACGTGCTGCCCGGCTTCATCGACGCCCATGTGCATTTGCGCATCGCGACCATGAATTTCGCCAAGCTGGCCGCATGGACCGAAGTGCAGTTCGGCATCGCCATGGCCCGGCTCGCCCGCGAGACCCTGGAACGCGGCTTTACCACCGTGCGCGATACGGGCGGCGAGCTTTCCGGCCTGATCCGCGCGATCCGCGACGGCGACATCGACGGCCCCAACATCGTCCATTCCAGCCACATGATTTCGCAGACCGGCGGTCACGGCGATGTGGAAGGCGGCGCGCGGCAAGTGCCCGATTGCGCCTGCCAGATGCGCCACACCGCTATGGGCATTGTGGCGGACGGCGCCGATGCGGTGCGCAAGACGGCCCGCCATGTGCTGCGCGAGGGTGCGGACTTCCTCAAAATTCATGTGTCCGGCGGTGTCGCGTCGCCCTCGGACCCCCTCGATTGTGTTCAGTATACAAAGGATGAGGTGGCCGCCGCCGTTCAAGAAGCACGCAACCGCAAAACCTATGTGGCGGCCCATGCCTACACGCCGGACGCCATCACCATGGCGGTGGAGAACGGCGTGCATTCCATCGAGCACGGCAATCTGATCGATGCGAACGCGGCCAACGCGATGAAAGCCCGCGGCGCGGTCATGGTGCCCACCCTGGTCACTTATCAGGCGATGGCCGAAGTGGGCGAAATGCTGGGCCTGCCCGCGGTCAACATCGAAAAGAACAAGCTGGTCCTGGAAGAAGGCCTGAAGGCGGTGGGCATTGCCAAGGACGCCGGGGTTGCGCTCGGCTTCGGCACGGACCTATTGGGGGAAGCCCAGCCCTGGCAGAACCGGGAGTTTGCCATTCGCGCCCAGGCCGAAAGCGCGCGGGACATTTTGCATGCCATGTATGTGGTCAATCCGACGCTCTGCCGGATGGAGGGCGAAATCGGCACGCTGACGACCGGCGCGCATGGCGACGTGGTGATCAGCAAAGTCAATCCGCTCGACAATATCGCGGCACTGGCCGAACCCGCCACTGCCCTCTCCACGGTGATCAAAGGCGGCAAGACGGTATGGGCGGCGGATACTTAAACAATGGCGGCCTTAGTTGAAGTCACCGCACTTTACGACAGCGACCCGGACGAGGTGTTTGCGTCCGCGCTGCAGTTCGACGAATTGCTCGACGCCATGTCGGGGCTCGCGGTCTATGAAGGGCTGCCCCCCGGCACCGTTGCCGAAGAAGGCAAAACCTATACGGTGGATGTCACCTTCTGGGGCCTGATCAAAATGAAGGGCCATGTCATGCATGTGGAGAAGCTGGACAAAGCCAACCGCGTGCTGCAAAGCCGGGAAAGCGGCAACGGCATCACGCGATGGGACCATCACCTGTCGGTGCGGCCTGAAAACACCTGCGCCCGGTGGGTCGACCGCATTGTAGTCGAGGCGGGCTGGCAGACGCCTTTCGTCGCCCGATTTGCGCGTTTCGTGTACACACGCCGCCACAAGCACCGCCAGGCGCTCGAAATCACCCGCCAAATCTTGCCGGCGTAGAGCGGCGGACGGTGAAATGGAACCATTCTGCCGTTCTAAGGTTTGGTTCAGGCCAGGTCGTGACCGTCCTGCAATCCTTCTATAAGTTCGCCGATGCTAATCGCCGGCAGCGTGGTAATGCTCAACGTCCCGCGCGCCGCGAGATCGATGGAGAGGTGAGCGATCGCCTTATTGTCCGGCGCCTCCACAATGGACACAAAGTCGTACTCCCCCAGCGTGGCAAACTGCTGCAACACTTTGCAGCCGGATTCGCGAATTTCCGTGTTTACCTCGCCCACTCGTGCTGGTTCGTTGTGCAGCGTTTGGGCACCTTCGGGTGTCAGTTTTGAAAGAAGCACATATATTGCCATGGGTCGCACCTTCTCTTGAGATAGGGAACCATAGTCTCGGGCGGCCAGCATACGCCGAATCTGGGCTGCCGTAAAAACAGTCCGCCATACCAAAGGAGCCCTTATGGCCGATCTCCATCATCTTGCAGAAACGGGCCTTACCACCACCGATATCAGCCTGTTGGAGGGCCTGTGCTCGACCCGCGCGATCCGCCGATACCGGGACGACCCCGTTCCCGAACCGGTCTTGCGGGACATTCTGTTCGCCGCCACGCGCGGGCCCAGCGGGTCGAACCGGCAGCCCTTTCGCTTCGTGGTGCTGACCGACAGCGACCGTGCCCAAGCGGCCAAGGACCTGATCGCCCAGGGCGCGCGAAAGCTGTGGGCGTTCAAACGCAAAAACGATCAGTATGATGAGGGGTCCGGCGCAGCGGCCGATTCACCCAAAGCCCGCATGGCCAATGTGATGCAAACCTATGTGGACAATTTCGCAAACGTGCCGGTGCTGGTGCTGCCCTGCTTGGTGCGTTACCGAGAGCCGACGCCGATGGAGGGCGCGTCTTTGTATCCCGCCGTGCAAAACCTGCTGCTGGCCGCCCGCGCGCTGGGTTATGGCGGCGTGATTACCGGTTTCCACGGCTCGGTCGACGAGGAACTGAAAGAGCTGTTGGGTATTCCACAAGAAGTGTTCATCGGCTGCACGGTGACCTTGGGCAAACCGCAAGGGGGACACGGGCCGGTGCGCCGCCGGCCCATGCACGAGCTGGTCTATGGCGACCGGTGGGGGGAAGCGGCCGATTGGGCGATCGATCCGCCCGGCACGCGCTACACCAAGGCCGGCCCGCCACCCGCGAAGCAAAGCGCTCCATGACGTCACCCCGGATGCGCTGCGGCATCAAGTGCCGCGGCGCTGTCATCTTTAGCTTGCTCAGTATCGAGAGGGTCTCGTCGTCTCCTGCCCAGACAAAGACACGCACCAATGACGGCGACACGGTTCTTCAAGCGGTGCGGTACGAGCTGCCTTAACGCCGCGGGCGTTCCGCCAAGGTGAGAAGCGAGGCGATCACCCGCCGCAATCGGCTTTTGGCTGTACCGGGCAAGCCGTCGTCCAGCACAAATTCGTGCAACAGGGATTGGCCCGCACGCGCGATGAGCGCGGCCCGTAAGGTGGCATCCTGAGGCCGCACGCCCTGTTCCTTGAAAAGAGACGCCAACCTCTCCTCGATGGCGTCATCAAACGCTTTCAGTTTCCGCTGCAGCTCCGGGGGCCGCGGCGCTTCCGAATAGAGAAACTGATGCAGCCTCGGCCGTGCCCGGTGTGCCGCCAGCGCCGGTTCGAAGACGATATGCATCAGCGCTTCCAAATCCTCGGTTTGGGAACGGCCGAGGTCGTCCAAGATGGCGGCTGCCACCGCGTCCAGATGCCTGTCGGCGACGGCCGTGAGGATCGCATCCTTATTGGCGAACCATTCATAAAGGCCGCCGACCGACACCTCGGCCCGCTCGGCAAGGGCGTTCATACTGGTTTTGGCATAGCCCCGTTCATCGAACAGGGCTTCCGCCGCATCCAAGATGCGGTCGCGTGTGTCGAACGCCCGTTGCTGCTGCGGTTTTTTCATAGAGGCGGAATCACGGTGCGGATACTTTGTCGACCGCCAGTCTAATTTCCTGCTCAAGTTGGTCAACGCCCGGCCGTTCGATGGGAAAGTGCCCGGCATTGTCCAGCATTACGCACTTCTTGGGTGCGGCAAGCTCATCGAAGAAAAGCTTTGAATATTCAACGGGCGTCCATCGGTCATCTGCCGGATGGACAAGGATGACCGGGCAGATATCGAAATCCGCCGGGGCCATCAGCGGTTTCGACGTAAGGAAGCTGCGCAGAAACCCAAGCGGCATGGCGTTTCCACCCGTCCGGCGGTCGGCAAGGATCGCTTTAGTCACCTTTGGATCATTGGCGATGGCAGCCACATTCCCGGCATATTCCATCGGAAACAGAATGCGGTCGGTCAGCCACGGCGCCAAGGAAAGCAGCCCACCGCTGATCTGGCCGAACCAGGGCCATCGGGCTGCGATGCGCCGCACTTCGGGTTTGCTCACGTCCAGAAAGCAAGTGACCATAAGGGCGGACGCTTTTCGTGTTTGGGCCACCGCGTCGTAGCCCAGCAGGCCGCCCATGGACCCACCGAAAACGATGACCGGCAAACCGCGATCCGCGGCACGCGACACGAGGGCTGAGGCCGCGGTGCGCCAGTCGTCATATCTGAGCGCCGACTTCTGCGGCACTTCCGTGAGGCCATAACCGGGAAGGTCGGGCGCAATGGCATCGGCGCCGGCACGCACCGCCATGCGCGCATAGGGCGCCAGAAAACGCCCGCATCCGCCACCGCCATGGAACAACAACACCACGGCCTTGGGGTTGGTGGCCTGCCAATGGTCCACGTGAATGTTGAAATCGCCCACCTGCATCCATTCTTCGATGGGCTGCTCTTCGCCCTGGACCAGATAGTCCGGCAGAGCGTCTTCGATCCGCTGGATTGCCGGATCGTCCCGATAGGTTTTCATGATCTCCTCTCATAAAACCGAATGATACTCGGTTATATAACCGAATAGACCTCGGTTTTCAATATCACCTCCGCTCGCTTCTTTATTGATTTCCGTCAACATCTGACGCATCTGCTTCAGCGATTGTAGGAATGAGGGTCTTCGATTCGAGGGTGTACGAGGCAATGGCCAAAGCGGAACAGACTGTGGAGGACTACATTGCCCAGCGGCCCGCACCGGTGCGGGCCATGCTCTTAGCACTAGAAGAACTGGTCGAAAGCGCACTGCCAACGGCCGTGCTGGGGATGAAATGGGGTGCGCCCACCTTCACAAACGCGAAGGGCGCGCCGGTGATCTATCTTTACGGCGGAAAGGACCATGCCCATTTGGGGTTCGTGCAGGGCGCCGACCTGGAAGACCCCAAACACCTGCTCAAAGGCAGTGGCAAAGCCGGACGCCACGTAAAAGTCTGTCCCGGCGATAAGATTCCCAAGACCGCCCTAAAGGCCCTTATTCGGCAGTGTAAAGATCTTGATTGACCGCGTCTCACTAATCAAAAGGGTCTGACCCTTTTGATTAGTGAGATTGCCGAAAACTTCGGGAACGGCGGTCACCACCGCGTGGCAGTGGCGTCGTTCGCCGGCCGCTCAGCCGCGACATTCTTGACTGGAATTTCTTACCACCAAAGACCCACCCGCGATTTGTTGCCTGACGCAAGTCGTCCAGGACTTCGTCCGGGACTGTCTCGCGAAACAAGGCTCGATAGGCACTTTGCCGCCCATTTGGCGTGCGCCCAAGCCGATTAAAAACAGTATGCTGCGTAACAAGCGGATTAGGCTGGCCCATCGCATTTGTTGCATAACTCGACCAGCGATAGGCTCGCGGATGCCGCACAATCCCGGCCCGAACGGGATTGAGTTCAACGTATCGCATGCATATCAGAAGGTACGGCTCGCTATCCACGATCGTAGATCGATACCGACTTTCAAAAAGCGCCCCTGTCCGATCGGCCACTCGGTTGAAATACGGCACATAGTGGCGTCCAACCATCTGCATCGTTTGGGCAAGCGACGATTCTTGCCGGGGCGTCACGAGCAAATGCAGGTGATTGGTCATTAAAACATAGGCATGAACGTCACATCCATAGTCGGCGCATGCGGCCTCAAGTTTTTCAAGGTAAAAATTGAAATCATCTGGCCGCACGAAGATATCGCTTCGATTGTTCCCCCTAAGAATGACGTGATGCGGCAGGCCCGGAACCACAAGACGTTTGAGGCGAGGCATTTATGTCCCTCACAAGCTTTCAAAAGGGTCAGACCCTATTGATACGAAAAGCTTCCGCAAACTTCAATAGGGTCTGACCCTTTTGAAAGCCCTAGACCTGCCGCGCGGCGATGGCGTCGGCGATGGCGACAGTTTGTTTGGCTTGCTCCAGATGCAGCAGCTCGACCATTTTGCCGCCCACCTTCAACACGCCTTTGCCTGCGGCGTCCGGCGCGGCGAAGGCGGCGATCACCTCGCGCGCTTCATCGACGATTTCCGGGGCCGGTGAAAACACTTCGTTGCAAATGACAAGCTGGCTCGGATGGATGAGCGTTTTGCCGTCAAAGCCCAACTCACGTCCCTGCTCGCAAATGGCCCGGAAGCCCGCTTCGTTTTTGATGTCATTGTAGACACCATCCAAGATCGTCAGATCATAGGCCCGTGCCGCCAGCATGCTGAGCGCCAGGCTGGTGATCATGGGCGTGCGGGCATCGGTGTGGCTGGCATTGAGTTCCTTCGCCAGATCGTTCGTCCCCATGACCATGCAGTCGAGGCGTCCGCCCGCCGCGGCGATTTCTTGGGCGCGCAGCATAGCGATCGGCGTTTCCATCATGATCCATAGGCGTAAGGCTTCCGGCCCGCCCGCTGCATCGATCAGCTTGTTGGCATGGTCCACATCTTCCGCCCGGTTGATCTTCGGAACCAGCAGGCCGTCGGCCCCCGCGGCCGAGGCCGCCGCAATGTCGTCCTGACCCCATTCCGTGTCGAGACCGTTCACCCGAATGATCACTTCGCGCGGCCCATAGCCGCCGGCCTTGACCATGTCGCACACCTGGGCGCGCGCTTCCGGCTTGGCATCCGGCGCCACCGCGTCTTCCAAATCGAAGATCAGCGCATCGGCATCGAGCGATTTGGCTTTTTCCATGGCCCGGGCGTTAGAGCCCGGCATGTAAAGCACACTGCGGCGCGGACGGATGGCGGTGGACATGTTAGAACTCTCCAGCTGACTCGGAAATGGCCGCCAGACTAACGAGACCGGCCACGTTATGCCAGGTCAGCCCGGGTGAAATCATAAGTGAAATCATAGATAGGGCAGTGGCCCATGCACGGCATTCTCTCTCTCCAATCGGAAGTGGTCTACGGCCATGTGGGCAACGGCGCCGCCCGGTTTGCCTTGCAACGCTTGGGGTTCGAGGTGTGGGCCGTCCCGACCGTGCTCTATTCCAACCACCCCGGACATGGAGATTTCAGCGGCGAGACAATGGCCGCCAAAGATATGACCGGGCTGATCGACGCGCTGGACCGGCAAGGCCATTTGGCCCGATGCCAGGCGGTCTTGACGGGCTATGCCCGCACCGCCGCGCAAGTGGACGTGATGGCGGACGCGGCCGCCCGCGTCAAAACACAGTCGCCGGGGGCCGTGTTGTGCTGCGACCCGGTGTTGGGCGACACGCACACCGGCACTTATGTGCCGCTGGATGTGGCGACCGTGCTGCCGAAATCGCTCGCGTCCAAGGCCGATCTGTTGATGCCCAATCTTTTCGAACTTGAGACGCTGAGCGGCATCGCCGTCACCGACGCGGAAACCGCAATCGGCGCGGCCCATCTGCTCAACTGCCCGGTGGTGGTGTGCACCTCTATTCCGTACCAAGACAAATTAGCGACCATTGCAGTCACCCCTGAAAATGCGTGGATGGTGCTGTCCGACTGGGTCGACAAGGCGCCGCATGGGGTGGGCGACCTCACCTCGGCGCTGTTCCTGGGGCATCGCTTGAAAGGGGTTGAGGTACCGTCTGCCCTGCAGCAGGCGGTGAGCACCGTGTTCGCGCTGGTGCAAGCGTCCGTGGCCGCGGGCAGTAACGAATTGCTGCTGATCGAGCGTCAGGACCTG
Source organism: Alphaproteobacteria bacterium (assembly GCA_028279895.1). Classification (GTDB taxonomy): domain Bacteria; phylum Pseudomonadota; class Alphaproteobacteria; order JANQMY01; family JANQMY01; genus JANQMY01. The sequence goes on from JANQMY010000354.1 coordinate 24,813, forward strand.
ATCGAACACGCGCCGTTATTGGCGGTGACGGAAATAAGCCGGATCTAAGCCACCGCCGTCTGACGCGCGCCCGGCGCGCTTAACAAGCGCTCCACGGGGAAACGCACGGTCACGCAGGTGCCGGCGCCGGGTTTGCTGTCGATCACAAACGTGCCGCCATGAAGTTCCACCAAAGCGCGGGTGAGCGGCAGCCCTAGCCCGGTGCCTTCCGGCACATAGCGGGAGCGTTCGTCTGCGATTTGTCCGAAGGGCGCCAAGGCCGTTTCGATTTCCTGTCGGCTGATACCGATGCCGGTATCCGCCACGGCAATCGCGAGACGCCCGTCATCTTCCAGCACCGCCTGCACAATGACACGCCCCCCAGCCGGTGTGAATTTCAACGCATTGGACAGGAGATTGAGCAATATCTGACGCAACGCGCGCGCATCGGCGCGTACGAGCGGCATGCCCTCCGATATCTCGCGGTCCAATCGAATTTCCGATTCCAGGGCGCGGCCGCCGACGATCCGCAGGCATTCGTCGACCGTCTCGCCAATCGCGATATCGTCTTCGCTCAGATCCAGCTTATTGGCTTCGATTTTGGAGAGATCCAAAATGTCATTCACGATTCCCAAAAGATGACGCCCCGAATTCAATACGTCACCGATATATTCCTTATACTGATCGTTATTGATCGGTCCATAGACCTCTTTGTAAATAACCTCGGAAAAGCCGATGATCGCGTTTAGCGGCGTGCGCAGTTCGTGGCTCATATTCGCCAAGAACTGAGATTTCGTGGCATTCGCCAGCTCGGCTTCCGACTTCGCTTCCGCCAAGGCCTGCGCGGTCCGTTCGCGCTTCTTGACCTCTTTATTGAAGCGGTGGAGAACGCGATTGTATTGTTCGCCAAAAGTACCGGCTTCCGTATGCGGTTCGATGGGCACAGGCGACGAAAAATCTCCTTGCTGCTCCTGGGTGTGCATGGCCTCCAACAATTCGAGCAGAGCCGACGACGCACCATGTTCCGCCACATTCAATCCGGTCTTTTCCGATTGAGGGGTTACCCGCAGCGGCAGCAATTCTGCGAGCCCGCGCAGGATCACATAGCCCACGGAGAAGGCATAAAGACCGGCAACGCCCACACCGAGAATTTGCACGCCGACCTGCGCCGACCGGCTTAGCCCGGTCCCCAAAAGGGCCAAGTCCGCAAACACGCCCACCGCAATGGTCCCCCAGATCCCCGCAACAAGATGCACGGGAACGGCATTCACCGCATCGTCGATCCGCCAGCGCTCCAGAAGCTCCGCCGCGGCCAAAGATACCGCGCCGCCCACCGCACCGACCAACACGGCAGCATCCAAGCTCACCGCATGGGCCACACCATGAACGGCGTCCTTGCCGGGCTGGTGGCGATCACGGCCGGGGCCCATGCGGTGA
>JANQMY010000182.1 GCA_028279895.1 Alphaproteobacteria bacterium
TGAACGTAACCATACTGCGGTCGGCGCACATCGGCGTGGGCATCGGTGCTCTTCCAGGCACGGGCGGGGCCATCGCTTCCCTTGTGGCTTACAACAGCGCCCGCAACAATTCCAATAAACCGGAAAAATTTGGTCAGGGCGTACCGCAAGGAATCGCCGCCAGTGAAGCGGCTAACAATGCCTCTTGCGGCGGGGCGCTCATGCCCATGCTGACGCTGGGCATCCCTGGTGACGCCATCACCGCCATTCTTATCGGCGCCCTGATTTTACACAACGTACAACCCGGTCCCATGCTTTTTGTGTCCAACCCCGAAGTCGTGTACAGCATTTACACAGGCGGTATCTTGGCCAGCCTTTTCATGGCGACGGTGGGTTTTCTTCTCGCGGCGAGGCTGTTTGCCCGCTTGATCAGCTTTCCACGTTATGTGCTGCTCCCCATCATTTTGATTCTCTGCATCGTGGGATCTTTTGCCGTCAACAACAGTCTTTTTGACGTATATGTCATGATTGGTTTCGGCGTGGTTGGTTATATCGCCAAGAATCTGGGAATTCCGCTGACACCCCTTGTTTTGGGTGTGGTGCTCGGACCTATTTTGGAAGAAAACCTGCGTACCGCCATCGTTATGTCCCAGGGTGAATTCATCTTCTTCCTTACCAGGCCCATTGCCGTGTTTTTCATTCTGGTGACCGTATTCTCACTATGTTTTCAGAAATGGAAGGCCAATCGCAGAATGAGATAACCTCCATTGCCGTCCGTCCGGTTAAGGAAACCGGATTGTTTTGGACGAGGAAAAGCGTCCCGACCCCCGACCCCCGTCACGCGGTGGATAAACCCAAAACCCCCTCATTGCTCCCATACGGGATTCACCATGTCGCCGTTGGAACCGAAGACAAAGGAAAGGGGATCGTCACCAACCGTGCAGTCGGATCGTGAACGCAGTTCTTCCGCCACGGCCCGCGAGACCAGAAAGCGGTCCATGCTGAGGGTATCGCGGATATAGGCCAGACGTATGGCTCTATCGCCGGCATTGCAGGTTTTCACCAGGCAACGCACGGCGAGTTCCTCCGTGGGCATGATGGCAGGAATGAAGGCCGCCTTGAGTAGCGTGCTGGTCACGACGTTGGCGTAAGTCGCCTCAAAGTCGATGGATTCGAAAAGCCTTCGGGTAATAACGTCCGCCGTGCCCAAGCCGGTGGCATTGCCTTTTGAGGCGGGCGTAAGGCACAGCACCCCCATTTTACCGACCGCAAGATCCACGGACTTGAAAGGCGTTACCGGACGGCCTGTAATGTTGGGATCGACACCGCCGCCGGAAATTTCCTTGCCCATGCGCCTAACGAGCAACACATCGAGCTGTTTGACGGGCAAGCTGGGCATCTGCTGCTTTGCGCGCAGCAACAGCGCCGCGTCCCGCTCCAGGAAGCGATCGCGTGGCACGGCTTCCACGAGGCACGGTTTTTCAAAAGCGTTTTCCACCGTCCCCAGGCCCCCGAGGATGTTGGCGCCGCCGATCATCAGGCGGGCCATTTCCGGCATAATGGTAGCGAACTCTCCATAGCCCAGCGCATGACAAGCCTCGGCGCCGCGCTGATTGCCAAGCCCGATGGTCAACATTTTCACAAGGCCGCTTTCATGCGGCCCACTGAAGGCGGTGTGTGGCTTGATCCGATTGATGACGAATACGCCGCCCGCCCGAGCGGCAAGCGCGTCCATGAATACCGGCAGTCCGCATGCTAGTCTGCCCACTTCCACCACATCCATGGACGAGCGGATGGGGCAGCCGGCCGTATTTTCCGTTATTCCCAGATTTGCCAGAACCTCGACCTGCCCCTGCGCCGTGGCGCCGCCGTGACTCCCCATGCCGGGAAGGATGAACGGATGGGTTCCTCGGGCCCCGAGCCAGTCGACCACACCGCGTACCATTACCGGCAATGCGGCGATGCCCCGCGAACCCACGACCACAGCCACTTCGCCGCCGCGGGGCAATGCCGAAGCAATACCGGAGGCTTCAAGGGTCGCGACCAGGGCAGCCTCTATGTCGGAGATGCTGTCGTCGATGAATTTCCGTTTGACCTCATACAGCTCAGGAAGCTGAACATCGCGCAAAAGCCGCTGCAAAATGGACATTCGGATCCCCTGGGCACAGTCGTCCGCCAATTCCACCGCGGCCGTGGCCCGGCCCTCCCCGCCAAGCGCAACCGATGGGTGTATGATCCAGAGCCCAGGGCGCTTAACCGCTGCCGTTTACCAAGCGTTCCAGATCGGATCCACGCGATACCATTTCATCGCGTGGATCCGATCTGGTTCTCCGACAAGCCTGGGCGAAGTAAGATCTTGAAAAGATTGACCTTGTGCTGATTCTCAGTGACGCACGAGGTCAATCCTCCCCTTCGTCTTTTTCGGCAGCCTGCTAGTTCTTCTTCAGGCCCGCCCGCTCTACAAGCTTGGTGTATTCGGGCAGTTCCCTTTCCAAATAACGGATGTAGTCCTCCGTGTTCATATAGATGGCGTTGGAGAACGTGCTCTTCATGAATTCGTGGTATTCCTCGCTGTTCGCCGCCTTTTCGATGGCCTTGGCCAAGATGGCCACAATTTCGTCCGGGGTGTCCTGGGGCACATGGAAACCCCGGTAGGAGGCAATGCGCACGTTCATGTTCTTTTCCTTGAACGTGGGCACGTCGGGGAAAGATGCGACGCGCTTCTCGGAGGTGGAGGCCAACAACTTAAACTCACCGGATTTGAGCTGCGCAATGGCCTCGTTTGGAGGATTGAAGATCGCGTCCACATGCTTGCCCATGAGGCGAACGGCCGCGCCCGCGCCGCCAGCGGTATTGGGGATGATGTTGAGCTTGATGCCGGCGGCCTGTTCGAAGGCGAGAATGCCCAGATGCCACAGACCGCCCGGAGCGCCGGTGCCGATGTTGATTTTACCGGGACTGGCCTTGGCGGCGGTCACGAACTCTTCCAGCGTTTTGTAGGGCGCATCGGAACGCACGATGAGCGCGGGCGAGTCGAAATTCACGGCCACGATCTGCTTGATATCCTTGTAGGTCAACGGAGAATGTCCGGTGGCCTTGAGGGTGGAGATATTGGATGTGATGAACAGAACCGTGTATCCGTCCGGCTTGGCCTTGGTGATTTCCATGAGGCTGCGCGCGCCGCTGGCCCCGGGGATGTTGGAGACCACACAAGGCTGTCCGAGATCCTTTTCCATGATCCCGCACAGGAATCGGCCCACCTGATCGGTTCCGCCCCCCGCAGAAAAACCGACCAGTATGGTGATGGGCTTTTTAGGGTAATCCGCCTGGGCCGACGAAAGGCCACCGAACACCGCCATGCCGATTAACGCGAGTATCGCCGTGCCTTTACGCCATATTGTCCTCGAAACCATCCTGCTCTCCCAACACGTTGCGTTACGTTGCATGGAACGTATATCGTTCCATTAAGATGTAATTACATTAAATTTCATATCACAGATTAACTTCGAGTGTCAAGCTGGCTTGGGGCGCGAGTGGCGCCGGAGCTTGGGTTGTGGTCCATCGCGCGCCCTGACCGAAGCTGGATATTCGTAGTCAGGCTGGTAGAAGGCCCGAGTGATCACGTGACCATGAGAACCAAGCCGTAATCACCGCAGGGGCTGTCGTCAGCCGATCCAAGCACGTGCTTGACAGACACAAATAAATGTAGCAACATATTTTCATATGAAGCAATTGCTTCGCTGGCCTGCGGACCGCAAATTCCCCAAGATATAAGGAGCTCTCCATGGTCAAGAAGTTCTTCGGCGCCATGCCGGCTTTGATCACTCCCTTTGACGAAAAGGGGGAAGTCGACGTCCCGAAACTAAAAACGTTCGTCCAGTGGCTCCTGCCCAAGGTTCAGGGGTTCTATGTCTGCGGTTCCTACGGATCGCAGCCGGCCATGCGCGAGGATCAGTGCAGGCTGGTGGCCGAAACCGTCACGGAGGTTTGCCAAGGGAGGGACACCACGCTGATCATACATGTCGGCCACCCTTCCACCGATATCACGATCGAGCGCGCCAAGCATGCGGCGAGCATTGGCGCCCACGGTGTCGCTAGTCTCACGCCATATTATTATTTGCATGGTCCCGAGCTCATCACCGATCATTTCAAGGCGCTGATCGATGCGGTCGGGCACGAGGTGCCCGTCTATCTATACAACAACCCGAAGTACACAAATTACTGCGTAACGGGCGAGCAGATTGGTGAGCTTTCGCGCTATGGCCTAAAGGGTCTGAAGGATTCGAGCACGAGCATTCAGCTTTTCTACAATTGCATCGCCGCCGTGGAGGATCCCGAGTTTGTATTCCTGGTGGGATCGCAGACCATGCTCTATCCTTGCCTTTCGGCGGGCGGGCAGGGCTGCGTGTCGGGCATGTCCAACCTGTTCCCCGGATTGGTGAACTCGATCTTCGACGCTGCGGCCGCCGGCGACAACGCCAAGGCCGTCGCCCTTCAACACGAGGCCAACGAACTGCGTCATCTCACCGGAACTGGCATCCCCATCGCCTTCTATCATACCGCCATCAAATACCGCTGGGATATCGATATCGGCGTGCCGCGCCGGCCTTTGAAGCCACTCGACGCCGAAGGCGAAGCCAGAGTCCGCGCGGCGCTCGACCGCTATCCGCACCTGAAGTAGGGCGCCGCTCTACGATACACGGCCCCATATGGACGGTGTGGGACGGGGGATGTCGAGAGCATTCGGGGGGAGCCGCGCAACGTGTTGTTTCGTCCCCGGCGGGAAATGCT
>JANQMY010000190.1 GCA_028279895.1 Alphaproteobacteria bacterium
TTGCTGATTTTCCCACGCTTAGCAACGGCTTCGATAAATTCAGATTTGCTCATTGAGATAACCCTTTAGTCAGTCCGAACACACTAGATATAGCAATACGGACACTCCTATGCCACCAAATATAGCGTCGCGAACGTTTTTGTATTTTTGTTGGAGTCACGAACCCCAAAGAAGATGGGGGTTTTAGAATGACCGAATTGCGAATCATTAGGATTTTACTGGGTTTCAGTACAATGCCAACAAAAAGACAGACCCAATTCGATTTTTTTTGCTGCGACATCTTCTAACCGGTCGCTCGCCCGTAACAGATGAGCCGCCAACGTCGAAACGCCAATGACACACAAACTGATTCGTATCGACACCTTGCAAAGTGTTGTCAAAGCGCTGAGGGCATGCTCTGTCTTGACGTCTGCGCCGACCATCCACTGAATTCACCGAGAGGCTCATGACGCAAGCGGCCGTCAAACCCGCGCCCACCACATCCATTCTTGGCGGCCGCACGGCAACACCGCTCGGTCAGTTCGGCTGGTTGTCCTACGAGCTTGCGCAAGGCCCCTACTTCTTACTGATCAACATCTTCGTCTTCGGCCCCTATTTTTCGTCGGTCGTCATCGGCAACCCGGTCCAGGGGCAATCCATTTGGGGATATATTCAGGGTACGGCCGGTTTAATCATTGCCATGTTGAGCCCCATTCTTGGATCGCTGGCCGACGCCACCGGCGCGCGCAAAATCGGTATCGCGATCTTTGCGACCATCGCCGGGATCTCTACGCTGGGGCTATGGTTTGCCTCGCCGGACCTGCTGGCGCTTTTGCCGCTGGTGATTTTCAGTTTGATCCTGTCCGCGGTGATGCTGGAGTTCGCCAGCGTTTACCACAATGCCATGCTACCGTCGCTGGTAAGTCATCAGAGTGTCGGAAAACTGAGTGGGCTTGGCTACAGCTCTCAATATGTGGCGGGCTCTATCGTTTTTCTGATCTGGCTGTTTGCCTTTTCGCTTCCGGACATACCGCTTCTGGGGTTGAGCAAGGAAACCTACGGGCCAGACCGCATTGTCGGTCCACTGACGGCTGTTTGGCTCGCGATCTTGATACTTCCTTTGTTCTTCTTCACCCCCGATTTGCCGCGCAGCGATCTGAGCGTACGAAAAGCTGCGCGAGTAGGGCTGAACCGGCTGTACGAGACCTTCAAGGCGCTGTCTCATTATCAAAACATCGCTCTCTATCTGGTTGCCCGCCTGATTTACTACGACGGCATGACGGCGGTTTTCGCGTTTATCGGCATTTACGCGGCGGGAATCTTCGGCTGGACCACCGCACAGGTTGGGATCTTCGCGCTGATCGTACTCAACATTTCCGCCGTGGGAGGTGCCTTGGGCGGCTGGCTTGACGATAAGATCGGCTCCAAGAAGACCATTATGATCGCGGTCGCCGGCTTCACACTGACCAATGTGATGTCGATCAGCATCACACCCGATGTCATTTTCTTCTTCTGGTCACCCGATTCGATTGCCCTTCAACAGGTGCCGCTGCTTGGTGGGCTTCACACCGCGCTGGGGTTTGAAACTTTTCCGGAGCAGCTTTTCATTTCGATCGCCATGTTCGGCGGAATCTTTGCCGGGCCGGCGCTCGCCTCAAGCCGCACCATGCTTGCGCGCATCGTGCCGCCAAAAATGGCGGGTGAGTTTTTCGGTCTATATACATTGACCGGCAAGGCCACCGCCTTCATCGCTCCCTTCGCAATCGGTCTGGCAACCGCCTTCTTTCAAAGTCAGCGCGCCGGTTTCTCCATTGTGCTGGTCTTCATGGTGGTGGGCTTTGCGCTCATGTTCTTCGTGAAAGAAGAACAAACCGAAGAAAACCACTAGCCCGTCAGGCGCTTCGTCGGAATATGAACAGGGGCGTTGAGCGTTCGGTGCACCGGGCATTTGTCGGCAATTTCCATCAGCTTGGTTATCTGCTCATCGGTCAAATTGCCCTCGATCTCTATATCGCGCGCGAATTGATCGATCTTCGACGCGCCGCTCGTCTCACAGTCGGCACAATCCTCCGCGTGAATCTTGTCGTGACGGACCGTGACCGTGATGCGGTCCACGGGCCACTTTTTGCGATCGGCATACATGCGCATGGTCATAGACGTGCACGCCCCCAATCCCGCGCTGACAAATTCATAGGGCGAAGGTCCCGTCTCGTCGCCCCCGAAGGATTTCGGCTCGTCGGCATGTTGCACATGGGGGCCAACCACAACGTCCTGTTGAAATTTCCCGTTCCCGGTTTCGCGTACCACAACGCCCCCCACGACCGGTTGAGGGACATCGCGTCCATCATTCGGGGCGGCCGCAAAGTCCACATAACGAGACGCCCAGGCGGCCACCACTTGCGCGGCGTATGCGCCATCGGCACGCCCGGTCAACAAATGATCCGCCGTGTCCAGGGAAACGAAACTCTTCGGGTGCCGGGCGGCTGCAAACAAATCGCCGGCATTGTCGATACTGACGATCTGATCGAGCGGCGCGTGCATAATCAACAGCGGCTTACGCAACGCCGCCGCAGCGTCGCGGACGCTCTGCCGGTCTAGGTCGTCGAGGAATTGCTTCTTAATGGAAAAGCTGCGTCCACCCAGTTCCACTTTGCCCAGGCCGTTTTGCTCTATCTCGTCGATATTGGCGCGAAAGTTTTCCTTCACATGAGCGGCCTCCGCCGGCGCCCCAATGGTCGCAACGGCCTTCACCTCCGGAATCGACAAGGCCGCCTTGATGACCGCCGCCCCGCCAAGACTGTGACCGATCAAAATGTGGGGCGCCGACATGTTTTCCCTCAGGTAATCCGCGGCCGCAATCAAATCGCTGACATTCGAAGAAAAGTTGGTGTTCTCAAACTCGCCGCCACTTTGACCAAGGCCGGTAAAATCAAAACGCAAAACGGCAAACCCAGCTTCTGTGAGCCCTTGTGAGATGCGTGCCGCGGCAAAACTTTCCTTTGAGCACGTAAAACAATGGGCAAACAGAGCGGTTGCCCGCACCTGCCCCTCGGGCAAATCCAGGCGGGCCGCCAGCGGGTCGCCCAAACTGCCGGCAAAACTCACGCGTTCGAACGTCTTAGCCATTGCTCGCCTTCCTTCGTCTATGATCACCAAGGCATCCTATTCGCCCGACCTTCCGGCGACAAAACACATTGCGCTGATCTCTTACCCATGGGACAAACGGCACAGCGTTGGCAAGCAGAGGACGCAGATGCGCCATTCTAAAATCTTTATGACGATTCTGACGGGAGTTGTTATGTGCGGATCCGCAATGGCTCAAACGGCGGCAGATCAACTGCCCTTCGAGGAAGGAACCGAACGGCGGGAAGCCGGCGTGTTCTTCTGCCATAAACAATCCGTCGCGACTGAATTGGCAGAGCTGTTGAACCAAGACATGCTGGCGCAACGGCAGCGCATCAATGGCGAGACACTGCACGTTTTCGGCAAGGAGCACCCAGCCATGCGTCTCATGTCGTCGCGTATTGCCAATAAAGAATGCGAAGTCATTCCATATGAAGCAAGCTTCACGCCGGTCACCCTGGCTTTCGATGGGCAGTTTCAGATCGGCGATGAAAACGTCAACGGCATGAATGTCATCGAAGCTAAGCTTGAAAAGCTCGGCGAAACCAGCACCGTATTCATCTTGTCGGATGTTCGCTTCAAGGCGAAAACGCGCGCCGATCTTAGTCCTTAAGAGTCCAGATACCGGTTCAAGCGCTGCTTTTCATCGACCGACAATTCGGGTTCGGAAACGACCCGAGACCCCATGTTGCGATAGAACAAGAAGATCAGCAACGCCCCTGCCAACGCCAGAATGGCGGGCGCCGCCCATAGTAGGACTGTCCGACTACGCAGCGGTGGATTGAGAAGGACAAAATCGCCGTAGCGCCCAACCACGAACTCGACGATTTCCGCATCGCTGTCGCCGGCAACCAAACGCTCTCTCACCACCTGCCGTAGGTCTCGTGCCACATCGGCATTGGACGAATCGATGGACTCGTTTTGGCAGACAAGACAACGCAATTGTTGCGAGATCGCCCGTGCCCGTTCTTCCAGGGCCGGATCCTCCAAAATCTCATGGGGCTCGACAGCCCAGGCGCTCGCCACGCTGAGGCTGAGGCTCAGAATAGCGGCCAGCACCAGCCTAGCCATGCGCCGGCACCTCTAACGCGCTCGATCGCCTTGCCGCCCGCGCCCGCGGTACGCCGATCCGCAAGCGCCGGTCCGTCAGCGACAACAGCCCGCCAAGAGACATCACGGACGCACCGATCCACAGCCACACTACAAGCGGCTTTTCATAAACGCGAACCGTCCACCCGGCTTCCAGCGCATTCGGCGTCCGCTCACCAATGGTCACATACACATCGCTCCAGAAGGTGGTGCGGATTGCCGCTTCGGTAGTCGACTGCCCGCCGGGATTGTAAAGGCGCCGCTCCGGTGTCATCTCTGCCAAGAACTGCCCGTCCCTTGCCAGGGAAAATCGCCCTTGCATGGCCGCGTAGTTTGGCCCCGGCACAGAGTCGACGCTTTCCAGCGTAAGGGTGTACACGCCGATATCCACCGTGCCCCCGGGATTAAGAGTGACCACTTTTTCCGTCTGCCACAACGACACCCCGGTTATGCCGGCCACCAGCACACCGACACCCGCATGGGCGGTCATCATGCCCCAGCTTGCGCGCGGCGTGGTGCGCAACAGCT
>JANQMY010000205.1 GCA_028279895.1 Alphaproteobacteria bacterium
TTTGTGGTGGTGATCGACACCTTCCAGCCGAACGATTTTTCGCAAAGGCTGCCGTAACCTCAGGATCCGACAGGCCGTACATGTATTTGAGAATGTTCAGACCCGCCATTTCAGGCAAGCGAAGCGACGCCGAAGCCGCGTCGTCAGCGCCGGGCGGCCTTTGTCCGTATAAACCTCCCCAAACGCATCATCGAAGCGCGGCTAATCAATCACATCCGCCAAACGCACAAGCTCATGGCGCGGATTGATGATGCTCAAAAGACGCGACCGGAAGAGGTCTTCTTCCCCGTCATCGGATCGGTTTTTGGGGTGCATCGCATACCTCTTTCAAGTCCAAATCACCTAAAAAGGGAATCACATATTGCAGCCTTTCGCACCCAAAATACTCAAAATCCTGCAATCTAAACCAACCAAAGAAACCAAAATAGATCCCAAAATCAGAGACTTAGACATTCTTCACAAGGGACTACAGATGTGGTCAGTTGCCGCGCCAATCGTTCTTCCATCCTAAACACTACGATAATCGCCACGCAACCTAAGCGAGTTGCTGCAATTTCCCATTCACCGAGTTCTTGCACATCCGCAGAATTGCTGGATCATTGACAGCAACAAAAAGCACATGGTCCATAAGGATTTCGAGCTGTCAGACCTGGATTAGCAAGCTATGATATTTGTCCGTCCTATTTGTTGAAATCGATAATCATGCTGGGCTAAGTCCGTCAGTCAGTCAGGAGCACTGGTAACTGATGAAGCAAAAGGACAATGACTTCTTGTGTTAATCCACTGGCAAACCACTTCGTTTAATCCCAAAGGTGTTGGTCTCTGCTTGTGGCGGGCAAAGAGCAGGCCAGTCATTTGCGAACGAGTTCTAAGAAATGATTCGAGCGCTTAGTACAACGGACTACAGGCCTCTATTCCTATGTTAGCGCGACTTAAAGCCATGGGGCGGCGTTCGCGCAACGCCGACGGCTATGAGCTGGTTTATACAGCGTTTCAGGACGTCTTCCGTTCACTGCGATTTATCGGTAGTGATGAAAAAGACCTGGTTGCTTATCTAAAGTGGCTTCAGGTCTATCGGATCGCACACAAAATAAAAGACGACGAGGATCCTACAAAAATCCTCGATGACCTCAATCAATATTCGCGCCGCATCCTTCTGAGCCCCCGCTATTGGGTTTCTTTGTCGAAAAATCGGGTACGGCAGATCCATAAAGACGCCACATCCTGGTTTCAAAGGCGCTTCCGGCGCCAAATCGATTTGGCCCGGCGATATGCTCTCGCTTGCCGGAACTTTGTTCGTGGGAACATTCAGAACATACGGGCATTTTTCTCCCGCCTTCGGCGTGGTGTTCGACAGGCATTCATCCGAGCGCTTTCCGTGTCGATCGAATGGGTACGCTGGCCTTTCGCTTTTACGGCCTCCCAATTGATATCGAAGATCCGTGTACGTCATCTATACACCTACAGCCGCAAAACAGCATACGACCTGCTGACCAAGCACGGCGACCTGCCCGGCGCGATCGATGCATTCGACCGGCTTACGAAGATCCGTTCGCATCCCGATGCTTCGAACGCACAGCTTGATAGCTTGATGGCTCGGCTATTGCCCATTGTTCGCAACGTGGAAGACGGCATTCGCAGGGATGTGCAGATCCGTCAAGGCCCGGGACGCTTGGTGATCAGCATGGCCGTGTGGGGCGATCAGTATCTAGATCTTTTCACGCGTTATTGCCTTCCGTCTCTGTTGGCTCCTGGCAATCTCGAAGACCTAGATCGGGAAAATGTCTATTGGCATGTCTTCACCACCGCCTCCGGAAAGCAGCGTCTTTCGGAAGGGGCTGACGGGAACCTGCTGCACAAGCTCGGTCGGGTGCGCTTCGAGGTCATCCCGGACGAACTGATCGACCTGGCTTCTGCCGATGGCAAGTATTGGCTTTATGGCGCTCTGACGCAGACGTCATTCCGGTTGGCAGCGCGCCTCGACGCGGACGTTCACTTCATGAATCCAGATACGGTTTACAGCGCAGGCTTTTTCGCAGGCGTGAAGCAGGCCGTAAATGAGAACGAAGCGAAACTTGTGCTGTCCAATTCATTTCGCACCACGCGCGAGACGATTCTCGGTGCGTTGGACGCCGTCCGCACTGACGCAGGTGCGATTTCCCTCTCGGCGGATCGACTCCATAGTTTCGGCCTTCAGCACCTGCATCCCGTTATGAAGGCAAGCTTTCTGTCGCCAAAGCAAATGCGCAACAGCATGTTGCCGCGCATCACGGTGCTTGGTTGGCGTGATGGCCATGAGCTGGTCCTGCACACAGCTCACTACACGCCGATTTTCGTCAGCCGAGAGGCGCTTGATCTCGAGATGCGGCTTAGTTACTTCACGATTGACAGCACCATCCTTCGGCAATGGTCCAGGTCCAGCGAGCGCGATAAGGCAGTTTACGTGATCGATAGCAGCGATGGCGTTGGCTATTTCGAGATTAGCGCAAGGGCCGCATTTTCTGCCGATCCGGTCGGACGATCTCGGTTCATACGAGACTTCTGGGAAACAAACGGGCTAGATGAGTACGAACTGTTTAGGCGCGAACTAAGGTTGCCGTTGAGCCCGGGAGGAGAAGATTCAAAGAATTTGTCGACAGATGTTGACGGCTGTCGATACGAATTCGATCGCTTGATGTCTGAACTCATCGGCAGTCGCCCGGTGCCCAAAGATGCCCAGAGTGACGAGGGCAGAAAGTGGTTCAGTGTCATCGATCTGGTCCAGCGTTCAGACCTCATTTTTGGTGCTGAGATCAACAGCGGTTGCGGATCTCATATCGACGAACAAGTCGAACGATTGAGATCGATCATAGCGAAGAAGCGGACGGTTTATTCAGATTCACCAATGGAGAAATCCTATTTGGGCCGGATGACAATTAATTTCTTGAGGCTCGGGCTGCTCGATGAGTTGATCGCATTACGCGACGAACACAATATTCCGCTCGACGGTGACGCGAGTGCCTTCATCGATTTTTGCCAAGACGCCTATTTGGACTGTGCGGCACGCGGCGCCGCTGACCGCAGCAAGGATAATGAAGGAGAGCGATTTGTGCTCGGTTCCATCGTCTGGGGCCGTGAGTACATCGAGAACTTTATGAACATCAACGTCCGTTCGATGCTGGCGCCCGGCAATCTGCCTGCCGTTGCCAAGGAAGGCCGCATCATACATGCCATTCTCACAAATGCAGAAGGAGAGGCCCTTATCCGCAGCCATCCGGTCTTTGGCCATTTGGAATCTGTTGTTGATGTGGAATTTTTTGTGGTTCCGGACGAACTGATCCGAACGCTCGTTGCAGATCATCTGAAGGGTCAGTTCTATCTGTATTACGGGATGCTGGATCACTGCCTCATCCACTATGCACAAGGCGCCGCAGCACATCTTTTCATGATTCCTGTGGACGCGGTTGTGGCCGACGGGTCCCTGTCAAATATGGCTGCGTATCGGCACCGGGGATTTGAATGCTGTGGCGGTGGCAACATCGTTGCGGAAACCGATACATTCGTCCGTGCACTGCACGAGCGATATGACGGAAGTCCTGATATTGCGATCTCGACCTATGATCTTGCGAGTCTTGCGGTTGAGCATGCGCACCACTACTTCCGCTCCCAGGTCGTTGCCCTAGAGAACCAAGATTTCGGTATCCATGCGCGCGAGATTTTTTGGCCGACGGCACGAGAAAGCATCGAAATTCACTCCGTCTTTATTCACCCTCTGTTTACGACCGCATCCGCTCTAGAGCGCTACAAGCGGAAGCATTATGCAAATATCGACTATGGGCTCATTCCCCGTATTTTTGAGAGCGCCGACAAAATAAAGATCATTGAGGATCCGCGTGAGGCATACATAAACAATTTTGCCCAAGCAGACCGACTGTTTGAAACGTCCGGTGAGTCCTTCGAACTCGAGGTTTTTCTTCGAGCGCACGACTACAGTTACCCCGTCCAGAAGGCGCTGTTTACCCGCGCGCAACGTTTGCCCTGCCACACGGAAAACTGGACGCCGTATCGCGATGTCGGCGATGATGTGTCGGAAATCGCGCTTGAGTTTGGATTGTTAAGTTCATCGGAAACGGAAACGAAGCAGAGCGACAATGACGTTGCTGCGGCAGCTTCCTAGTCTAATGATCAAGGAAACTAACGCTTGGCCAATAGCAGGCCGCCGTGGATGAATCAGTCAGAAAGAGGAGACCGCTTTGGTGCGCGCTACCCATTCACCTGGAACGTCTTCCGATGCAATTGTTGATGACATCCGCATAGGAGGCCGCTGGTCGTGGGTTTGGGAAATTCTTCGTCGCTTCTATTGGAAATTCCTGAGGCCGGTCATTCACCGGATTCTAAGCCGCAACAGTATCGAACGGATTAAACGGTTTCTGGGGGCGAACGTTGGTCAGCAAGAGGCATTGCTAAAAAAAGTGGCAACAAATCCGGACGCTTCTGGTTCAGACCAGCTCTTTCCGGAGATAAGCATTCGAGCTGTGGCCGAAGCCCGACGTTTCGAAACGTTAAACAGTTTGGTCAATTTGTGCCTGAAGTCTTGCTTGGATAGGGACCACCCCTCTTGGTGGCTTCATGCGTTCTCTCTCCGGGATGACCAAACCGAGGCAGAGCAGGTAGATTTCATACGCGACTTCGCGACAGAACGCGTCTTGAAGGAACTCGGAGACTTTGAAACCTTTGCAAAAGTCCATGATGTTCTTTCCGATGAACTCGGCTCGCCCGAAAAGATGCCCGATAAATTTCACCGCGAACTCGCCCGATTTGCCGCTGAAGAAACCAAACGTATCGAGAATACGTTCTCTCCGGCGACTGAGAAAACAATTGTCCTCAGTCTTGTTATTCTCACACACAAGGATGCTGAACAATTTCTTGGCCGTTGTCTCCCGACGCTTCAGGCAACGGGCAATATTGAGGCATTGAGGGCCCAGCGCAAACTGATGGTATTGATCGATGTTCCGGACGACCTGCGCCCGCACCTGAATAATTCAGCCGAAATCGACTGCATCCGAGATGATATCACGTACCGTTCAGTATCCGGAGCGCTTTTGCGGGCCGACACAGGCGGCACGACCTCTACCTTGCGTGCTTCATTGCGCGGCTTCCATGCCCTGATTGCGGGCGCACAGAATGCGGACATCCATTTTCTTGAATCAAATAGACTCTATCCAGTTGGGTACTTCGCTAGCGTGATGCGTTTGGCCGGGGATGGGGAGCAGGCCATTGCGTCTGGATCCTTGTCCGCAAACGAGCAGGCCATCGCCCCTCTTTTGGCGGGAAGCTTCGAAGGCAATCGCTTGGCCATCACACCAGGGAAGCTTACCGCCCTCGGCCTTAAGAATCTGCACGCCAGTGAGATGGGCCTCTTCGATGCGCCTGGTGAACCTCCTGTCGTGCGCTTTCCCAAGAGCCTGCGGTTCGCCTGGCGCACCGCGACAGAAGTAAGGCTGCATTCAACGCAACACCCATTCGCATACGTTAGCGGCGAATTGACAGCACGCCTGCCACAACACCTCATCATCGATCAAGTCAGGGCGATCGTGATGGCGTTGCCGCCGGACACCGCCCCTTACATGCCAAAGGCTGAGGATGGCATTGTTTATCTTGACCTCTTGCCTGAATTAGAATCTGCCGACGGGCCACCGGAAATCGGCATGGGAGAATACAAGCGTCATTTTTGGGACAACACAGACGATATCCGGGGCCGGCTATTTCAAAAGCCGTGCTTTCTTCCTCTCGATGAGCGTGATGCGGTGACGACCGGCACACTCGCGCAGAAAAGCGATGTCCAGGATGTGTGTGAAACACTGTGCGATGTGCTTGGGACCTTTCAAACTCTTCGCGGGCCCGCTCAATTGGCGACCAGTCTGCATGTACTCAAATCATTCGAAGCTTCGCCTTATGGGCGAGGACGTATCGAGCGCATCCGCGAAGAGGTGAAATCGATCTGGGAACGTTTGGTGGATGACGAAGAATCCATTCCGACAGAGGTTCGCAAGAATCTCATCCGTTCTGCGCTCAATTATGATCTGATGGATACGGCGGTGATCTACGCAGAAAAGGGCGGGAGCGAAACGGCATTTGAAGCGGACTATCTGTCATATGTTCGGGGCCAGATACAGCTGAATGACATTCACGCAAACAACATCCGTGCCAAGATTGGCGCCAAACCGGTCTCCGTGATCGGTTCCTTGGTTTGGGGGCCTGCCTATGTTGCGAAATATCTCGACTACCATTTGGCATCGCTTCTTGCGCCCGGAAACATTCCTGCGCTGGCGTCGAAAAGCCACGTTATCCTTTCAATTGTCACGACGGACCGCGGACGGAGTCAAATCGAGGCTCATCCCGCATATCCGACAATTTGTCAGTACATGGATGTTCACTTCACAATTTTTGATGAGAACCTTTTAGAACGGCGCAAATCCGCTGACTATAATTTCTACTTTTTCTACGGCCTGTTAGACCATTTTAACGTTCACTTCGCACACCAGCTTGGGGCAAACCTTTACCTCCTTCCTGTTGATTGCATGTTTTCCAACGAGACATTGGCAAATCTAGATCGCCATTTATCGGAAGGAGGCGATTGCTGCTCCGTGTCAGCAATCGAGAGCGATGAAGCGGCAATGTTTCGTGAGATGGACGCCCAACGGACCAGCAATGTCATGCTCGACCTTCCCTCGGAACAATTGCTCGAGACCGCGAGCCAACACGCCGGACGCTACTTCCGTTCACTGGTAATGAGCCCCCAGAACCGTTCTTTCAGCCGCCACCCGCGGGAGCTGGTATGGCCTGTAGAAAACGGAATTGAGATCCATTCTGTGTTTATGCACCCCATCGCGATATCTTCGCGCATGTTTGCGCCCGATCGGGACTTTTATCCACAAAATGAGAACGTTGACTACGCACTGATACCGCGGCTCCTGCAAGACGACGGAAAACTGCACGTCCTGTCCGATGCGCGCGAGGTTGGCGCGGTGCATTTTAGTCCGCCAATGGTGCGGGATGATTATGTGGGGCACGGCTTTTCTCTTCGCGATTTTGCGAAGGCTCACCGTCACGATTACGCCATCCACCGGGACTGTTTCCAAAACAAGCAGTTCTTTCCCTGTAATGGCTTAGGATTCGCGCCGACAGAGAGCCGTGACATCGAGTTCAAGGCCATCGCGGCAGCACTAACCGTTCCGCGATACGATAAGTCGGACCCATCGGCCGAAGAAATGCGCGATTCATGAGCGATTCGCACCTATGACTTCGTGTCACGTTTGCCACAATCCGGCGATTACCCCTGTTGCGGTTGATACGCGGCCGCCTCGCTTGGTGTCCTCGGATGCGCGGCCGGTCGAGGGCACGGTCGGTTACGGCTATTGCGACGTCTGCGGGACGCTGCAAAAACTCATAGATCGCCGTTGGCGCGACGTTTCTGACCGGGTCTATGACACCTATGACATCAATCACCAAAGCGAAGGTGCCGAACCGAAAGTATTCGGTTCGCCGTTCGGTGACGGGCCGCGGTCGCAGGTTCTCCTAGGTCTGTTTCTAGAGAATGCGCAATTGGGAGAGGAGGGCCGTTTGCTCGACGTGGGTTGCTCTAATGGCAACTTGCTTGCCAGCTTCCACGCATTACGCCCCCAGTGGCGGCTTTCAGGATCGGAAATTTCGGACCAGTGGCAATCGACGGTTCTCAGCATGCCCGGCGTTGACGCATTCTTCGTCGGCAGGGAAATAGACTATCCGGAGAGTTATGATGTTATCAGCCTCTCTCATGTTCTCGAACACATCCCCGATCCCAGCGCATTCTTGCAGCGTTTGTCGCGCCACCTGACACCTGAAGGGCGCTTTCTCATCGCGGTTCCCGATCTGCGCCAAAACCCGATAGATCTGGTCATTGCCGATCACTGCACGCATTTCGATGCCAATGCACTGATGAACGTCTTGGATAAATCGGGATTGATTGTCGACACGCTCACCGCGGAAGGGCTTCCGAAGGAACTGGTTGCGATTGCACGCGTGGGAACCGCCACGGAAAAGCCGACACCGTATGTTGTCCGAAGTTCGCTCTTGGACTTGTGCGAGAAGTATCTGGCACTGCTGTGGGACGTCACCGATGCCGCGCGGCATGCTGGTCAAACTTCAGGCAAATTTGGCTTGATGGGATCGTCGATCGCCGCCGTTTGGTTGGCGGAAGAGCTGGGGTCAAGCGTAACTTTTTTTGTCGATGAAGATCGCGACCGGATCGGAAGCCACTTACTTGGCCGGCCAATCTTCGGCATGGATCAGGTTCCTGAAGGAGCTACGGTCTTTATTCCCTTGTCTGTGAATGTCGCGAAAAAGATTGTCGATCGGGGCCGCAAGTACCCTATCCATTTCGTTTATTCGGAATCAAATCGTCCGGATACGAATTGAACTATCATTTTATGCTGCGCCATGTTCACGGCTTAACAAGGTAAGCGCCCGGGACGTTTGTCCAATCAAATGTCTTGAGCCTCAATTCGGGATGCTCCGTGAGAAATTCGTCGACGGCGGCCGTCTCTCCCGGCCAGTCGGGGATTCCATATTCGTCGAACAAAATCACGCCGCCGCGGGATACCCTATCCCAGAAAGCTTCCAACGCGGCCTTCGTTGGCTCGTATAGATCGCAGTCAAAATGGACGAGCGAAAACCGCACGCCGGGATTGTCTTTCACGAATTGTGGGGCCGTTTCCTCGACATTTCCTTCAACCAGCTTGATGCGGGCTTTGCCCGGAATGAACCGATCGGAATCGAAGATCTCGATGGCACTGAGAAGCTCTTTGTAATATGCGCTCGGGTCGAAGCCGCCGACCGATTTTCCCACCTCTTCTTGAGGTTTGGCGTCCTGCTCCGCAAAGCCTGTAAATCCACGCCAATTATCAAATCCATACACGATCTTGGTGCGGTCACCGATGCAATACGATTCCAACAAATTGGCCCATGTGAAGAGGCCCAGGCCACGGAACACACCCAACTCAGCAATATCGCCGGGCACGTCCAGCGTCAGCTTGAACAAGTCTGTATGGGCGAGGAACCGCTTAAGCGCCTGACGCCGCGACAAAACGGCGAAATGCTTCACCGCGGTCAACGGGTCTATACCGAACCGCGCACAGTGTTCCGCAATCCGTTCTTCTACATTTCCGTCGACGTTGGATTTTTTAAAGCCGTCAGATGTGTCGAGCGTGGATGCCATTAGAAAAACCGCCGCTATTTGTCAGCAGGCGCAACAATGTCGCCTGTCTGAAGATCGAGATAATGCTTGTCTGAATGTGAATGGGCCCCAAAGACGCGAAAGTCAACGCTAAGCCGAACGCGATCAGAGGTATTGGCCATCGATTCGTGTATCGTTCGGTCACTCATGATCACAACGTCGCCAGGCGACAAGGGGACAAGTTCCTGCCGCTCGAAGCCGTCCGGATCAACGGCGTCGAGCCAACCGTCCGTCGAGGCAACGTTCGGCCCGTCAAAGACTTCGCCTTGCTGATGGCTCTTCAAGTAAACCGCCATGCCGCCGCATTTCCGATCGATTTGCCCGAGCGGCACCCACATCACACGAAACGGACCAAGGTGTTTGTTGTAGCTAACGTCTTGGTGCGGAGGAACGGCTGCTTGCAAATTGCCCGGCATGACGAAGCGCGCCGTCGGGGGCATGTGGACAAAAAGTTCCTCACTGCCGACCAGATGCTGGAATTGAGGCAGTGTGCTCATGTGCTTGGGAATGTCTTGGAGAATCGGATCAAGGCGGGTTTCCAGGGGGAAATGCCCCAGCAGCACATGGCGATCTGCCGGTTCAAGCTTGCTGGTATTCGATTTGAGTAGCTCCGCAATGCCCGTGCCGGCTTCGGACACGGAAGAGGTTGGAATGCCGTGGCGCGCAATCACCGGCTCCACTTCGGACACCGCTACGTTCAGAAACTCTCTGGCCGAACGGACAATGTGGTCCGGCAACGCGTTCTTAAGGACCACCACGCCTTCAGCCGAAAAAACGCGATCGATTTCCGCAAGGTCTGCGCTAGGCGCGCAGGTCAATCGATCAAGGGACGTACTCGACATTCTGGCCTTCATTGCTGTTTCAACTGAGCATCGCGATCTCACTACCTACCACGTCCGACATGACCAATGAAGCACCGAGATCCGGCCTGAAACCAAGCCGAGACCATTTGCCACCGGAAATCCGCATTAGACATTTTTGTCAGATTGGGTATTGAGTTTACCCCACGGTCGCAAAAACGCCATGGGCCCTAACAGCGAGATATCTTTATGGAACCTGGACATCCGTTTGCTTGGGAGAATCCCGAAGCGTTTGCAGAACAGCAAGCCTGGATGGAAAAGAAACGAAACGAAGCCGCCGGCGACATCCCGCCTGTCTGTATCATCTCGCTTCAAAAAAGCGGTTCCTCTTTGGTGAACAGCGTTCTCGCTGACGCTCTGGATATTCCCTGGTGCTGTGTCTCATATCAGTACCGGGACATTGAACTTTCTTGGCTCGAATGGTTTTCAAAGGGACGCACGGTTAGTCATGACCACCTTTGGCCCTCGACGCAAAGCATCAGCGATCTCCTTGCCTTAGTGTTACGAGTAGCGGTTCATATTCGAGATCCGCGTGCTGCAGTGGTTTCTATGATCCACCACAACAAGGGAGCTCCGACGCCGGAAGAGCTTGAAGATGCGTATATGGGGCATGCCGTGCCTTGGTTGGACGGTTGGCTCACTATCGAGCAAGAGCATCCAGATCGGGTGAGAGTGTTTCGATATGAAGATCTCTTGGTTGATCCAATCGGGTACTTCCGGACGCTTACTGACTGGTTCAATATTCCCGTCCATTTCTTTCCTCGCATTGAAGAGGCTATGCACGCACAAATGAACAATCGGCATGCAAACAATTTTCGGCGAGGCGTGGCCGACGGGTGGCGGGACGAGATGCCTGTTGATTTGGCCGAAAGATTGTGGGCGCAGACGCCGCAGCGCGTTAAGGCTTTGTTTCCCTCCGATTGAAAAACGTTGCCTACACCGTGGGACAAGGTATTCGCAATCGGGGCGCCGCACCCGAATCGGGCACGAGCGGCGCGGAAGGCCCGTTCGACGCCCCATCAATTCCGGCCAATCCGATTGACAACTCAACAACTTGCAGTGTAGCCAGGAGTGGTCGCCGTCAGTTACCAAATGGGGGAATAGTGCCAAAAGACTCCGATCTAAGCTCTTTCGATCCCATATACTTTGAACAAGCTCATCGAGATCTTATAGATTATTCTTGAAAGTCCATGGCTTGGGAGCTGGGGGCGGTCGTCATCCGCTCTCGCTCTAGAATAAGTGCCGCCAATGGAATGTTCAATATTGGTCGGCTGCGCCGATTAGTCCAAGTTGCTCTAACTGTCGGTGGATGAATGTGACCGAATCGAATTCTTTCCTGCCCAGCGAGCTTAGTCGCGTTGTAAACGCGGATCGCCTTCTGCCAAATCAACCGACGTTAAGCATCTTCTTCAAAGGGGACAGAGATACATTCGCTGCTCGGTTGGAGACCGTAACCAATTCGGTGCTTTCGGTTGCTAATCTTCGAGATAAGTGGGATCTGACCGAGGCGCCGTCATTCAGTTATGAGGCATTGGGATCCGACCTGTCGGGCCTCCATTTTCTCCAAGTTCTGGTCCGGCTTGGCAATGTGCGAACGGCGCTGGAGGTGGGGACCTATATCGGTGTGTCGACTCTGTTCCTAGCGGAAGCGGTCGGACCAGATGGGCAAGTTGTGACGATTGAGGTAGGAGAGGAATTCTCTGAGATTGCGCGCGAAAACTTTCGCCGCAACGGTATGGAAGCGCGCATAGAACTCATCAACAGCGATGTTGCTTCTGTGTTGCCGTCTTTCACTTCTGCGGGAAAGGCCTTCGATATGGTCTTCTTGGATGGGGACAAAGGTAGTTATGGCGTGCTATTTGAGCCGTTGTACACGATCTTAAGGCCTGGAGGATTGATGGTCGTGGATGACGTTTTCTGCAACGGCGACACGCTGAACGAGATGCCGACAAGCGACAAGGGGCGCGGTGTGAAAGCCCTGCTAGACAAAGTGGCGGCACTCCCGCCGGACCACACGCGCGTCATCCTGCCATTCGGAAATGGCCAATTGCTGATTACAAAGCCCGAGTGAAACCGTCGCCAAGATCCCTTCTGGGACAATCGCGGCGAATCCATCCGGTGTCTCTGGCGCCACGATCATGGGGCGGTCCTGCCACTCGTACGCAGATGAGCAAACAGCGATTGTAGTATCTCTTCCGCTGATTTGATGGGAAAGTTGAGCTCCTGAACCACCTTATCGGTGGCAAGGTCCGTAAAACGGTGCCGGAAAATGGCCGGCACTTTTTCTTCCGTCAAGACTTCGCTTTCGACCAGGGATACGGGCAACCCAGCCATTCGGGCCATGAGCCGGGCGGCGGCGTCATAGGCGATCGAATTTCGGGAGGCGATGTGCCAAAGGCCGTCGCGGCGCCTGGCTGCCAGGCGGATCGAGAGATCTGCCACATCCCTGACGGGGATCGGAGCGAAGGACAGATTGGACGCCGCATACGCTTTTTCGTTGCCATTGAGAAGCTGCCACCACTGGGCAAACATACCCACCGGATGATCGGCGAGAATCTTCGTGGGGCGCACAATCGCGGCGGGCAAACCAGCCTCTGCAATTTCATTCTCAACAGCGGTTTTTTGCCGGCCATATTCGTTTTTGGGGCAGATCTCGGCTGTCTCGTCCGGGGCTGGTGTGTCCCCATCGAAAACCTGACTGCTTGAAAAGAAAACAACGTGGGCGTGGCGCTCACTCCAGTATCGAATGAGATCGAGTGTGTGATCCACATTGATCCGCCAGGTGCCAGCAGGGTCGGCCTCACATGCCGCCATATTCGTCACGGCCGCACAAAAAAATACAGTGTCAGTGTCCACCGTCTCCAAGGCATGCATGTCAGGAACAGCCAAGTCCAGCGGAATCGCCCCGTCGGTGCCTTTGCGGGACGTGAACGCGAAGGGGCGTTTCGCTTCGTTGAGCTGTCTGCGGATCTCACCGCCAACCAAACTGTCGCCGCCAACAATCAGGGCAGGCAGCTCATCATTTCGCAACGTCATCATCGGGCGGCCCCTAAAGCATGTCTCGTTTAATCGGATTCACTCGACATGCCTTATGTCTTTGTTTTTCGCGGATCTTTTGCGCGGAACCGGCATCCACTTTTGCGCGACACGCTTTAGAGCACGATCACGTTGCGTGGAATCCAGTTATCTGTCCGATCGCCCGCCTTCGCCGAACGACTGTCGCCCGAAGGGCTATGGCCCGCAGGGCGAAGCTTAGGCTTCGCGCAGGCAGGTGCGACCAATGGAGACTCGTCGGCATGATCCTTCTTTTTCCAACGATGACCTAAGTCAGGGAAATCCGCTGCATTTGTTTGATGTTGAAGTACAGCGGATTTTCTAGCGAATCTGGCAGTTTGTTATTTCGGAACGCATCAACCAGGCCCTCAACGGCATCGTCGATCGTGTGTTGTGGCTCAAATCCCAACTCTTCCCGGATCTTTCGGGACGACACGTGATACGAGCGCAGGTCGTCCGTTTCTTCGACGCGTAGCGTAACGTGATCGCCGACCTTCCTGCGCACGATTTGCGCGAGTTCCATAACTGGGTGATTTTCGTAGCCCGCGTTGAAAACCCGGCCATCCACATCCGAATCGACCGCGGCTAAAAGCACCAAATAGGCATTCGCCATATCTTGAATGTTGATGTTTGGCCGAAGCTGAGAACCGCCAAAGACCAATATTTCGCCTTTATGGTATCCAAGATTAGTCAGTATGTTGACGACCACATCCAGACGCTGCCTTGGTGAGTAACCGCAGACGGTTGCTGGCCGAATCGTGACGGTCGCAAAGCCCGGTTCGCGCTCGCGTTCGAGGATCTCCTCGCAATCGGCTTTGAAACGCGAATAATCCGTAAGCGGTTCGAGCGTCAGGTCTTCCGTGACCTCGACCCCTTCTTTGATCCCATACACCGACGACGAGGAAGCGTATATGAAGCGTTTGACGTCCGCCGCTTTCGACGCCCGGACCAGTGGCCGGAAGGCATCCAGGTTGATCGAACGACCGAGGTCCGGGTTCAGTTCAAAGGATGGATCGTTGGAGATACACGCCAAGTGGATAACGGCGTCGCATCCTTCAAGCGCGTTCTTCACCGTTTCAGGATCGCGAAGGTCGCCCTTTACTTCGCGCAACTGCGGATGAGACCTGCATCCGGCAAGCGCTTCTTCGCCATAGATATATAGATCGAGTACGGTAACGGCGTATCCGGCTTCGAGCAGTCTTGGCACAAGGACCGCGCCTACATAGCCGGCACCCCCTGTCACAAGAACGCGGTTGAGCGTCGGGTTCTTTGACAAATTCACTATTCTTCTACCTCGGCTTGCGGGCTATTCAACCAAACCCATGCTGTGATCTAGAATCGCGTGGCACAGCGTGATGTGTCCTACCTCCACAAAGCCGTATAGGTCCGAGTCGAGAAAGAAATTGACATCGCCCGTCGATCTCAAAGGGTTTTCGGGGGTGAAACCGCTGAAGGTCACGACTTCGCAACCCAGACTGCGTGCTGTTTTGACAGCATTCAGGATATTTGCCGACTTTCCGGAAGAGCTAATTGCAATCAGCAAGTCACCGGACCGGCCGTGAAACTCGATCTGTTTCGCAAACACATGTTCATAGCCATAATCATTTGCGAGACAGGTCAGCATACTGCCATCGTTCATGGCCCATGCGCGCATATTGCCATTCTTGCTGTAATCTGTCGCCATATGACTTGCGATGCCGGCGCTGCCCCCATTGCCGGCGAAAATTAGTTTGTGCCCCGTTTTATGGGCCTGACGTGCAAGGGCGATGACTTGGTCGATCGCAAAATCAGCATCGAGGCGGCGCCCCTCAAAGTCCGTTGCTTCGACTGAACGTGTAACAGACGAAAGAATGTCCACATAACTGTCAAGCACTCCATTGCTGAGAATAGCATGTGATGTCGATACCATACTCTTTACCCCTCCTTGTCAGCGGCTGTTCACAACGCAATTTTACCACCTGCAGTTGCTGTTTCCCAAGTGACTATTTCAGCAACGACTGAAGATACTTAACAAATTCCGCTCGGGTCAGCTGATGACGATGGCCAACGATGTTTATTTTCATCGCTCCAACGGCATTGCCGACAAAGGCTGCCACAAACGGATCACAACCGGCTGCCATTAGAGGCGCAGCCGCTGCAAAGAACGCATCACCTGCCCCAATAGTGTCAATGGCCCGATCAGATAACGCGGGAATGCGCTCAGCATGGTTGCCGTCCGGGATGACAAGGCAGCCAAGTTTACCGTGCGTGACGATAAATGTGGAGCAGTCGATTTGTTGTTTGAGTGTTCCCGTTACAACCTCTTCGATCGGCGAAAAGCGGTCCATACCCGCCAGTCGGGCTTCCGGTTCATCCACACAAATTAAGTCGGCCCGCGGATACTTGGTGATTAGATTGAAGCCTCTATTGGCGCTGTTGGTTTGAGCGTTTACGGCTAGAAATGCTGCTTGATCGCACAGCAAATCGATGAGTTCTTTGTCGATGAGCCCGTGGCCGAAATCGTTCACAATAACAGCGTCGTACTTGCCAATGTGTTCCGATACCCAACCGTTTAATTCAGCCTGCTGACCATTTGGTAGAGGTTCGTCGTGCAGGTAGGCTACCTCGATAAGCTTGCGAAAATAGGCTGGATCGACCAGTCTGCTCTTGCGCGTGGTGCGCGCGCCCTTCCTGTAAAAGGGCACAAGATTCAGGCCGTCTGCTAGCGTGCTGCGGACGACATCTTCATAGCTTTCGAGATCTCCCAAAAGCGTGACGAGGTCCGTTTCCGTTGCGAATTGTGCGAGCGTGTTTGCCGTTGCGACAGCACCGCCGCAGAACAGTTCTTTGTCCTTATACCGCGTGGATATGATGTTTTCTTTAGATGGTTTGCCGAGCGGATCTACATAAATATATTCGTCAAGAATCGTATCACCAATGACAAGGCACCTAAGCGTATTTGCCTTGTCCAATTCTGTCATAAGGCGATCAATAGACAGGCGGCCGCGCAAATCCTTAAGATACGCTTGAGCTTCATCCGGATAGATCTGTAATACGCGATTGGCCAAATTCGAGGAACTGAACGTAATGTCCTCGGTGAACATGACCTCGCCGCCGAAGTGTTCCACGGATGCTCGCTCGGTGGTAATGCGGCCTGTCACATCCTTTTCTTCGACACTGTATTCCGAGCCCTTCAAATAAAGGCTCGGCTGAATAGCCTCAATAATCGGCTCAGCACCGGGGTGGTGCGAAATGCCCACATAATCAACGATATTCAATGAAGCCAGCATTTCCGACCGCAACTGCTCGGGGAATACCGGGCGGCCAGGCCCTTTATTCACAAAGCGATCAGCGGTAACCGTGACAATCAGCATATCTCCGGCTTTGGCACCGACTTCAAGATGTCTTTTATGTCCAATATGAAGAATATCGAACACGCCATGCGCCAGAACAACTTTCTTCCCCGACTGTCGGGCTTGCTTTGCAATCGTGGCAAGATCATTGATCGGTCTGATTTTGTCAGACGCAAGCCTCCCCAGAACCCGAGTCATATTGTCTCGTCCGTTGACAATATGCGCTGACATTCCTCATCTGCTTGTGCCTCGCGCATGATGTACCCCACTTCAGCGTAACCTTTCCAATGCCGCGCTGCTTATAGAAGGTCAAACGCCCCTTCTGTCCAGAGCTGATTGGCTGTTATGTCCCTTTCAAAACATACATGCAAAAACGCCCACCCGTCACTGTCTGAATACACATCACGAACAAGCAACACACCAAAAAGCCAGGTCATTCATCTGACAGATACTTAAACCAATCTCTTGTCGCCTCGGCAATACTGTCAGGGTTCCATACCGGTGCATCACGCCAATACTCAATGTTGCCCAGCATATGATGCACACCGTCCTCAATCGGCACTTTTGCCGACCAGCCGAGTTCAGTCTTGATCCTCTGTGTGTCTGCCCACGTGCAATCTGGTTCGCCTGGTCGTTTCGGAATGTAAACGATTTCGGGAGCTTCAAGCAATTCTGTCAGCCGATTGATAGATACTGGTTGATCGCTGCCGATGTTATAACAACGTCCGAATATCTGAGAGGAGGCAGCCGTCAACAGGGCGCCCACCGCATCGGATACATATGTGAAGTCTCGTCGTTGCGTTCCATCCCCAACGACTGTCAGGGGCTTGCCAGCCAGTAACTGGGCTAAAAACACGCCAAAAACAGCACCGTATGTTCCACTGGTGCGCGCGCGGGGCCCATAGATATTGAAGAACCGCAAGGAAATGGCCGGCATTTTATAGACCTGCGCCCAATGCAAGACCAATTGTTCGCCGAGCCTTTTGGTCAGCGCGTAAGGATATTGCGGGCGGATCTCGGCGTCCTCGGGGGTGGGATAACTGTCGGGAATCCCGTAGCAAGACGAAGATGCCACGTAAACAAATCGCTTCACCCCAGCGGCACGAGCCGCTTGTAGTGTCACAAAAGTTCCATCAACATTTGAGCGAAAGTAAGCCTCGGGATTTTGAATGGAAGGTACGATGTCGGCAAGCGCGGCTAAATGAAATACGCGCTCCACGTCTTTAATGGCTTCCTCCATCGCTTTTGGATCTGCCACATCGGCGGCTACCACCTGGAGATTGGGATTGCGGTCATGTTGCTTTAGATTTCGGGGGTGCCCAACAGTGAAATTGTCGACAACTCTGACTTTCCGACCTTGGGAGATCAACGCATCTACAAGATGGGATCCAATAAAGCCTCCGCCTCCGGTCACCAAATCAATGCTCAATGTGGTCCCCTATAGGTTGGATCTGGATCGCAGCGAACTCTGCTGCGCGGCAGATCGTAAGCCGCGCTGTAAAGACGGTGGTAAGACCCATCTCAATATGTTCCAAACCCTTCGCAATATGGTCACCAAAACAACTTGGTTGTCAATAACGACGCTCAGCTCTTGGTTGCGTCGAAAACTCAATACCGCCGATATGCCAAAACTTGAGGCAATGCGGCTTCGTTTCAGACGTGGAAGAATTTCGGGAAACTCCTGTTTAATGGTGTGCAAAATCATAGATGCTTTCTTGATACGTTCTGCCGCATCCGCTGCCTCGCGTTTCGAATAAGCATC
Organism: Alphaproteobacteria bacterium; assembly: GCA_028279895.1. Classification (GTDB taxonomy): domain Bacteria; phylum Pseudomonadota; class Alphaproteobacteria; order JANQMY01; family JANQMY01; genus JANQMY01. The sequence continues at coordinate 18,262 of JANQMY010000205.1, forward strand.
GTCATGAATGCGGGAGTAGGCCATCACGCGTGGGAGGTAAACGGCGCCATCGCGAAGCGCGAGGACGAACACAGCGAACCAATCCGCGTATAATCCAAACTCGGGACGTTCGCCGCCGATGTGCTGCAGGCGGTCACTTCGGAAGAGTACTGTGTGACTCGAGATGTGAAATGGTGACTTGCGCAGCTTCTCTGCCAGTTCGTCCGGACAAAAAAATGCTATCTTCCGGGCCAGAAAGAGCGGAAACCTCTCCGCCGAATCACTCCAGCCGTGCACGAGACCGGGGTCGGAGAAACAAATCCCAGCGCTCGGATAGTTCATAAGCGCTCTTACGGACACTTCGATGAAATCATCGTCACAGGGATCATTTGTCGACCCTAGATAGATGTAAGCCCCGGTCGCTTCGCTAGCGCCAAGCATTAGTGCACCGGGTACGCCGAGATTACGATCGCTTTCAATGACGCGAATACGCTCATCTCGGCTTTCCAGCCCCTTCAGTTCCGCGTCGCGATCCTGAGACGAACCGTCGTTTACAACAATGATGTCCAGATTTTGCCAAGTCTGGCGACAGGTCCGCTCCACTGCTCCTTGAAGAAGCTCCGGGTCGTTATAGGTCGGGATCACAACAGAGACCAACGGGTTAGTTCCGTTCGCGTCCCTGGCTAACCCATTCAGGTTATTCAAAGAAGATAAATCCCCAATCGCCTTTGTATCCGCACTGACTGTAGATCCATTCCCAGTTCTCAACATCGTGGAACGACTCACAAGTCAACTGCCAATAGAGAAGATTAACTCGTTCGCGCTCGTTACGCCACGACTCGACCATGATGTACTTCTTCGCGCCCTTGCCGACCCGCTCGATTTCCTTCACGCCGTCAAATAGATCCTTGACCGGCAAATTGTGTAGCCCGCCAAGGGACACGACAAAATCGAATGAGTCGTCCTTATAAGGAAGCGATTTGGCATTGCCGGTCTTAAGAAAGGGCTTCACTTCCTCCTTAGCATTCTCAATAGCGTATTCGGAAATGTCGATCCCGGCGATTTCAACTCCCGGTACCGCTTTGGTGAATTCGTACAACAAGTATCCTTTGCCGCAACAAACGTCCAAGATTCGGTCGCCGGACTTGATTCCAAAATGTTCGGCCATCGATTGGGCGATCGGGAGCCATCGACCGTCATAGCGATACCCCCCATAGCCGAATCGCCGATCGCCGTCCCAGTAATCCGCTCCATACTTCTTTGCGATCGTCGCGCATTCGGCCTTGTCGTTTTCCACGACTCGCTGAACGTAATCCCGTTTTGTCTGGCCGTGCAGTTGTTCGAGAAAGTCTACATGAGCCACTTCTCAATTTCCCCATAATCCGTGTTGCGACATATATCTTCCGTCATCAATATATTTTCCCACCGTTCGACATCCGACTCGGTTTTCAGCGTAAACGATTCAACAGCCGCGTGTAATGCGCAATCCGATACAAGAAAACGCCCATAGATCCGGCTTCTTGCCGCCGCGTTGCTTGGGAGCATGAACATGCTGTAGAGTATTACACCTTCCAAAGAGGGTAGCTCGTTGAGCACTTGCTCGAACATTAGGTATGAGCCGTCCATGGCATATTCTGTCGCGCTCAGCTTGTAGAACAAATGGTTCCTGCCCGCATAGTCACGCAAGACCATATTCTGAATATGCTGAGGCACACGGTGATCCCCAATGGAGCGGCTAAAGACATAACCGCGAAATCCGGTCTTGGGGCCAGGGGTATTCATCAGGTAAGGCTCGGAAGGTTGTAGCGTGCTCCTAAGCGCGTCGCGGGACGAACAATTACGGGTTCGAAGAACTCTCCAAGTTTTTTGTCGTGATATGGAGAGAATACGCTTTTAAACCGGCAATTGGTGGACCACCTTGTGGTCTCTTCTTTGTTCAAAACATTTCCATGCAGAACGTTTTGCGTGAAGAGCAAGACATGGCCGTACGGTATGTCGAGCCATTTCACATCCGGTCTGATCATCTCAAGAAGCTCTTCCGCGGATTTTAGGCCACTTGCCTTCATGTTCTGCTGGTGTTCATGATCCTTGCTGCTCGGCAAGATGAACATGCTCTTGGTTCGAAACACATTCACATAAGGAATCCATAAAACGATTTCATATGGCGAGTCGCCGGACCAAACATCTGCGTGAACGGGCAACACAGAGCTGCTGTCACCCGGCATCTGGATGCTCGCATTGATCCGCAGCTGCATGGCGAGTTCGTTGCCGACAACGATTTCCAGTGCCCGCCTTGCCGTCCGCAAATATGCAGGACGTACCCAAGAGGCCGCATTCATCGCCCGAATAACGCCCAATCGCAGCTCATTCAGCTCGTCAATGCTAACAATTTCGTGGATCGTGTTGAGAAAATGGGCCTTGTCCTGAGGTGGCGGTTGCTTGAGAAGCGATGCTGCCGTGTCGGCAATGAAGTCCCGGATGCGATCAAGCGATTTGTGGCATTCCGTTGGCTGAATGACGTAGCCGTCTCTCATGAACTGAGACGCCAACTCGGTCTCGTCATCGCGCCAGAATTCGTTTGTGAGACCGGCAATGTCAGCGTGTCTACCTGTTTGCGCCTCTTGGCTCATGCTGCCTGCCTTTCGAGCGCTTTGCGCGTTTTGTTTCGGAGACTGACGGCATCAATCCCAGCAACGGCCATCAAATCATCTTGGCTGCCATAATTCGCGGCGAACGCATCGTTAATTCCGAACCTTTTGATCCGAGGCGATTTTGCCAAGTCGGCGGCAGCAATCGTTTCCAAAATGGCGCTTCCTAATCCGCCCGCCAAGACATGC
>JANQMY010000206.1 GCA_028279895.1 Alphaproteobacteria bacterium
GGTCCCTGCTATGCGGTTGACAAAACGCACCGTAAGATAGCGGGACAAGCGCCCGTGACCATCAAAAAATGGACCCCCATATCGGACGCAAGGGAAACGCCGGTTTTAGGACCCGACCACCTATGAGCGAGTTTGATTTGAGCCCCTATTGGGACGGCTTCACGGAGAACGGATTTGCCGTAGTGCCCGATGTGCTGTCCGCGGGCGACGTGGCCGCCGCAAGGGACACGCTATGGAAGGCCGCGGAAGAAAGCCGCCGGCGGGGCGACCCGACCCATGTGAGCACGCTGGACCCGAACGACAGGAATGTGCGGGTGTTCGATTTGATCGCTCTCGATCCCCTGTTCGGCAACCTCATCCAGCATCCGGTTGCCGATGCTTTCGCATCCAAGCTTTTGGGTGACGCATACATCGTGTCGAATTTCACCGCCAACATTGCGCGGCCCGGCAGCGGCGCCATGTGGCTCCACTCGGACCAGGCGATCGTCGTGCCGGAGCCGTGGCTTACACCCTGGTCGCTTAACATCATCTGGTGCTTAAGCGATGTGACTGCGGAAAACGGCGCCACCCGATATGTGCCGGGCAGTCACCGGTTCGAGTGCGCCGCCGACCTGCCGCCGAACATGGAAGACCGGTTGGTGCCCTTCGACGCAACGGCCGGATCAATCATCGCAATGGAAGGCCGGGTGTGGCACACCTCCGGCGCCAACACGACCAAGGACCAGGACCGTCCCCTGCTGTTCGGCTATTACTGCAAGCCGTTTGTCCGCCCCCAATGGAATTTTTCCGAAGCCCTGAGCACAGAACAGAAAGCAAGTTTCTCCCCGGTCATGAAAAAGCGGCTCGGCCTAGAACGCGGCGCCAATCTCGGCACGGTGTAACGCCTTTGCCCATTGCCGGTGCAGGCAGCCGCCTTTCCCTTACCCCTTGCCACAGCTAGACTTTTCTAACGCATTCACAGGAGGACATCATGGCCACAGCCGTCATCACCGGCGTCGGACCCGACCAAGGGTTGGGCGCCCAGCTTTGTCATCGTTTCGCCGGCAAAGGATTGCATGTGATCGTGGGCGGCCGCACCGCTGACAAGATCGAGGCGGTGGCCGACAGCATCAAGGCCGCGGGCGGCCAAGCCACGGCTTGCGTGGCGGATTCCACCAGCGAAGAAGACACCGTCAAACTGTTCGATGCGGCGGGCAGCGATGTGGCCTTAGCGATCTATAACACCGGCAACAACACGCCCGGCAAATTGCTGGACATGGAGGCGGACTATTTCGAGAAGAGCTGGCGGGTTTGTTGTTTCGGCGGGTTCTTGTTCGGACGCGAAGCTCTGCACCGCATGGTGCCCCAAGGGGGCGGGACCATTCTGTTCACCGGCGCCAGCGCGTCCCTGCGCGGCCGGGCGAATTTCGGCGCTTTCAATTCTTCGAAGGCAGCGTTGCGCGCCATGGCCCAAGCCATGTCGAAGGAGTACGGGCCGGAAGGCATTCATGTGGGCCATGTGGTGGTCGACGGCGCCATCGGCGGCGACAAGATCATGAAAGGGCTGCCTCAGTATGCGGAGAAATTGGGCGAACAAGGCATGATCGCCATCGACGGCATCGTCGATGCATTCGAATACCTCTACAATCAGCCCCAACGCGCCTGGTCGTTCGAGGTGGATGTACGTACGTCGGTTGAGAGGTGGTAGCGAGTCGCGTCATGACTAACTGCATCCGAAGCAGTCCCCGACTCCCGAAAATGTTGGCAGCACTTTGCGCGGCATTTCTGCTCTTTTCTGCCCCTGCATCGGCGACCAGGTGCGTGAAAACAGAGATTCTCTTGCGAGAAGCGACAGAAATTCTCGTCGCAAAGGCGGTGTCAACAAGATTGTGCCACCCCGGGGAAGAGGGGCTTCAGCGCCCACGGACAGACCTAGACGGGCCGGAATTAGACCATTGGGAAACTGCGGAATTTGTCTGCGTTCATTTCGAGGTCGTGGACACATTCCGTGGCGTGTCAAAAGAGGAGATCATCTTTGTAGGCAACAAGGGACAGTGGTCGATGCTCGCCAGAGCATACTTCACTCTCGGCAGTTTCTATCTGTTTATGCTGAAAGGAGAGCCACCCTATTGGGCTCACCCTTGCAGTTCCATGTTCTCACCTTCGCCCTTAGGTGGTGATGCTTTTGACGACCAGATCGCTGAGACCGGTTTACCCATCGACGCGCGAAAGTGGCGCGAGACGGGCGAGTATCATCGTCTGGAGACAGAGAATTAAAGGCTCACGTCATCCCGGCTCTGCACGTCGCTCCGGCCGGGATGACAACAGAAAATGTGGCAGCCTAAAGTGGTTACTTCGTCACCTTCCGTATCCGCTTCCTTTTTTCTTTCCGCACCGCCTTGACCTTCGACTTCTCCGCAGGCGTCATTTTTTCGATAGCGGCGGAGAAGGCATCCGGATGAATGTCGCCCGCATGTTTGAGCACGAAGTCCAACGCTTCCTGCGGATAGACATTGTAGGTTTCCCGCAACGTCCAGCCGACGCCCTTTTGAACATAATAGTCTTCGTCACCCAGTAACCGCTTCACAAGGGGCAGCACCTTTTTCAACGGCGGATGCTTTTGGTGAAGCTGGGCATAGCAAAACAGGCCAACAATGGATTGCCGCCGCTTCCACGGATTTTCATCCCCGTTCCACGCCTTGTATTGCGGATACAACAGACCGGGCTTTACCTCGAACATATAGGAGAACGCTTTAGACACCTCGTCCGATTGGTCCCAACAATTAATCGTGTCCGGCCAGGTTTTGGTGATCGACCAAACGAAATCCACATCCGAAATCGGTTTCAAAGACCCCAGATAAAGCGCCCCTTGGATTTTCGCTTCGTGGGTTCTGGCGTGGTGCCACACATAGTCCCAGACCGGCAATTGTTCTTCCAAAGACCGGACGGAAAATCCATAGCCCTTTTTGAACGCCGCGCGTTGCTGCGGCACCGTCAACCCCAGCAAGGGCATTTTGACTTTCATGAAGTGGGCGCGCTCATCCGCTTTCTTTTTCGGAATGCCCTTGGCCGCCCGTTTCAGGCGTGCTTCCACTTCTTCCAGATGATCCTTATACGACATATCTGTCTCTATGGCGCGAAGTGGCCTTCGGCCCGCAGCCAGTCCACAGATTGGCGCAGCGCGTCTGCCAGCGGCGTGAGCTTGAGGCCCAGTTCGGCCCGGGCTTTGGTGTTGTCGAACGACATGGCAGTCCCGGCCACGCGAACGCCTTCCAACGGTGCGATGGGCGGGGTGCGGGTAATGTAATCGGCCATGAATTCGGACACCACGCCCACGGCATAGGACAGCCAATAGGGTACTTTGCGTTTAGGCATGGGCTTGCCGGTAATCTCCTCAAGAATTTCGAGCACGCGCCCCAGGCGCACATTCTCGCCACTGAGAATGTAGCGTTCCCCCACCCGGCCTTTTTCCGCGGCGAGGATGTGCCCCGCCGCCACATCCTGCACCGCGATCAGATTGAGCACGCAATCCAGATAGGCCGGCGTCGATCCGTCCACGAAGCCGAGGATCATCTTGGTGGGCGGCGTGAAGCTCACATCGCCCTCGCCTACCGGAACGGTGGGATTGACAATGGTCACGGGCAGGCCCTCGTCCATCGCTTGCCGCGCGGCGATGTCGGCGCGCATTTTCGAGCGGCTGTAATAGCCCGGCAGCGCCTCCAACTCCGGCAGCCGGCTTTTCTCAGAGATCGGTTCAGAGGAGCGATCCTTGTACGACTTCAGAATGGTCTCCGTCGACGTCACGACGATGCGTTCGAGTGCCGATGTGGCGGCCGCCGCGAGCACGGTTTGGGTGCCGTGGAAATTCACTTCCGCAAGCTGAGACTTGTCGCGCGCCCAAAGGTTTGGGTTGGCTGCCAGATGAAAGAGCCGATCTGCACCGGCAAGAGCCTGGCCCACGGCGTCGCGATCGAGAATCGATACGTTGCGGAATTCGACGCGGTCGGCAAGGTCCGCCGCCGGCGGATTGAGGTCAAGGACACGCACTTGATCGCCTTGCGCGACCAACTGCCGCACGACATGGCTGCCGATAAACCCGCTGCCCCCTGTGACGACTGAAACCCGGTTCCCCATCGCAATTCTGATCAAATCCTATTATTGTGCTGCCGGCTGGCGCCCCTTTTACGGCGCGCCAAAATCGCCTAACGAGTGCGATTAGCGTAAAGCTCCACCCAGATCAAACGGATTTCTGACCCAAGGCGGTCAATTGAGACTAACGACTCTATGAGCGAAAAAGACCAAGAAGGCCCGCGCCTGTTCCATCCGTTAAGCGGCAGCAATGTGGCGACACTGTTCAATGTGCTGACCACCAATGGCACACTGCCCGCGAATCGGCTGCCGCATGCGGCCATGGCAAGCTTGGCGACCTTGGGCCGCTTTCCGTTCTACACACTCGAAAAACTGTATGTGGAGTGGCTGAAAAGCCGGCGGCCGCCGATGAAACCGCCCATCTTCATCGTGGGTCATTGGCGTGGCGGCACGACCCATCTGTACAATGTGATGGTGAAGTCGGACACGTTCGGTTTCGTACCGCCGCTGGCGACCGGTCTGCCGTGGGACCTCTTGGGCATCGCCACCATCTTCCGGCCCTTTCTGGAAAAAGCGCTGCCGGAAGACCGTTTCATCGATAACGTACCGGTGAAGCCGGATAGTCCGCAGGAAGACGAAATCGCACTCGCCAACATGACGCCCTTGTCGTTCTATCATGGGCTCTATTTCCCCAAAAAATTCGAAGAAAATTTCAATCGCGGGGTCTTCTTTGACGGCTGCAGCGAAAAAGAAATCGACGATTGGAAGAAAATCTTCGTTTATTTCATGGAAAAGATGTCGCTGCACCAAGGCGGCAAGCAGCTTCTGATTAAAAACCCGACTTATACGGCACGGGTAAAAATGCTGCACGACATGTACCCGAACGCCAAGTTCATCCACATTCATCGCAATCCGTTCATGGTGTTCCCGTCGATGAAGAACTTCTACGTGAAGCTGTTCAAGGAACTGGCGCTGCAGCCATACGGCCATGTGGACATCGATGAGTTCGTGTTGAAAACCTACCCGCGGGTGATAGGTGCCGTGCTGGAAGACAGCAAGGATCTGCCGGCCAACAAATTCATCGAGATCAGCCACGAGGATATGGAGCAAAACCCCCTGCCCGTGCTGGAGCGGGTGTATACCCAACTCGAAATGCCCGGTTTCGACGAGGCCAAGCCTAAATTCGCGGCCTATTTGGCCTCGGTCGAGAATTACCAGAAGAACAAATACGCGTACCCGGAGGAAATGACCAACAAGGTGCGCGACAATTGGGGGGCCTTCGTCGACCGCTGGGGATATGCGCCGCCTGCTTGATTGATGGAGACTCGACCATCCCGCGCCCCCTCCCAACCACCCCTAGAGCATTTTAGTTTTTGATTGAATCGTTTTTTGGGATTCCCAACTGTTGCGAACAGTGATTCAAGGTGAGGGCTGGTGAAGGAGGCCAGTCCGGA
>JANQMY010000209.1 GCA_028279895.1 Alphaproteobacteria bacterium
GCACTTATTTCTTGCGCGTTCCCTTTCGGTCCTCGACCTTTTTCGGTTTTGGTCCGCGTTTGGCCGGTTTAAGGGTGCGCCCGGTTCGGCGCTCCAGCCTTTTGAGGAAAGCCGCGTCTCCAAGCGGGCGTCCGATGGTTTCCGCCCGGCGCAACGCCATGGAAAGGTCTTCGTCCTCGCCGGCCTCAATGAATTCGGCAAATCTCGGAAAGCGTTCCCGCACCGGGCCGGTGTCGGTGATCATGCCGCGTCGCTTGCGTGACAGCTGATCATGCACACTCGACCAGCGCCAATCCGTTGCCTGCTTCACCAGACGCGCCCGCACCGGATTGAGCGCAACATAGCGCAGGGCAGCGGCAAGATGGGTCTCATCCATCGCCACGCAACCGAAACGGCCTTGCCAAAAGTGGCCGGCGCGTTTCGTCCGGGCGTGTATGTATCCGGCATAGGCCCTGTGCACTTTCGACAGGGCCCGCCGGAGGCCGTCCGCATCGCGCGGGGTGAGGATGAGATGCACATGGTTCGGCATGAGCACCCAGGCCCAAATGCTCACACCAGCCGCCGTGCAGTGTTCCTGCAGCAGGTCGAGATAATATTGGTAATCCTCGTCCCCGAAAAAGGTTCGCGCCCCGCCATTGCCACGTTGCGTGACATGGTGCGGCAGATTGGGAATGACAAGGCGTGCCAGACGAGCCATTGTGGCAGGATAGGGGTGATCGAGATATGAGTCAATTTAGTGCACTGTCACCGTAATTCTGAAGTCTAGGCTATGAAAACGCGACCCGGGCCTATACATTGTCGGGCTGCGTGGGAATCGATGGGGCCCCACGCATGGGGAGCCTGGCTTTCGAATGACCGACACAACAGATCAAAACATTGCGGGTAATCCCCAAACGGTTTCTGGCGAGACCGCGCCCCCTGTCACAAAGCCTAGCGGTGCCAGCCCCACACCCCAGATAGCCGATGGTCAAAAACCGCCGGCGCCGGGCCCGCAGGCGAAAGGCGTGGGCGTCGTCAATCTAACGGGTGGAGAGCAGATCAGCGAACCGGCGCCGCAATCCTTTGACCGCCGGTTGGTCGAAGGCCCCATAGTGCCAACGTTGCTGACGTTCTCACTGCCGCTTGTCTGGTCAAGCCTGATGCATTCGGTTGTCGGCACCTACAGCGCGGCCTGGGTGGGGCAGGTGATTGGCCCCGCGGGGCTGACCGCGGTGGTGATCTGCAATGTGATCATTTGGATGATGCTCATGTCCGCCATTATGGGCATGGCCACGGCCTCCAACATTTTCATTGCCCAAGCCTATGGCGCGCAAAAATTGGCGCAGATGAAAACGGTTACGGGTACGTCGATTGTCTTTGTCCTGATCGGTTCTCTGGTGTTGGCGGTCTTGGGGTGGATCTTCACGCCCGCGCTGGTGTCGCTCATTTCGACACCGCTGGAAGCTTACGCCCAAACCATCGTCTATTTGCGGGCGAGCTGTGTTGCGTCCGTCGCGATCTTTCCCTTTGTGTTTATGACGATCATGATCCGCGGCACGGGCGACGCGCGAACGCCCCTGATCTTTACGGCCATTTGGTTGGCGTTTTTCTGTCTCATCGGGCCGGCGCTGCTGGTGGGCGCGGTCGGTTTGCCGAAGCTTGGCCTGGCGGGCATGGCCTATGGCGGCGGACTGAGTGCGGCCATTGCCTTGGTGATGCTGCTGACCTGGACCCATGTTCAGCGCCATGCGATTTCGCTTCAGAAAGATGAGCTGGCCTATCTGAAGCCGGACCGGCAGATGTTTTCCCTGCTGTTGAAACGGGGGTCGCCGATTGCGTTGGAAGGCATCCTCATTTCCGGTGTCTATCTGTTCCTCTTGTCCATGGTGAACCGGTATGGCGCGGAAACGTCCGCCGCGTACAGCGCCAGCACCCAGCTGTGGGGCTATGTGCAAATGCCCATTGGTGCCATTGCCGCCTCGGTCTCTTCCATGGCGTCCCAGAACATCGGCGCGGGCCGATGGGACCGGGTTGGTGAACTGGCCTGGAAAAGTTGTGCGGTGGCGGGTGCCATCACCACGCTTTTGGTGTCGCTGATTTATGCCTTTGGCGATGTGCTCCTGGGCCTGTTCCTGCCCGATGGCGGCGAGACCCTGTTGATCGCGCTGCGCATCAACCTTCTGGTGATGTGGAGTTGGATCCCCCTTGCGGTGACCCTTGTGCTCTTCGGTGTGGTGCGCGCGAACGGCGCGATGATGGCCCCGGCGCTGATCATGATCGGTGCCTTGTGGCTGATCCGCATACCCTTTGCGGAGACGATGCAACCCATGCTGGGGTCGGATGCCATTTGGTGGAGCTTTCCGGTCGGCACCATTTCATGCGCGGCGCTCGCCTATGCCTATTACCGCTGGGGCGATTGGCGCTCCAAGACGCTGATGGATGGGTGAGTGCATTTGCCGAGGCAATCGTTTCAATGGGGTCAGACCCCATTGAAAATTCAGATCTTCGGAGATGACTTGGCCGCCGGTTAGGATGGCAATGTCTTCCAGCATGGCTTTCCGGCGGTCGCCGAAACCAGGGGCTTTCACGGCCGCGATCTTCAGACCGCCGCGCAGCTTGTTGACCACCAGGGTCGCCAGGCGTTATTTCGGTGACAGTCCACTTAATTATCTGATGCCCCACATGCCGAACGAGAACTTCATTAATTAAGTGCACTGTCACCGAAATAGGGGCAAACCCGCAAACAAAAAAAGGGGCGCCTTCAGGCGCCCCTTTCGCAACTCTAGGAGTTGGGTCGGTGATGATTACATCATACCGCCCATACCGCCCATGCCACCCATATCAGGCATGGCCGGGGCTGCCGCGCCTTTCGGCTCGGGCTTTTCGGCGATCATGGCTTCGGTGGTGATCAACAGACCGGCCACGGAGGCAGCGTCTTGCAGCGCGGTGCGGACCACCTTCGCGGGGTCGATAATGCCCGCCGAGACCATGTCCACATATTCTTCCGTCTGCGCATTAAAGCCTGCCGTTTGGGACTTGCCTTCAAGCAGCTTGCCCACAACGATCGAGCCTTCGACACCGGCGTTTTCGACGATCTGCCGAACCGGCGCCTGCAGCGACCGGCGGACGATGGCGATGCCGGCGGCCTGGTCGTCATTTTGACCTTCCAGCTTCTCGATCGACTTGGTGGCGTGCAACAGAGCCGATCCACCGCCCGGCACGATGCCTTCTTCCACCGCCGCGCGGGTGGCGTTCAGCGCATCGTCGACGCGGTCTTTCTTTTCTTTCACTTCCACTTCCGTGGCGCCGCCCACTTTGATCACGGCTACACCGCCGGCGAGTTTCGCCAAACGTTCCTGCAGCTTTTCGCGGTCATAGTCGGAGGTGGTTTCTTCGATCTGCTGGCGGATTTGACCGACACGGGCTTGGATCTCGCCCTTCTTGCCGGCACCGTCGACGATGGTGGTGTCGTCTTTGGTGATGCGCACGCGCTTCGACGTGCCCAGCATGTCGAGGGTGACGTTTTCCAGCTTGATGCCCAGATCTTCGGAGATGACTTGGCCACCGGTCAGGATGGCGATGTCTTCCAGCATGGCTTTCCGGCGGTCACCGAAACCAGGGGCCTTCACCGCCGCGATCTTCAGACCGCCGCGCAGCTTGTTGACCACCAGGGTCGCCAGGGCTTCGCCTTCCACGTCTTCCGCGATGATCAGCAGCGGACGGCTGGACTGAACCACGCTCTCCAGGATCGGCAGCATGGCCTGTAGGTTGGAGAGCTTCTTCTCGTGGAGAAGGATGTAGGGCTCGTCCAGCTCGGCGACCATTTTGTCGGCATTGGTGATGAAGTAAGGCGACAGGTAACCGCGGTCGAACTGCATGCCTTCCACAACGTCCAATTCGGTGTCGAGGCTCTTGGCTTCTTCCACCGTGATGACGCCTTCATTGCCGACTTTCTGCATGGCTTCGGAGATCATCTGACCGATGGACTCGTCGCCATTGGCAGAAATCGTGCCGACTTGGGCGATTTCTTCGTTCGACTTGACCTTTTTGGCCCGCTTCATCAGGTCTGTGACGACTTTTTCGACCGCCAGGTCGATGCCGCGCTTAAGGTCCATGGGGTTCATGCCGGCAGCCACCGCTTTGGTGCCTTCGCGCACGATGGACTGGGCCAGAACCGTCGCCGTGGTGGTGCCGTCACCGGCCACATCGTTGGTTTTGGACGCCACTTCGCGGATCATTTGGGCGCCCATATTTTCGAACTTGTCAGCCAGTTCGATTTCCTTGGCGACCGTCACACCGTCTTTCGTGGTGCGCGGGGCGCCGAAGGATTTGTCGATGACCACGTTGCGGCCTTTGGGGCCCAATGTAACTTTCACCGCGTCGGCGAGGATGTCCACGCCTTCCAGCATGCGCTCGCGGGCATCACGGCTGAATTTGACTTCTTTGGCACTCATGCGAGTAAACCTCCTAATTTATGACACAAAAAAACAGCGCTAAATCTTTGATTTAGGCTGCTTTCTTCGAGCTTTTCTTGATTTCGATGACACCCATGATGTCGGACTCTTTCATGATCACCAGGTCTTCCCCGTCGATCTTGACTTCGGTGCCGGACCATTTGCCGAACAGGATGCGGTCGCCGGCTTGGACGTCCGGCTTGATGCGGTCGCCGTCTTCGTTGTAGGCGCCTGGGCCCACGGCAAGAACTTCGCCTTCCATCGGCTTTTCTTGCGCGGTTTCCGGGATGATGATGCCACCGGCGGTTTTGGTATCTTCGTCGAGGCGGCGGACCACCACACGATCATGCAGAGGACGGAATTTCATTCTCGCTCTCTCCTCCTAATTGGATTTCCTAGACATTGTAATAGGGGATGTTAGCACTCACCCAAGTGAGTGCTAACAGTGTGCCGGATATAGAAATTGCCGCGCCGGATGTCAAGCGGATTCCCGTTAGAGTATAGGGAGTTGGGCCAGGACGGATTGCCGGACGGAGGCGGCGGTTCTTCGGCCCTCAGGCGCCGTCCTGAAGGAGAGCCGGGTCTTTCAGCTCAAAAAATTCGAGGAAATTGTAGGGGCCGGGCAGCGCCACGATATAGACTACTTTTTCCTTGATCTCGCCCTCCGCATGGACCACGCGGGCCGGCAATTCCAGCTTGTCGCCCTTTTCGACGGTGATTTTCTGCCCTGTCTCGCCGTCGACGATATAGGTGCTGCCCTCCATCACATAGCCATGGGTTTCGCCGTCATGCCAGTGCAGCGGCAGTTCTTCGGAATGGTCCGCCACATAGGTTGTGGGCCAAAAGCCGGTTTTCTTCAGGTCCTCCAGCACCTCTTCCTTGGTGCTGAAGAAGTTCTTAATGACTTTAACCCCCATGGCGCGCTCCCTTTGTGGATGACGCCATGGTAGACCGGCCGGCGCCCGCAATCAAAAAGCGGGGGCGCCGATTCCGCCGTGCCGTCAAAACAGCGCGGCGTGCTGACCGCCGTCAATCACGATGTTTTGCCCGACGATGAAGCGCGACAGCGGACTGCATAACAAGGCCGCCATCGGCGCCAAATCCGCGGCGTCGGCCATGAACCCGGCCGGGATTTTGTTGTTTTCCATGAAATGGGCCCTGACGATGTCCGGCTTGGGCTCCAATCCGAAAGCGCTCGCATAGTCTTCCAGAAGTTCGCTCGCGCCTTCCGTGCTGAACATGCCCGGCAGCAGGTTGTTGATGTTGACGCCATGCTTGGCGACTTCCCGCGACACGCTGGCCGTATAGTTGATCAGCGCCGAGCGCGCAGGGCCCGACATAAGCCGCCAGATCATCGGGTTCTTCGCCGAGAAGGTGGCGATGTTTACGATGCGGCCCCAGCCCTTTTCCTTCATAACGGGGATGTAGTGTCGCATGATTTCGATCGGGCCGATCAAGGTCGTCTCGATGGAATTGCGCCACATATCCGGCGTCACTTTCAGAAAATCGCCATTGGGTGCGGGCGGCTTGATGGTGATCGACAGAATGTCCGGGTCCGGACAAGCGGCGAACAGGGCTTGGCGGCCTTCTTCCGTTGAGGAATCGGCAACCACCGGCGTCACGCTGGTGCCGTAGGTCTCGGAAATTTCTTGTGCGGCCTTGATCAGCCGTTCTTCCCGGCGGGCCGTGATGTAGAGATCCACGCCGGCTTCGGCCAGCCGCTCTGCGGTCGCCCGGCCCATGCCGGCACTGCCGCCGGCCATAATGGCTTTCTTGCCCTTAATCTCTAGATCCATCTCTGGTCTCCTCTCTTAAGCCAGCGTTGTTCTGCGTCATTAGCGGCGTCTGCCGCATGCAAATAATTCGTTTACTGATTTTTTCTCACCTGAGGCTGAGCCCCTATGCGGGGTGCCCCAATTCCGCGATCATCTTGCGCGCCACACGCTCCGCCACCATCACGCAACCGAGATAGGTGTTGCCCGACGGTATGGTGGGCATCACAGAGGCGTCGGCAACGCGAAGACCGTCAATGCCCAGCACCCGGCAGTCCGCATCCAGCACGGTGCCCATGGGGCAGGTGCCGGTCATGTGGCCGTAACTCACGGTGAACCGCGCCAGCGCCGCCGAAACGGCGTCCGGTGCCTGCAGGTCAAGCGGGTCGAGCTGTGCGCAGCCTAATGCTTTGGCAGGGCTCGATTTTTCCCACGCCGCCAATCGCGCGAAGCCATGGCGAAGCCGTTCGATGCCGTCGTCGACCAAGGGCGGCGCGGTGACAATCGGGTCGGCGTCCGCCGTCTCGCCGAGGCGCACGCTGCCTTGGCCGGAGGAGCGCAGCAGGAAAACGGCCATAATGAATTCCGTCGGGCCGTCGGTCATCGCCGGCCCAATGGGAAAAGCGTGATAATCCACATCCCTGCCGTTCGACGCGCCCAACAGCAGAACTTGGGCCGGTCCGGCCGAGCCGCCCCGCGGACCGTCATGACCATAGCGAATGCCCGGTCCCAGATGGTCGCTCAAGGTCTCGCCCACCGGCAAATCCGCATGCGCCGTGATGCCGTGATCCGCTAGGTGGCCCGCCGGCCCGATCCCCGATCGCATCAGCAGTGTCGGCGACCAAAAGGCGCCCGCCGACACAACCACGTCGTCGGCCTCGATTTCGTCGCCGGATTTTAGGGTCACCCCGGTAACGCGGCCGCCATCCACATGGAGCTTGCTCACTTCCGCTTCGGTGCGGATCTCGAGATTGTCCCGCGCCCGCACGGCGGGCGTCAGATAGGCAAGGCTGGTCGTGACGCGTTGGCCGTTCGTGTCGATCGTGACCGGAAAAACGCCGACGCCCGGTAACTGACTCGGATCGTTAATGTCGGCGACCGTCGGCATGTTCGTTTCCGCCATGCCGTCATAGAAGGCGAGCTGGGCGCGGCTCATTTCGTCCCGGCGCCATCGGCGCACGGGCAGGGGCCCCGATTTGCCATGGATCGGGGACGTTCCGAAATCGAAATCTCGTTCGGCGGCGATAAAGGTGTCGGCCACGTCATTCCAGCCCCAGCCTTCAAGCCCGGCAGCCGCCCAGGCGTCATAGTCTTCGGGAAGGCCGCGCAGGGTTGCCAAGCCGTTCACCGCCGATGTCCCGCCCAGAAGCCGGCCTTGAAACATCGGGATTTCGCCCGATGGGTCCGCCATGGGGGTGATCGCGATGGGCGCCACGCCCATCCACGCATCCGGCGCGCGGGCCGGGTCCAACACGGACGAGTCATAAATATCGTCGCTCGGCCCGGCCTCGAGCAAAGTCACGGAAAGGCCGGGGGCTTCGCTTAAGCGTGCTGCCAGCACCGACCCCGCCGTGCCCCCGCCCACGATCACAATATGTCTTGATGTTCGGCTCATCGCGTCCTCCGCAGCCTCGTCTTCTCAGGATGGCAAGGCTCAATTAGGTAGCGTTACCTAAAAATAGGTAGTATTACCTAAACAGTCAACCCTGCAGTGGAAATTTGGAGTTCGCTTTTATGACATCGCGGTCGACAACGCCGAGCCGGATCCTCGAGGCGAGCCGGCGGCTGTTCAATGAAAAGGGGTACGCCGCCACGACCCTGACGGAAATCGCGGCGGCCATCGGTATTTCGCAGGGCAATTTGACCTATCATTTTCCGACCAAGCGCGACCTTGTGATGAGGCTCGTGGCCGATGTGCGTCAACAGGCGCAAGCCAGGCGGGCGCGGCTCAAACCCGGCGATATTGCGGACGATTATGTGGAGCACTTGCTGTTTGCAATGGATCTCACTTGGAACAACCGGTTTCTGCTGCGCGA
>JANQMY010000210.1 GCA_028279895.1 Alphaproteobacteria bacterium
TTAGGCTTCGCGCAGGCAGGCGATCGGACGGTGAACCGGATTCCATCCCGGATCAAGTCCGGGACAGGCTTTAACCTGATCGCGCTTTGGCCCATTGCAGGCCAAGGTGCCCTCTATCTCATGGGCGCGCGCCATGTGCAAGCGCCGCCATCTGCGCAGTCCAACTGGCAGAAAACCGCCACTTTTTGGCGCAGTCGGGGAATTTGGGTTGCGCAATGCCGCCAAAGGGGAAAATTTAGGGCATCGCCCCCAGCCGAGGATCGCGCCCCCGTGCCCACCGTCATCACCGAAAAGCCCCGGCTTGTTCTGATCTGCATTTGTCTGTTGCTGTATTTGCCCGGGTTCTTCGTCCTCGGGCCCGTCGACCGGGACGAGGCGCGCTTTGCGCAAGCCAGCAAGCAAATGCTGGAAACAGCGAACTTCGTCGAGATTTACTTCCAAGAAGACCCGCGAAACAAAAAACCGATCGGCATCTATTGGCTGCAGGCCGCCTCCGCGACGCTATTCGGCGGCGCCGAGGCGCCCATCTGGGCTTACCGCCTGCCGTCGCTGATCGGCGCCATCGGTGCGGTGCTCATCACCCACTGGGCGGGCTTACGGCTATTCGGACCGGTTGCCGGGTTTTCCGCGGCGCTCGCTTTGGGGAGCACCCTGCTGCTTACGATCGAAGCGCATTTGGCGAAGACCGACGCGATGTTGCTGTTCACCATTGTCACGGCTCAGGCGTGCCTTGCCCAACTTTACGCTGCCGGCAACCGGCGCTCCATCGGGGGAGTTCCCCCTGATCTCGGCCGCATTGCGCTTTTGTTTTGGGCTGCCCTTGGTGCCAGCATCTTGATCAAGGGACCGGTGGGGTTGATGGTGGCGGGCCTTACCATCGGCGCGCTCGCCATCGCCGACCGGTCGATCTATTGGCTGCGCCCCATTCGTCCCTTGATCGGAATTCTGATCGTGATGGTCATCGCCGCGCCCTGGGGCGTGGCCATTTGGCTGACCAGCGGCGGCGCTTTCTTTGCCGATGCGGTGGGCGGCGATTTGCTGCCCAAACTGATCTCAGGTCAAGAATCCCACGGCAGCCCACCGGGCACATATGCAGTGCTGGCGGTGGTGACTTTGTGGCCGGCCTCTCTGGTTTTGGGCCCGGCCTTGGTCTTCGCGTGGAGCCGCCGGGCCGAGCCGGTCTATCGCTTTTGTTTAGCGTGGATTGTGCCGTCCTGGCTGGTCTTCGAACTCATCCCCACCAAGCTGCCACACTATATCCTGCCCATGGTTCCTGCGATTGCCCTGATCATCGGCGGTTATCTGGGCGCGCTCGCCGAACGGGGGCAACAGGTCGCTGCTCCGTGGTTCACACGCCTGGCCTGGATCTGCTGGCTGGCCGTGAGCGTTGCGCTCATTGCAACACCCATCGGGGCTGCAATCTTTCTGGGCACGGCGCCTCCCGCGACAGCGTTGATCTGTTTGGCCGTGGCCGGACTCGTGGTGTTGACGGTACGGCCCGCCATTCCAACGCCGGACGCCGGCAGCGGTTTGTGGCGCCCCGCCCTCGCCGCGTTCTTTCTTTATGTCGGCACCTTTCAGATTACGCTGCCCGCTTTACACGACTTGAACCTGTCGAAACAAATTGCCTCGGCAGTCACAGCCGCCAGGGGCGCGGACACGCCCATCGCGTCCACGGGGTATGCGGAACCAAGTCTGGTTTTTTTGACCGGCACGCACACCAAACTGCTGCCGCCGGAGATGGCCGCCCGCTTCCTGTCGGACACGCCGGCAGCGATCGCCGTTGTGGAACGCCGCCAAGAAGACGCGTTCCGCGCCGAAGCCATACGTTTGTCTGTCACGCTCCGCCCATTGACCACGCTCAGCGGGTACAATTATTCCTTGGGCAAGGATATGACCTTCACCCTGTTTGAAAAAGGCGCCGGCAATGGCAAATGATCACAGCATGGGCGCACGGCTGGCGACCGTCCGTACAGCGATCAACACCGTACCGCTGTGGCATCAGACGCTGATCTTGGTCGGCATACTGGTGTCGGTGCGCCTGGTCTCCGTGATACTGAGCCCGCTTAATCTGGGCGGTGACGAAGCCCAATATTGGGTTTGGTCGCAAACGCCGGATTTCGGCTATTTCTCGAAACCCCCATTGATCGCATGGATCATCGGCACCGCCACCTGGGTGTGCGGCGACAGCGAAGCCTGTATACGGGCCCCGGCGCCGCTCATTCACGGTGTGACGGCGCTGGTGATTTTTCATTTGGGTAAAGCCGTTTTCGACGAGGTGACGGGCTTTTGGTCGGCTCTGGTTTACGCAACCTTGCCGGCCGTTTCCCTATCGTCTGGGTTGATTTCGACCGACGTGCCGCTTCTGCTGTGCTGGTCCGTCGGGTTGCTGGCCGTGTTCAAGTGGCTTGAAAGCGCACAAACGCGGTGGGCCCTGCTGGCAGGTGCTGCCATCGGCTTCGGCCTGTTGGCCAAATACGCCATGGTCTACTTTTTAGGCTGCCTCCTGCTCTTCCTGCTGATCTCGCCCGATTATCGCCACCGCCTTTGGAGCGGCGCCATGGCCGTGCTGGTGCTGATGGCCTTCCTCGTCTTTGTGCCGAACCTGCTATGGAACTGGGCCAACGACTTCCCCACCATCGCCCACACGGCGTCCAACGCCAATCTTGGCGGATCGCTTTTCCACCCCATGAAGCTGCTGGAATTCTTTGCCGGTCAGTTCGGGGTGTTCGGCCCCATTCTATTCGGCACCTTATTGGCCGGCGTGATCATGCTCGGCGCGCAATTGCGCAAGGCGGGCGACAAGAGGACGGAAACGGTCTTCCTGCTTTGCTTTTGTTTGCCGATCCTCGCTTTCGCCCTAAGTGTCGCGTTTTTGTCGCGTGCCAATGCCAATTGGGCGGCGCCCGCCTATGTGGCCGCAACCGTGTTGGTCGTGGATTGGTTGCGCCGCGCAGAATGGAACCGGTGGCTGACCGTTTCCACTGCCGGGCACGGCGCCATCGCCCTATTGGTGGCAGCAGCGCTTGCCGTTCCCACCATTGTCGATGCGGCCGGATTCTCCAATGCCCTGAAGCGGGTTCGCGGGTGGGATGAGATGGGCACGACCGTCTCGGACCTTGCCAAGAAAAATCCGTATACGGCAATCCTGTCGGATCACCGGGAGACCATCGGCGAGCTTTTTTATTACGCCAATCCACGCTGGCAGCCGGTGGTCATGTGGGATTGGGATTGGCACCCGCGAAACCATTATGAACTGAACGATCGCATTACCCCGGTCACAGGCCGCTATGTGCTGTTTGTCAGCCGGTCCGATCAAATCCCTCACATCGAAAAACGCTTTGAAAGCGTAGAACCGATGCAGTCTCTAGACATTCCACTCGGCGGCGGCCTAACGCGCAAGATCTACCTCTACGAAGCCACCAACCTTCAGCCGTCAGCCGACCGCTGACCCGCCCAGCCGGCGATCGAATGCCACGGACTTCACCAGCGCGAACGCTTCTTGGCCGGGCGCGAGACCGAGGTCCCGGACAGCCAAGCGGGTCACCCGGGCGCGAATGGTTTGACCGCCACAATCCAACCGCAGCTCGGCGAACGGTCCTTGCTCTTCCGCAATGTCGGTGACCACCACCGGCAGTTGGTTACGTATCGACACGCCGGAGAGCGGCGCCAAAGACAAAGAGACGTCGCGCGCGCGCAACCGAACCCGCAACCGCTCACCCTTGTTCACGGCAAGCGAGGTGGGCATCCACAGCGTTCCCGCCCCCACATCGAGGGCGACGATGGAGAGCTCCGGATCGCATTCGGTGACTTCGCCCTCGAGCAACGATCCTGTTTCGAAATGGCCGGTCACCTCTGCCCCCAAATGCTCCAACATGGACGACGTCGCCCCCACACCGACAATGCGCCCGCCCTGCATGGCGACGAGCTGGTCGGAAATATGGGCAACTTCCTCCACCAGATGGCTGACAAAGATGACGGGCACGCCAAACCGTTTCGGCAAATCGCCAATCATCCGTAAGATGATGTTTTTCCGCTGCCGGTCGATGCCGCTCAGCGGTTCGTCCATGAGCATCAGTTTGGGCCTGGTCAGCAATGCGCGGGCGATGGCCACCCGCTGGGCTTCGCCGCCCGATAAGGTTGCCGGTTTGCGGGGCAGCAGGGCGCCGATCTCCATCACCGAGACCACATCGCCGGCGGACAATTGCGGGCCGTCAGTTGCGGCCCGTTTGGCGCCAAAGGCCAGATTGTCGGCCACCGAAAGATGGGGGAACAGACGGCCATTCTGAAACACGATGCCGATGGGCCGCCGATGGGGCGGCACAAAGGCCGAGCGGTTGTTCTGATCCTGCCAGCACATTCCATCGAGCGACACTCGCCCAACCGAGGGCAGAAAACCCGCAATGGCATTCAAGACGGAGCTTTTGCCCGCGCCGCTGGGACCGAACAAGGCCGTCACCCCGGTCAGGTCGACGTCGCGTGCGACGTCGAGCTGAAATTCCCCTTCGACCATTTTAAGATCAAGGCTCAGCTTCATCGCACCACCTGGGTCCGATAGCGGCCGTTGATCACATAGACCGCCAAAAGGATCACGAAGGCGACAATCAACAAACCGGCGGAGAGCTGATGCGCCGCCGCGTAGTTCAGCGTTTCCACATGTTCGTAAATGGCAATCGAAACCACCCGCGTTTGCCCCGGAATGTTGCCGCCCACCATCAGCAAGACGCCGAATTCGCCGAGCGTGTGAGCGAACGACAAGACAGCGGCGGTCACGTAACCGCGCAGGCTGAGCGGCAAGACAATTGTAACAAACGTATCGAGCGGAGAGGCCCGCAGGCTGGCGGCCGCCTGTAATGTGTCTTCGCTGACCGATTCAAAGGCGTTTTGCAAGGGCTGAACGGCAAAGGGCAGCGAGTACAAACATGATGCAATAACCAACCCGCTGAACGAAAAGGTGAGCGTCGTCCCGGTAAGCTCAAGCCACCATCCGCCGATCGCTCCCGCCGGCCCCAACAAAACCAAAAGATAAAACCCCATCACGGTCGGTGGCAGAACCAGGGGCAAGGCGACCATCGCTTCGCCGACACTGCGCCAACGCCCCCGCGCCCGGGCAAGCCCCCAGGCTAAGGGCGTGGCAATCACCAGCAAGACCAGCACGGTCACCAGAGCCAACAGCGCGGTTATTCGAACGGCATCCCAATCCGCACCGGTCATGGGTCGGCCTGCCGGTACCCGAAGCGACGCATAATCTCGGCCGCTTCCGGCGAGCGCAGAAAGGCCAGGAAGCTTTCCGCCGCTGGATTGCCCTGGCCGCGCCGCAACAGCACCACGTCCTGGCGCAAGGGGGCGTAAAGGTCTTGGGGCGGGTCCCACCGGCTGCCGGGCTGGTTGTTCCGTTCACTGAGGACCGAGGCGAGGGCAACGAACCCCAACTCCGCCGCACCGGAGCGAACCGCCGCAAATGCGCCTGTGACGTTCTGGGCCTGCGCCGTGCGATCCGACACATGGTCGGCCACCTGCAATGCTTCCAAGACCTGCCAGGCTGCCGTGCCATACGGCGCCGTCCGCGGATTGGCAATCGACAAGGCCCGGAACGGTCCGCTCAACACGTCAGGTCCCTGCACCAGGTCGGGGTCTGCGGCATACAAGGTCAACAGACCCACCGCATAGGTGAACTGCGAGTCCGGTTGCGCAACCCCTTTGGTTACGAGACGCGCGGGCCGTTCTTGATCGGCGGCGAGAAACACATCGAAGGGTGCACCATTGACGGTTTTTGCGAAGAGCTGCCCGGTGGAACCGGACGCCAGCAATAGCCGGTGACCGGTTTCCGCTTCAAAACGGGCTTCAAGTTTCTCCGCCGTCTCCAAAAAGTTCGAGGCCACACCGATGGTAGCTTCACCCGCCTTGGCGGCGGCTCCCCAGAGCACCATAATCGCCGACAACAACACTGTGGCGGTGTAGCGATATTTCCACATGGAAATATCGATATCGGCGCGCCTGCAGGAAGTCAAGGCGCCCGCTTTCCGGGCCGGCGGACACGCGACTGCAATGCCGCCAGGTCTTTCGCCGCAGCTTTTTCTGCTTTCTGACGAACACCTTCATACAGCGCGAGAATGCGTGTGCCCGCGTCGGTCAGCACCGCGCCGCCGCCCCCGGACCCGCCACGGGTGGCCGCAATCAACGGCTCGGCGAAGGCCGAGTTGAGATCGTCCACAAGAGCGGCGGTTTTCTTCACGGACATGCCGAGCGCAGCCCCCGCCTGACGGATGGACCCTTCCTGGGCGATGGCCCGCAAAAGGGCGGCCTTTCCGGGGCCGAGTTGGACACCCGGCGCCACATCGACGCGAATATGAAGGGACGGCGCTGCCATAGCGCTTGTTTAGCACAGCGGCGCGCGGGGCAAAGGGGGAAGCGGCGCCTAGAGCATTTTAGTTTTTGATTGAATCGTTTTTTGGGATTCCCAACTGTTGCGAACAGTGATTCAAGGTGAGGGCTGGTGAAGGAGGCCAGTCCGGA
>JANQMY010000212.1 GCA_028279895.1 Alphaproteobacteria bacterium
TCCGGACTGGCCTCCTTCACCAGCCCTCACCTTGAATCACTGTTCGCAACAGTTGGGAATCCCAAAAAACGATTCAATCAAAAACTAAAATGCTCTAGCTTCCACGACAAATGTCATCCCCGTGAACCGGGCGGATCCGCTATGTGGTGTCGCTGCTCTGGCGGAACGGCTAAGCAATCACAAAAATTCAGCTCCCCGCGACGCGGCGGTCCTTGCCGGCCCAGAAGGGTTCGCGCAAATCCTTGCGTTTGATTTTACCGACGGGGGATTTGGGCAGCGGGTCCGTTTGCAGCGTTACGCCGGCGGGTTTCTTGTACGATCCCAGGCGTTCCGCACACAGAGCGATAAGCTCGTCTTCGGTAACCGGCGTGGTGCCGTCGGTCACGCAAATGGCATAGGGGCTTTCACCCCATTTGTCGTGGGGCACGCCGAACACCGCCACTTCGACGATCGCCGGGTGATCGGCAATGACGTTCTCCAGTTCCAGCGGCCAGATGTTGTAGCCGCCGGAAATGATCATGTCGTCGGCCCGGTCCACGACGTAAAGATAACCGTTCCGATCGATGCGGCCCATATCGCCTGTTTTCACCCAACCGTCGATCATGCGCTCGGCGGTGGCGTCGGGATTGTTCCAAAAACCGGACATTTGCCCGTCGGCCTTGCAGCAAATCTCGCCGACGTCGCCGACCGGCAGCGGTTTGTTGTCCTCATCCCAGATCTGCACTTGGGCGTAGGGCAACGGCAGACCGCAGGCGCGCAGTGGAGTCGACCCGTCCACATCCGTGGCGAACCATTGGCGCGGTCCCATCATCGTGACCGGCAAGACCTCGGTCTGCCCGTAGCCCTGATACAGCACATCACCGAAGATTTCGCGGGCCCTCAATGCCGTGGCGTCGGAGATCGGCGCGGCGCCCACCAGGATGCATTTGAGATGCGACCAGTCGCGGCCGTCAATGCTGGGGTCATGCACCATGGCGTTCAACATGGTCGGCACCATGAAGGCGTAGGCGATCTTTTCCCGTTCCATCAGGTCCAGCGTTTCTTGCGGATGAAAATGGCCCATCAGCACGTTGCAGCCGCCGGCCATCCACACCGGCAAATATTGGTAGCCGGACCCATGGCTGATCGGGCCCACATGAAGCTGCGTGTCGCCGGGTTCCACCGGCGGGAAACCATAGAACCAATCGCGTGCCGCCGACATCCATGCCTTGTGGGTATAGGCGACCCCTTTCGACTTGCCCGTGGTGCCGCCCGTATGGCGAATGATGTAGATGTCGTCTTCGCTCACGGCCAGGTCGGGATCTTGCGCCGATTGCTGGGCCAGCCAGGGTTCGTAACCGTCGTCGCGGACGATGATGTGGTCGAGGTCCGGCAATTCCTCCACAAAACCCTCCACCTCATGGGCGTGTTGAGGCGCCACCAAGAGGGCCCGGCAATTGGTGTGTCCCAGCATGTGCAAATGGGCCTCGCGGCCATTGCGCGGGTAAAGCGGCACGCGCACCAGATTGGCGATCGCCCCGGCGCCGAAGAAATCGGCGGCGTCAATATTGTTGTCTTCCAGCACCCCCACCCGGTCGCCCGGGTTAAGGCCCAGACCGATCAGACCGTTCGCCAAGCGGATGCTGCGCTGCCAGCTTTCTTGGAAGGTCAGGCGCTTGTCACGCCACACAACGGCTTCGCGATGTCCGTTGAAATACGCCGACCGCGCCATTGCCGTCTTCACGTCCATTGGGCCCTCCTATCTTTTTTCGATAGTTTGGCTTGGACGCAGAGGGCCTGTCACCTCATTTTTGGTGATGCGAAATCAGGCGGCATCGCGGCGCGGTGCGCTGACGCCGAACAGTTTCTGCCATTCGGACAACACGATCATGTTCCAGAAGACCCAATCGATATTGTGCACGCCGGCGGGCTGGCGGTGCCAGTGCTTCTGCGCTTTCTTGGGATCGAAGATGCCGCCGGATTTGAAAGTGTCGCTGGCCAGCGAGTCTTCCACGAAACCTCTCAGCGGGCCATGCAGCCAATCGGTCAACGGAACGCTTTGGGCCACTTTCTTCGTAAACGCCATATCGTGCGGCATCATGGTGGCGGCGAATTTCCGCAGCTCTTGCTTGCGCGGGCGATCGAGCGGTAGGCGGCTGATCAGGTCCATCAGGTCGCGATCGTAGAAGGGGGCCCGAATGGACGCCCCCACCGCGCGGGCCGACCAATGATTCCAATTTTGCATGGAATCGGCGCCGTAAAACCGTGTACAGATGATTTTGCCGCGGGCGATCGGCGTTTCATGCTCGAACGTAGCGAGGATTTCATCCTGCATATGTCGTTTCTTGTCGCGCCCCACATCGCCTGTTTTCGGATCGATATAAAGCTCGCGCCGCAGCCAGTGGGGCGTAATGAACGCAGAGGTGTAGAATGTCAACCCCCGATGGGCCGTCCAGATACCCGTGTGAAAATTGTGGGCGAGCCGGCTTAATGCGGGAAGTTGACCTGGCAGACCAGCCGCGCGCATCATGCTTTCGCCGGCTTGGGTGGCGCGGGTAAAGGCGCGCAATCCAAAACGTGTCACGGCATTTTGGCGCATGTATTTTCGGGCATTGATTTCTTGGAAGCCCGCAAACCATCCATCGGCACCGGTGCCGCACAACAAATCCTGCACGCCGAAATCGCGCACGACCGATAAAACAGCCGTATGCAGACCATAGGAAAATGGCTCGCCGAAATTGTGGATGACCCGCGGCAGCATGGCCGGCAAATCGGTCGGCTCGAAAGGGATGACATGATGCTCGGACCCGGTATGGTCCGCGCAGGCCTTGGCAAGCGTTGCCTCGTTGAGATCGCCATCATGTCCCACATAGTGGAACGTGAAGGATTTGGGCGCGCGTCCGTAGATCTGATGGGCCACGGCGGCGATTACCTTGGAGTCGACGCCGGCCGACAACAGAATGCCGGTCTTATCGAAATCCGTGATGCGGCGTTCCACCGCTTTGGGAAACAGATCGGCGAACCGCTCGACAATCTCGTCTTCGGACAAGTTCAGCGGCGGGTTGCCGGTAAACCGGTCATATTCCACAAACTCTGTCGTTTGTCCCCGCTTTCGGACGATGGCCGTCCCGGGTGGCAGCCTGTGAATGCCCTTCACCATGGTCCACGGTGCGGGGATGTATCCGCTGGCCATGAAGTAGTCGAGCGCGGCGGGTTCGATTTCCCGGTCGCTGACGAAAGGCAGCAGAGACAAAAGATCTGCGGCGAACAGCAATGCGCCGGGTTTTTCCAGGTAGAAGACCGGCACGCTGCCGACCACATCCCGCGCCACGGTCAGTGTGTCGGTGGCGGCATCGTAGTGGCTGACCAAGGCGGCGGAATCGACGCGCTTTAACGCGTCCAGCCCACGGTCCTCGAAAGCCTTTCCGAACAAGGCGGCGAGTTGGGGGGGCTCCGAAAGGGTGGAAACGCCGAAAACCTCGGGATTGTAGAGCTCGCCGTCGACCACCGTAAAGCTGCCCGACGGTGCGGTATGGCTGTCGATGGGCGGGTAGGCTTTTGGGTCGCTATAAAGGGTAAGGGGTCGTTCCGGCGACGCCTCGGCAATCCTTTCAAGCCGGGTTTCCCCAGCGTTCGCCAGCACATCCGTGGTGAGGAAGGCCTCCAAATGCCGGACCGTGTCGATTGTGTCGCCAAAAATGCCTATCAAACGCATGGTTGTCCCGCTGCTCGCCAATTGCGTCTTGTTTTCAGGCTTAAGGTTAAGCCGCACTCATTAACATTAAAGGCCAAAGGATCGGGTCCCGATATGCCTGTTTTTAGAAGAAGCCCCCGCCTCAGGCTGTGAATGTCGCGGAAAAGCTTGGTTAATTCTATCCGAAATTCTGCCGAGATCTGTGTTTTCCATCACTTGTTGGCGATTGCCGGGCGACGGGATTTGATCCTTGTAGGGACAGTCGGGGTCCGAATGCCGGACTCGAGGATGCCGCAATTGACAAGCGCGCTCCGGCGCTTCAAATCTAGGTCATGTCCACTGCACTGAACGAAGATCAATTTCCGATCGTGCCGGCGATCGGCTTCACGCTCGAAAAAATATGGGCCGAGCGCATGGCCTTACTGCGCGCAGCGCGCTTGCCGTTTGCGATCATTCTGCTGGCGGACATGGCGCAGATCGCGTTTGTCGAGGCCCCGCCCGCCGATCAGCCGTTTACGGTTTGGTTGCTGCTGACGGCGCTGTTGACGTTGGTCGTGCTGGCGCCCCTGTGTATTCGTTGGCATCGGGCGGTCATTTTGGGGGAAGGGGTGGATGACCCCGGTCCGATCTTTCCGGAATCGACCGGCAAATATGTGATCATGCAGATCATCATCGGCTTGCTCATGTTCGCGGCCGCCATTGTCGCGACGGTGCCTGTGGCCATGCTCGCACTGATCATCGGCGGCAACGAACCATCGGAACAAATCGCCATGGCGTTGGCGCCGCTGATCATGATCATCGCGTTTGCGCTGACCGCGCGGTTGAACTTGGTGCTGGCCGCCGTGGCGGTGGATGACGGCGCGCTGGGGTTCCGCGAAGCTTGGGAGATTACTCAAGGCAATGCGCTACGCATCGCCGCAGGATTATTGATGATCGTCATGCTGGCGGTGTTTGTGTCGGTGTTGCTCGCCGCGCCTGTCGCGCCCTTTATGGGCGAAGGGGCCGGCCTGTCCGTGCGCGCGATCACCAGTGCCATCGGCATCGCGCAAGCCATCGTCTTCAATCTGCTGTTTGTCGGGTATTTCGCGCGGGCCTATTTGCATTTCCGCGGCCGGTCCGGCATGCCGGATACCACCTAAACCACGGCGTCGGATGCCGTTCGGCAGGAAATCACTTCTTCTTCTTGTTCTTTTTGCTGCGCCGTTCTTTTTTGTCCTTGGCCGCTTCTTTGCCATTGCCGGTTTTGGTCGCCAAAGCCTGCCAGGCGGCTTTGGCCAGCAATTCCGCTTCCTTGGCCGCATGCGGATTGTCCGGCGTCCAATGGTCGCCGACGGAAAACAGCGGCCCCAACATCACGGCCTCATAAAGCGGTGCGGCCAGTTTGATGATTGCGCCGTCGTCCGCCGCTTTCTCCAGATCAACCAGGGCCGGGTTGAGCAAGGTTTCTTTCGGTAGATCGGCGCGTCCATTGACCCGCTGAAACACAGGCCCGCCGCGCATTTCGCCCAGCAATTTCATGGCGGAACTGTTTTGCGCGGCCCATTCCGTAAAGTGCAGCACAATCCCCATGATGAGCGCTTTGGGCGTGTTCATTTCCGGCAGGGCCGTTTGAAGGCTCGCTCGATAGCGCCCAACAATGTGTTGCGCGACGCCGCCGACAAGGCCGTCCTTGTCTTTGAAATGGTGATAGATGCTGCCGGTGCTCGCGTCGGAGCGGGCACGCACATCGGCAATCGTGGTGGAGTCGATGCCCTTTTCGAGGAAACAATGAAGGGCGGCGTCCAAAATTTTTTGCTGCCGCGCACTGCTCGCCTGGTGCTGGCTCCCGTTCACCATCAGCGTCTCCCTGCCTCTTTGGAACCCCATTCTAGACTCAAACCATTGCCGACCTGAACCGCTAAAGTGGATCGGCTGCGATAAAATGTTGGCCCATGCTCGCTTTCGCGCGGTGGTTCGCGATAAGTTGGCCCCATAAGAACCGCCGCGACCATGCAAGCCGCATGGAATAATTGGGAGAAGCAATATGGCCGACGCCGCCCAGCCTACCTATGAAGTGGAGCGCTTACCGATTTATTTGGCCTATCGCGAAAAGAGCAGCTTCAAAGAAACCTATGGCGGTGCGATGGACCAGGTGGTTGTCGAGGGGCAGCACCTCAAGCCCAAAGACAGCCCGCACAAGACCGTGCTGATTTTTATGCATCCGACCGGGGTGATGAATCTGTTGCCGATGCCGAATGCGCTGGCCCGGGCGGGCATTCCGGTGATGACCTGCGGCAGCCGTTATCCCCACAACGATTCCGGCTTGATCATGGAAAAGGTCATTTTGGATTTGGGCGCCTATGTGTGCTACGCCAAGGAAAAGCTGGGATATGAAACGGTGGTGCTGGCCGGCTGGTCGGGTGGCGGTTCCTTGTCCATGTTTTATCAAAGCCAGGCGGAACAGCCCGACATTACCGCGACACCGGCGGGCGATCCGGTGGATGTGGTGGGCGCAAACCTTGTGCCGGCCGATGCGGTGCTTCAATTGGCGGCGCATGTGTCGCGCGCCATTACACTTACCGAATGGCTGGACCCGTCCATCTTGGATGAATTGGACCCGAGCAAGCGGGACCCGGAACTCGATCTCTACAATCCCGAAAACACAAATCAGCCACCCTACAGCCAGGACTATCTGGACCGGTTTCGGGCCGCACAAATTGCCCGGTCGGAAAAGATCTCGGCTTGGGTGCACGCCAAGCTGGACGATCTCAAGGCGAAAGGCACACCGAACGACGAATTCGCTTTTGTGGTGCACGGCACGATGGCGGATCCCCGGTGGCTGGACCTGTCCATCGACCCCAACGACCGCAAAGGGCCGAATTGGTGTTACATGGGCGATCCGCGGGTGGTGAACATGATGCCCGCGGGGCTTGCCCGCTACTCGTCTTTGCGGTCTTGGCTCAGCCAGTGGTCGTACCGGGAATCCCGGGCGGACGGTCCGAAATGCGCGGGCAAAATCACAGTGCCCGTCTTGGTCATCGAGAATTCCGCCGACGATGGCTGTACGCCCAGCCATGCGCAGCGCATTATGGAAGGCATCGGTCACGACAATAAGGAGAAGCACCGCATTGACGGGGCCACCCACTATTATTTGGGGCAGCCTGAAAAAATGGCCGAAGCGGTCGGGATCACGATAGAGTGGCTGCACAAGAAGGGATTTCTGCGCGCGCAGTAGCGGTGCGGTCGGTGCGGATACAGGGGAGGCGGATGAGCATTCTGGGTAAGTGGACGAAGTGGGCGTTGGTCGCGGCATGTGTAACGCTGCTGGCGGCGTGCGACCCGGCCGACGATACGGCGACCGGTGAAGACGGGGATAAGGCAGGCCTCCAAGCGCTGGAAGAGGGGATGACGGCGCTC
>JANQMY010000247.1 GCA_028279895.1 Alphaproteobacteria bacterium
CGCTGTTCCTCTTTAGCGCCATCCGACTTGGCTTCCAGCTTGGCGGCGGGCACGCCAGCCGATCCGTCCCGCAGATAAACCAATACCCCTTTGCCTTCCGCCTGAAACCGTCGAAGCGCGCGTGCGATGAGGCTTTTTTCCCGCCGGTCTGAGGCGCCGAACACGTCAAAAATAATCCGCTCACGGTGAATCCGAACCGGCACCTCTTCGCCATCGCCTACTGCGCCGATGATGACCGCCAAATGGTCGACGGAATCGAACGGCGTGCGAAAAGCCACCGCCCGTGCCGGACCGACATCTGTCTCGATCTCGAATTCCCCGCGACGCTCCACCAGTTTTTCGCTGCGTTGTCGATAAGCAATGAGGTCGGCAATCGAGATGATCTTGAGGTTGTGTTCCCGCGCAAAGGGGATCAGTTCCGGCAGCCGTTTGACCGACCCATCATCGTTCACAAGTTCCGCCAAAAGGCCGGTAGGGGGAAGTCCGGCCAGTTTGGCCATGTCGATGGCGGCTTCCGTGTGGCCCGACCGTACCAGCACCCCGCCATCTTTGCCGATCAGGGGGAAGATGTGTCCCGGCCGGACGAAATCCTCGGCCGCCGTGTTGCCGTTCGCCAAAGCGCGTACAGTGTTGGAACGTTCTTCCGCTGAGATGCCTGTAGTGAGGCCCTGCTTATAGTCCACCGAAACGGTGAAGGCCGTCGATAGCGGCGCATCATTGGTGTGCACCATAGGATCAAGGCGTAAGCGCCCGGCTTCTTGCGCGGAAAGCGGTGTGCATAGAATGCCGCTGGTGTGACGAATGATAAACGCCACCTTCTCCGGCGTTGCTTTTGAGGCGGCCATGATCAGGTCGCCTTCGTTTTCGCGGTCGTCGTCATCCACGACCACCACAATCTTGCCTTCCGCAAAATCCTTGATGGCGTCTTCGACCGTGTCGAGCGTCACGGGTTGGTCGGCTTTTTCTTTTGTTTGTACCATGTTTGCCTCTTAGTGCTTGGTTATGAAGTCGGTGTGATGTCGCCGATCAGCTGCTTTGCGTGATCACGGGCTGCGATAACAAAACCCTCAAGGGTGACGGCCGCATCGGCGGTTTGCTGTAACTTTGACGCCATCAGAATAGCGCCGACCCAACCGTCCGTATGCCAATGGCCGGGTTCTGGGAGTGGCGGCAGGTGTGCGGCATCCGGATAGGGCCACGGCGTGACGTAGAAATAGGGCATGGGATAGTTGTCGTCGCCGGGCGACATGCCGATGCCCACGGAGCGCGCGGCCTCATCTACCTGTTCATCGACGGCAATGAGGATCGCCATGTCGAAATGATGTGGCCAGCAGCGTATGGGCAACGCCCGCGCATCGGCCTGCGTGATGCTCCGCAGCAGTGCGGCTGTGTTGCGATAGAGGCCGTGCAAATAAACTAAGCCCGCCTGGGCCGATGTACCATCATAGGTGCTACCGGATGTCAGTAGACTGACGGGTAGCTCATAAGGCAGCGCCTCATCGAGCCCCGCCGGATTAAGCCCGCTTTGGTCGAGATGAGACCCCAACCAGACGCGAATATCGCTTTCTGATTTGCCTTCTAAAGAAAACCTGTCCGAGACGTCTTCGTGTTTGAACGTTAGGCTGAAGTCGCGAAAAGAAAAGGACAGGTTGAGATCGCCCCCCTGCGTTACCAACGCATTCCGATTTGGGTCCCATTGCATGCTGGTATGGCTGTCGTCCGGAGCCGCCACCGCGGCAACCCGTCCTAATCGCCCCAACCACTGGATCGCGTAATGGCATTGTGTCCGCGCGGCCTCGAGACTAACGTCGTCGGTTACAGGCAACTCTGTCCACTGAGAAACGAAATCGCGGTCCATAGGTATTTGTCCGATCGGATGCCGCTTGGTTTGCTGATTGGGGCGTCGCCAATGTTCCCACGCGGCCGGTGCACGATCAAGCCGAGCGGACCCCAACTTTTCGCTAAAGGGCAATTTCCGCCCGCGGCGTGCAATATTGCACGATCCAGAAAATTCAATAAAAACAACTATTTATCGGCGAGATCAGGTTTCCGCTACGGCATCGGAGGCTCGGAATCTTGACGATGTTAAGTTTGTATCTAGATACTTGATCCAAGCTGCCCACCCCTGCGTAGCAAGAATTGTTTGGCTGAGTAAATGGCATCATGAGAGTAAAACCGTTTCTCAAAATCGTACTTGCATTAGCGATCCTGCCACTGGCCGACATTGCGCCTTTCGTGAACGGTGAGCGCGCATCCTGGACCGTGCCGAACGCTTTCGCGGCCACGTCGGACGACCAGAACGGTCCTTTGCCGGTGACGGTACAAACCATCACTTATCAAGATAGCTATGTGGCGAAAGAAACCTATGCGGGGAAAATCACCGGTGCCCGCAGCAGTCAACTTGGTTTTGAACGCGGCGGGTTGCTGGCTGAGATTGCCGTCGAAGAAGGCGTTGATGTGGTGCAGGGCGATGTGCTGGCGCGTCTTGACCAGAGGGCCTTGGAAGCCGAGCGCTTGGAAATTGAAGCACGGCTGAAAAGTGCGCAGGCTCAGATCGTTCAACTGGAAGCGGAACTTGAACTCGCTAAGCGCACGGAAAAACGCCGGGAACAACTGGTAAAAAACAACAATACATCGCGCCAAAGCTATGACGAAGCTGCCTTTCGGACACGGTCCCTCGCGGCGCAACTCGATGCAGCGAAAGCGAATGCGGCACAGGCTGAAGCGCAATTGGAGGCCAACGCCGTGCGGCTTGACCTGTCCGAGCTGAAAGCGCCGTTCAGCGGTGCCATCACGGTGAAATACGTCGATGAAGGCACGGTGGTGCAGTCTGGGCAGGCGGTGTTGGAAATTGTCGAAAACGGCCGGCTTGAAATGCGGGTTGGTCTGCCCGAACAATCGGCGCGGGAGCTATCGGTCGGTAAAACCTATACGGTCGAAACCTCTCAAAACCCCCTCATGGCCCGGTTGCTTCGGATTGTGGACCAGATCGCAGACGCGACACGTACCGTCACCGCGATTTTTGCCATTGAGGAAAAGCCGGACTGGCTGAAGGACGGCACCATCGCCAGGCTCGTGCTCGAAAAAGAAACGCCTGGCCGTGGTTTCTGGTTACCGCTGACGGCGCTGACCGAAGGCCGTCGAGGCCTTTGGAATGCCTATGCCGTTGTGCCCGAGGAAAGCGATCGCTACGTATTAGAGCTGAGGCCCGTCGATATTCTGTATGCGGAGATCGACCGAGCCTATGTGCGCGGGACGTTCGAAGAGGGCGAGTTGGTTTTGAAAACCGGCATCCACCGCGTCATTCCCGGCTTGCATGTCCGCCCCGTGGATGAGTTGCAAGATCCGCCGGCACTGTCCTTTCTCAATTAGCGCCGCGCCATGTGGTCAAACCTGTTTTTCCGGTCTCCGCGCCTGACGCTTTTGGCCCTGGGTCTGGTGATCGTCGGGGGGTTGACGGCCTATTCCTCCATTGGCCGTCAGGAAGACCCGCTTTTGCGCGAACGCTTCGGCAACATCATCACTTTCTTCCCAGGCGCCAGCCCCGCGCGCGTTGAATCGCTTGTGACCGAGAAAATTGAGCAGGAACTTCGCGAGCTGAAAGAGATCAGCGAGATCGCGTCTCTGTCGCGCAAGGGCGTATCCGCACTGGAAGTTGAACTTGTGGAAGGGTTGCCCGATACGGATCTTGCCTGGTCGAAAGTGAGAGATGCCCTGTCGGACGCTCAGGTCGAACTGCCGCCGGCGGCGGGGGAACCCGAACTCACCGTCAATACGACGGCGGCGCAGACTCTGCTGATCGCCCTTCGATGGACACGGGATGATGAAGCGCAATTGGGATTGCTGACGCGTCTTGCGGAGGAGCTGGAAAACCAACTGCGCAACATCTCGGGGACGAAAGAAACCGACATTTTCGGCGAGGCGGAAGAAGAAATCCGCGTCACCGTCGATCCGGATGAAGTAGCGGCGGCGAACCTCTCGGTAAGCGATATCTCGGTGGCTATCTCCCAATCGGATACGAAGTCGCCCGCCGGGCAGGCGCGGGGCGAGAACACGGATCTGGCCATTGAAATCGGCGACGACCTCACATCCGTGGATCGTATTCGCCGGGTGCCGCTACGCAACACCGCTGAAGGTGAAGTCATGCGGGTAGGCGATATTGCCGTGATAACGAAGGATGTGCGTGATCCGCCTCAGACTGTCGCGATTGTTGCGGGCACACGCTCCGTTGCCGTAGGGGTCACGGCGGAGCCGGACCAACGGGTCGATCTGTGGGCCCAGAAGGCCCGCACCATTATCGATAATTTCGCGGCAGATCTGCCTCAGCAGATCGCGGTCGAAACCATCTTCGATCAAAGTCGGTATACGGAAGTCCGACTCCGAAATCTCGGGATCAATTTGGCGCTCGGCGCCTTGATCGTCGTGGGTGTGTTGATCGTGACCATGGGGCTGCGTTCGGCCCTGCTCGTGGGGGCGGCGCTGCCGATGACACTCGCGATGGTGCTGGCGGAAATGAACGCCCTCGGCGTCGACCTCCATCAGATTTCCGTTACGGGTTTGATCGTTTCCTTGGGCCTGCTGATCGACAACG
The DNA here is from genome assembly GCA_028279895.1 of Alphaproteobacteria bacterium. Lineage (GTDB taxonomy): Bacteria > Pseudomonadota > Alphaproteobacteria > JANQMY01 > JANQMY01 > JANQMY01. Next base: position 4,592 of record JANQMY010000247.1, read on the forward strand.
CCATCGTGGTGACCGACGAATTCAATCAATACCGGGCCAAAGGGAATGGGGTCGCGCAAGCGGTCGGCAAAGCGGTCAGGCGTTTGGCGCTACCGTTGTTTGCGTCTACATCGACCACCGTGCTGGCCTTTGCGCCCATCGCCTTCGCGCCGGGCGCCACGGGCCAGTTTGTCGGCACCATCGGGTTGAGCGTCATGCTGTGCGTGATGAGCTCTTATTTCCTGGCCATGACGGTCATTCCGGCGATTGCGGGTTTCGTTGATCAGCGGGCCGGACGGGTGGTGGGCTCCGGCGGTGTTTGGTGGCGCGACGGCCTCACCAATGACAGGCTCATCAACGGATTCTCCGCATTGCTGGATTTCGTGATCAAGCGCCCCTGGGCCGGCATCGGGCTTGCCAGCGTCCTGCCGATTGCCGGCTTCGTGCTGGGTACGACGCTGGTGCTGCAATTTTTCCCGCCGGTTGACCGCAACCAGTTTCAGGTTCAGCTGCGGTTGCCGCCCCAAACCTCCATCGCGGAAACGCGCGAGACGGTGGACCGGGCCCGCGCCTTGTTCGACAGTTATTCGGATGTCCTGTCGCATCATTGGTTTTTGGGAGAAGGCGCCCCGCGCGTTTTCTACAACGCGTTTTCCCAACAGGATGGCGTGTCCAGCTATGCCGGCGCGTTTGTGACCACCAAGTCCGCGGCGACCACTAATCGCATTCTGCCCCAACTCCAGGAAGATTTTCGCAATGCGTTTCCGGAAGCCATGTTCCTGCTGTTACCATTCGAGCAAGGGCCGCCCTTCGATGCGCCCATCGAAATGCGGGTGATCGGTCCCGATTTGGATGAGCTGCGGCGCATCGGCGACGATGTGCGCCGTGTCATTGCCGAAACCCCGCGGGTGACCTATACCGCGGCGACATTGACGGGGGGCACGCCCAAGCTGGTGTTCGTGCCGGACGAATTCGAAGCTCAGATCGCAGGATACGATCTTGCCGAGTTGGCCAATGATCTCAACGCCAGCTTGGAAGGGCAGTCGGGCGGTTCGGTGCTGGAAGGAACCGAGGAGATACCGGTCGTGGTGCGGGTGCGCGACGCCGACCGAAGCTCGCTGGTGCGGTTGGCGTCGCGCTCATTGAGGGCGCCGGGGGTGACGGATCAAGACCCGCAGAACCGTCTGAACACGATCCCGCTGAACGCGCTCACCGAACCGAAGCTTGTTTCGGAGCTGAACGGCATTGCCCGTCGCGATGGCGAGCGTGAAAACCGCATTCAGGCCTATCTCATTCCCTATACCCTGCCGGCGCCCGTGCTGTCCGATGTGCAGGGCCGATTGGAACAGGAGAACATCGCGATCCCCGCCGGCTACCGCTTGAGTATTGGCGGGGAGGCGGAAGAGCGCAACGAATCCCTGGGCGGTTTGGCCTCGCTTGCTTTGCCGCTGATCATCACCATGGCCGGCATCATCATCTTGTCGTTCAACTCCTTCGCTTATGCCGGCGTGATTGGTATTACCGGCTTCTTAAGCGTCGGCCTTGCGCTGTTCGGCGTGTGGATCTTCGGTTACCCGATGGGTTTCACTGCCATTATCGGCACACTCGGGTTGGTGGGGTTGGCGATTAACGGCACCATAATCGTGCTGTCGGGTCTGCTTGAAAACGAGGCCGCACGGGCGAAAGATCCGGCGGCGGTGCGCGATGTAACATTGGCGTCGACCCGGCACATTGTTTCCACCACTCTGACCACGATCGGTGGTTTGGTTCCGCTGATTGTGTTCGGTGGCACCTTCTGGCCGCCCTTCGCCACGGCCATTGCCGGCGGTGTGGGCGGTGCGGCGCTCATCTCGCTGATCATGACCCCGAGCATTTTTATGCTGATATCGGTGCCGGAGCGCCGCGAAGAAGAAGCGCCCGAAGAGGTCGCGCAGCCCGCCTGAGGCTGCGGCATCAAGGCCGGTTTACACGACACCCCTTCCCACCGTCCGCCCAATTCGATAATGGTGAGGGCCCAGCGTTTCGCTGCCGAGGCGCACCCGGCAACGAACCATGCCGACAAGCTGATCGAGGGTCGATGTGAACTTAAGAGATCTCCGCTATTTGGTGGCTGTGGCCGACGAAAAGCACTTCGGCCGGGCATCGGAAAAGTGCCATGTGAGTCAACCCACCCTTAGTGCGCAGATTCGCAAACTCGAGGACTATCTGGGCGTCCCGATCTTCGAGCGCACCAAGAGGTCTGTCGAAGTCACACCGATTGGTGCACGGATCATCGAACGGGCGCGCCAAGCTGTGGCGGAAGCCGATGCCATATTCGATATCGCCGAAGAAACCAAGAACGGCATTACCGGACCGTTTCGTTTAGGTGCGATTCCCACCATTTGTCCCTATCTGATGCCGGAGATTTTGCCGCCTCTGGCCCAATCGCATCCGGATTTGCACCTCATCGTTTCGGAGGACATCACGGATAATTTGTTGGCCCAGTTGCATGCGAGCGATGTGGACGCCATTGTCCTGGCCACCGACCCTGAAAGCACCGAAGTTGAACAGATTGACTTGTTCGAAGAGGTTTTCATGGCTGTGCTGCCGGCAAATCATCCGTTGTCGGATTGTAAGGAGCTCTCGCAAGAGGATCTGTTGTCGGCCGATATGCTTCTTCTGACCGAAGGGCATTGTTTTCGCGATCAGGCGTTGGATGTGTGCGCCACCCATATTGACGATGGTGACGACGCCAGCGATGTCCGCGCGACCAGCCTGGAAACGCTGCTTCATTTGGTGGCCGCCGGACATGGCGCTACGCTGATGCCCCGCATGGCCATGCGCTCTCCCTGGACTGAGGATTCGCGCTTGGTCTTTCGTCCGATCGCGTCAGACAATGCCAAACGTCGATTGCGCCTGGTGGTGCGCAAAAGCTTCCCCCGCAAACCGGTATCGGAAGCGGTGGCCGAGGCGCTTCGGTCAGCGGCACGGTAACGCGCCGTTTAAACGTCTTGGACCACGCAGCGACCGCTCCCAAATCATGCTAAGACGTGACCGCACAGCAAATGCGTTCTACCGTCCCGAATGGGAGTGCCGTAAGCGCGGGCTTAGCTGACAAATATTATTTTTGCGCGAGAAGAGGGGTGACGCATGTTGGAGAAGGTAGCCGAAAGCGGGGCCCCGGTTGCTCTATCTGAGATCGAGGCGGCGGCGGAGCGGATTAACCCCTTTGTCCGACGGACGCCCTTCATCCGGGCGCGGCAAGAGAAGGAACCTCTGCGCAAAGGCGAAGTGCTGCTCAAGCTTGAAAACCTTCAAGTGACCGGAGCCTTCAAGGTGCGTGGCGCGATCAATATGGTGCAATCTCTCGATGCGCCGGCCCGGCAACCGGGCGTCGTGGCGGCGTCGGGGGGCAATCATGGAATCGCGGTGGCCTATGCCGCTTACCGCGCCGGCGTGCCGGCGCAGATCTTCATGCCCGAAACCGTTCATCCCGATAAGGTGAGCCAGGTCAAGCGCTGGGAAGGACAAGTACAGATCGTTTCGGGAACCTGGGACGACGCCCAAAATGCGGCAGAAGAGTGGGCGCAAAACAACGAAACCATCTGTATACACCCTTTTGCCGATGAACCGGTTATGGCGGGGCAAGGCACGATGGGGCTCGAAATGCTCAAACAGTCCTCGCATTGCGCGGTGTTTGTCATCTCCATGGGCGGCGGCGGATTGATATCGGGTTTGGCCTCCGCCATCAAACAAGCCAAGCCTGACGCGCGCATCGTTGGCGTCGAGCCGGTGGGCGCACCCACCATCAGCAAAAGCTTAGAGGCCGGAGAGGTCGTGACATTGCCGACCATTGACACCAAAGCGGTTACGCTGGCGCCGCGGCGCAGCCATCCGCGCAATCTGGCGATGATCGACAACCTGGTCGATGACGTGGTCCTCGTCTCCGATGAGGACATGCAGCGCGCAGCGCAGTGGCTGTGGCAGGAGTTCGGTCAGGCCGCCGAATTGTCGGGGGCGGCATCCATCGCGGCGGTCGCGACGGGCCAAGTCACCGCGTCGGAGGATCAGTCGGTCGGCTGCGTGATCTGTGGTGCCGGAACGGATGGCATCATATAGCGGCGCGGTTTACGCCCCGCGTGGTGCTGCGGAAACAGTCTAACGTGCCGTGATGGAGAACGTGGTCACCGTTGACGATACGATGCGGCTCGATGTCAGACAGCTCCCGAACCTTCTCGTACACCGGGGCAAAATCCGCATAGCATTCGTCCAGCAATTGTTGATAGCCGTCGATCACGAAATAGCTCTGCTGAAAATCGTCGATGATGTATTGCGTTCGCATCAGCCGAACCAGGTCGAACCCGATCCGGTGGGGTGACGGATCTTCCAATGAAAACTTCGATTCCGCGGGTGACGACAAAATACCGGCCCCGAAGATACGCAAACCGCGTTTCGTCTTACGCAAGCCGAATTCCACCGTGTACCAATAAAGCCGGGCCAGATTGTGCAATACGCCCAATCCGCGCGCCCTTAACCCGCCCTTGCCATAGGCTTCCATGAACTTGGCAAAGGTGGGAATCGCCAGCATGGGGACATGACCGAACACGTCGTGAAACACGTCCGGTTCTTGCAGGTAGTCGAATTCCGATTCCGGGCGGATGAACGCGCCGGCGGGAAAACGTCGATGGGCCAAATGCTCGAAGAAAATATCGTCGGGTACCAGGTCCGCGACGGGTACGACCCGCCATCCGGTGAGCTTTTCAAGCCGGTCGCTGAGTTCCTCGAAGTTCGGGATGCCCGACCGGGAAAGCTCCAACGTGGACAGAGCGTCCAGATAAGTTTCGCACGCCCGTCCCGGCAGCAGCTTCATTTGGCGGGCGAACAAGCGGTCCCACCGGCTATGTTCGTCCGTCGAATAGGTGCCCCATCGTTGGTCGATCGTGTAGTCCGGGTTTTTCGGTGCGGACCGGTATCGATTTTTCGTGTCGGTCATGAGGCAGCGTCCGGTTGCAGGCTGGGATGCGCCGTGGCGAACGCGTCCAGTGTTTCGCAACGCGCCGCAATGTTCCGGATTAGCGGATAGGCGGAAACATCCACATTGAAGCGATGGGCGTTGTAGAGCTGTGGCACAAGGCACAGCTCGGCAATGCCAGGCGATTCCCCTACGCAAAACGAGCCGCGTTGTGAGTCCTGACTCAGAATCCGTTCGATGGCGTCGAAACCGGATTGAACCCAATGGCTGTACCACGCACCTTTTTCATTGGCGTCGATACCGTACTTGTCGGTCAAATAGTTCAGGACACCCATATTGTTGAGAGGGTGAATATCGCAGGCAATGATATTTGCGATTTGGCGCGCCCGCCCGCGTTGGGGTTCGTCGGGCGGCAGCAGGGCCGGTTCGCGAAAGCGCTCTTCCAAATAGTCCAGAATGGCCATCGACTGGCCCAGGGCAACCCGGTCGTCCTGATAGAAAGGAACCCGGCGCTGTGGGTTGAGGGCCGCGAATGCCGGTTTTAGATGTTCTCCCCCATCATCGACCAGGGACACCGGCGCCACTCGATACTCAAGCCCTTTCAGGTTCAGCGCAATGCGCACGCGATAGGCGGCTGTGGATCGCCAATAGCTGTAAAGGACGCGCTCGGTCATGTGTTCACCGTGGCGACTTCGTTTTGCGCTGGCCGGACGGTTTGGCGAATGGTGCCGAAAATGGAGTGTCCTTCAGCATCTCGCATTTCAATCTCCACCCGGTCGCTGAATTGCAGAAACGGCGTACGGGGTGTGCCTTCCTCAAGGGTTTCGATGGTTCGTATCTCCGCCAAGCAAGAAAAGCCGCGCCCACCTTGAGCAATCGTTCGGCCGGGTCCGCCCTCGAATTTGTTCGAGACGGTGCCTGAGCCGACAATGGTGCCGGCGCAGAGCGGGCGGGTTTTGGCGGCATGGGCCACAAGCTCAAAGAAGTTGAAAGTCATTTCTTCCCCTGCATTGGGGCATCCGAAGGGCTCGCCGCGCACTCGGCTGAGCAAGGGCAGATGCACTTTTCCGTCGCGCCACGCCGCTCCCAACTCGTCCGGCGTGATCGCCACGGGGCTAAATGCGCTAGACGGTTTGCCGTGGAAAAAGCCGAATCCTTTGGCAAGCTCGCCTGGGATCAAGTTGCGAAGAGAAACATCGTTGACCAAAAGAATGAGTTGGATGTGGGACGCGGCGTCGGCGGCCGAAATGCCCATGGGAACGTCATCGGTGATCACGGCCACTTCGGCTTCCAAGTCGATGCCATAGGCCTCGTCCGCCACCTGAATGTCGTCCCAAGGCCCCGAGAAGCTGTCCGATCCGCCCTGATACATCAGCGGATCCGTATAGAATGTCTCGGGCACGTCGGCGCCACGCGCTTTGCGCACCAGTTCCACATGGTTGAGATAGGCGGAACCATCCGCCCACTGATATGCCCGTGGCAATGGCGACGCACATTTCGATTCGTCAAAGCCGTTGGCTGGAACGGTGCCGGCCTCCAGTTGTGCCGCTAGATCCCGGAGTTGCGGGGCGGCTTCTGCCCACCGGTCGAGCGCGTCCTGGAGCGTGTCGGCGATACCGTTGGCCAGTGCATATCGGCGCAGGTCGCGCGACACGACCACAAGCTTTCCGTCCCGGCCTGATTTGAGGGAAGCAAGCTTCATCGGCTGTCACACTCTCTCGCGCGGTGCCGCGAGTTCTTTCTCATGCAACCAGGCCGCATGTTTGGGCGCGCGCTTGGTGCGGCTCCATTCCTCCAGCATGGCAGGGGCGACCTCATGCAACCGCGCCATCATTTCGGGCGTGCGGGTGTTCGTGGTGATTTCCAGGCGGTGACCGTTTGGGTCGAAGAAATAGATGGATTGGAAGATGCCGTGATCTGTAGGGCCGACCACCTCAAGCCCCGCATCTTGCGCCTTTTGTTGGGCAGCCAGAAGGTCCTCCATAGTGGCGACCTCGAAGGCGATGTGTTGCACCCAGTCCGGCGTGTTGGGGTCCTTCCCCATTTGAGGGGCATTGGGCAGTTCAAAAAAAGCCAGCACGTTGCCATCCCCCGCATCCAGGAACACATGCATGTAGGGATCCGGTTCTTTTGTCGACGGCACTTCGTTCTCGGCGATCGCTAGTTGAAACTCCATACCCATCAAATTCTGATAGAATTCCACGGTTTCCTTCGCGTCGTTACAGCGATAAGCCACGTGGTGAATGCGCTTTATGTTCATGACCCACCTCGTCCGTTATGCGGATGCCGTTTGGGGCTCTTGCAAGACGCCGCGTTTGATTTGGTCCCGTTCGATCGATTCGAACAGCGCTTTGAAATTGCCTTCGCCAAATCCCTCGTCGCGTTTGCGTTGGATGATCTCGAAGAAAACCGGGCCCAGTAGTGTCTCGGTGAAGATCTGCAGCAGCAGTTTCGGATCGCCTGCCGTGGTGCCGTCGAGCAGAATCCCGCGGTTTTGAAGCGCGCTTACATCTTCGCCATGCCCGGGCAGACGGTCTTCCAGCATATCGTAGTAGGTGTCGGGCGGCGGCGACATAAAGGGCACGCCATTGGCGGCCAGCCGATCCCATGTGTCAAAAATATCTTCCGTCGACAGAGCGATATGTTGAATGCCTTCGCCGTTATATTGCATCAGGAATTCTTCGATTTGGCCGGTGCTGTTGGATGCCTCTTCGTTCAGCGGTATGCGGGTCAACCCGTCCGGTCCGACCATGGCGCGGGATACAAGGCCGGTTTGCTGGCCCTCAATGTCGAAATGGCGCAACTCCTTAAAGTCGAAAAAGCGTTCATAAAAGTGCGCCCAATAATCCATTCGGCCGCGATAGACATTGTGTGTCAGGTGATCGATCTCGATCAGACCGCAGCCTGCCGGGTGGCGCTCCGCGCCTTCGAAAAACTCGAAATCGATGTCGTAGATTGAGGCACCGTCTTTAAACCGATCAATTAGATAGAGTGGCGCACCGCCAATGCCTTTGATCGCAGGCAGTTTCAGTTCCATCGGGCCTGTCGGGATTTCGATGGGTTGTGCGCCCAGATCGATCGCCCGGAAGTAAGCCTTGTGGGAATCCTCAACGCGGAAGGCAAGGCCCGCTGCGCCCGCCCCATGTTCTTCGGCGAAATAGGCCGCAAGACTTCGAGGCTCGTTGTTGACAATGAAGTTGATGCGACCCTGTCGGAACAGCGTCACATCTTTAGAGCGGTGGCGTGCGACTGCTTGAAATCCCAGGGCGGAAAACGTCGTGTGCAGAAGATTGATGTCGGGACTTGCGAATTCGACGAACTCAAAGCCGGCAAGACCCATTGGATTTTGGTTCGTATCCATCGGGGGCGCTCGCAATTCGTTTCGGGTGGTGAAATGATACGCCGCGAACATCGATATTTTCTTTCTTTATTTATGAATTTTCGACTAATTTCGGTGGAAAGTGCCAAAATAGGGAAAAGATAGATGGAATCCACCAATCAGATCGGGGCGGCCGAGAAGAGAATGCTGCAAGTCCTGCAGCGGGAGGGCCGTATTTCGAATGTGGATTTGGCCAGAAAAGTCGGGCTGTCGGAATCTCCATGTCTGCGGCGTCTGAAGCAGTTGGAAGATGCGGGCATCATCAAAAGCTATGCGGCCTTATTGGATGCCAAAAGGTTGGGGTTTGATGTGACCGCTTTCATTCAAGTCAGCATGGATCGCCGATCGGAAGAAGTCAGGAATGAGTTCACCCAGGCCATAGAGCGGGAACCGCTGATCGTGGAGTGTTATGCCGTCAGCGGCGGATACGACTATTTGTTGAAAGTGGTGGCGACCGATCTAGATGCATTTTCCGACTTTGTGATGGGCGGATTGCTACAATTTGCCGGGGTGAAAGACATCACCTCCGGCTTCGTCCTCAAAGAAGTCAAGG
>JANQMY010000358.1 GCA_028279895.1 Alphaproteobacteria bacterium
GATATCGGCCGCCTTATCCGTTGTGCGGGAATCCGTATGAGACTTCACTCGCAGGTTCTTTGCTGCGGTCATTAACCCCTCAACCCCGTCATTTTCTGAAGCGCCGGTGCACGACAAGCGGGCTGCACCCGAACACATTCTCGTAAGATACGCGCAAGACACCTTGGCAAACAAGTTTGTTCCCGCCATTTCTCGATGACAGACCACCGTTTTGATAAGTTGTGATCGGTGCGCGACAGTCACAGGAGACGGAAATGCAACTTCATGCCGACTTGACAAAACGCGCGGTTGTCCTGCCGGACGACGGGCGCTGGGTCCCTTCCCCCTTGGCGGGTGTGGAGCGCTATATGCTCGACCGCGACGGGGACGAAGTTGCCCGCGCCACGAGCCTTGTGCGCTATGCGCCAAACAGCCGGTTTGACGCACACACCCATGGCGGTGGCGAAGAGTTTCTGGTACTGGACGGCATTTTTTCCGACGATACCGGGGATTTTGGTCCGGGCACTTATGTGCGCAACCCGGTGGGCACGTCACACGCGCCGTGGAGCGACAAAGGCTGCACCATTCTGGTCAAACTGCATCAGTTCGACAAGGCGGACCAAACACGAGTGGTGATCGATACAGCAAACGCCTCAGCCGCAGACTGGCGGCAAATAAGCGAAGGTTGCTCGCTTTTACCGCTCCATTCTTATGGCTCTGAACAAGTCGTGCTGTTCCGCTTTGCGCCCGGGGCACGCGTCGATCCCCATGTTCATGACGGTAGCGAGGAAGTGTTCGTTCTTGAAGGAACGTTGCAAGATGATCACGGCGCATACCCGACGGGGTCTTGGCTGCGCAATCCCCATGGCAGCTCGCATGCCGCTTGGTCAGATGACGGATGCTTACTCTACGCCAAAGTGGGACATCTGCCCGAAGCGTAACGCGAGCAATGCTCGCTATTTTCCCGTGAAGTTGGGCGACCGCTTGTCGAAAAAGGCAGCGATGCCTTCTTTGGCATCGTCGGTGCGTGCACTGTCAGCGATGCCACGACCTTCAATCTCCATCTGCGTCTCGAGCGACTCGCCAAATGTCTGTGTAAGGATCTTCTTGACCACGCCATAAGACTTGGTCGGGCCGGATGCCAATTGCTTTGCCAAGACCATAGCTGTCGGCAGCACCTCTTCCGATGGCACCACCTGATTGACCAATCCCCACTCCAGCGCCTCCTGCGCGGTCAGACGGCGGTTCGTCATCATCAGCTCCGCGGCGCGCCGCGCACCCACCAAGCGCGGCAGGTAGAAGCTGGAACTGCCGTCCGGCGACAGACCGGCGGCGGTATAGGCCATAGCGAACTTGGCGTCGGCCGACGCGATCGCCAGATCGGTCGCCAAGGCCAAGCTAAAACCGGCACCGGCGGCCGTGCCGTTAATGGCAGCGATGACCGGGGCGTCCCCCCGCGCAAACCGCGAAATAGCCGCATGCAACGCCGTCACCATGCGTTTGATGAGCAAAGGCAACTCTTCTTCGTTCTTGGCGAAGCTTGCCAGGTCGCCGCCCGCACTGAACATCTTTCCCGTGCCGGTCAGGACGATCGCCCGCACACCGTCATCTTCGTCGCATAGGGTCGCCGCATGACACAGCTCTTCCGCCATGGTGAGGTCGAGCGCATTGGCCGCGTCGGGCCGATTGAGGGTGATCGTCGCCACACCGTCCGCAACGTCGAGCAGCAAAGTGTCATAGGTCATTTTCGGTCCTTCTCAAGCGCAGGTTACTTGTGCATAACACAACACTGACAGAACGCAACGCCTACGGATTACTTGATCACCTTCACCTTTTGGCCACGGCGCAGATCGTTGGCGTCGCGCAATCCGTTGATGACGATGAACCGGTCGGCCTTCGCATCCTCAAACCGGCTTTGAGCCGCCAATGACGACACGGTATCGCCGGACTGCACGGTTTTTACATCCACTTTAAGCGCCTTCGGGATCTGCATGGCAGACGCCGCCATGGGCCGGAAGGAGTTGATGGACGCGTTGATCCCGTTTTGCAGACCGCGGGTCCGGTTCGCGGGCGTCACCCACATAAAGA
>JANQMY010000271.1 GCA_028279895.1 Alphaproteobacteria bacterium
GACCCCGCCATTGGAGAGGGTAAAGGTGCCGCCCTGCAGCTCTTCCAGCTTCAGGTCGCCGGTGCGGGCACGGCTGCCGAAATCGTTGATTTCCTTTTCGATATCGGCCAGCGACTTTTGGTCCGCATCGCGCACCACGGGCACCACCAGGCCGCGCTCGGTGCCGACGGCAACCCCGATATGATAGTAGTTCTTGTAGATCACATCGGTGCCGTCGATCTCGCCATTGACCGCCGGAATGTCCTTCAGTGCGGCAACGCAAGCCTTGACGAACAGGCTCATAAAACCGAGGCGCACGCCGTGCTTCTTCTCGAATTCTTCCTTGTACTGACGGCGCAGATCCATCACCGGTTTCATATCCACCTCGTTAAAGGTGGTCAGCATGGCCGCGGTGTTTTGCGCTTCTTTAAGGCGTGTTGCGATGGTCCGGCGCAAGCGCGACATGGGCCCCCGTTCTTCGCGGGCTTCGGGCGCGCGAGCCGCCGCTGGCGGTGCGGCCGGTGCCGACGGCGCAGGCTTCGGCGCGGGCGGTTCCGACCGGGCATCCAGCGCGGCCAGAGCATCCCCCTTGGTGACGCGACCGTCCTTGCCGGAGCCGGCAATGGCCCCGGCATCGAGTTCGTTCTTCTCGATGATGCGCTGGGCCGCCGGCATAGGCGCCGGTGTTGCTTCTTTGGCGGGGGCTGGTGCCGGGGCAGGTGCGGGCTGCGCCGCGGGGGCCGGTTCGGGCTTGGCCGCAGGCGCGGCTGGTGCGGGAGCCGGTGCTGCCGAGGCACCATTGCCTTCACTGATCTTGCCGATGATGGCGCCCACTTCCACTGTCTCGCCCGTGGCCACGATAATCTCGCTCAGCACACCGGCAGCCGGGGCCGGAATCGGCATGGACACTTTGTCGGTTTCCAGCTCGCAGATTTCTTCGTCCACATTCACCGTATCGCCCGGTTGTTTGAACCATTGCGCAACGGTCGCTTCGGTGATCGATTCCCCTAGATTGGGCACCTGAATTTCCGTGGCCATATACCCTCATTCCTTCTCGGCTGAGACATTGGCTGTGGGCGCGGGGGGCTTGGGCCGATGTCGATGTGCGGTGCTTCGCACGTAATATTACGTGGAAAGCGCCTCATTCAAAAACGCTTTCAGTTCTTTCTGATGGCGGCTCATGAGCCCCGTGGCGGTCGATGCGGTGGCGGCACGCCCCGCATAGACCGGCCGGCGGTAATCCGCCTCGATCCGGTTCAAAACCCATTCGATATTCGGTTCCATGAAGGTCCAAGCGCCCATATTTTTGGGTTCTTCCTGACACCAGACAAATTCCGCCTGGCGGAAACGCTGCATTTCATGGATCAGCGAACGCGCCGGGAACGGATAAAGCTGTTCGACCCGCAGGATCTGTATGTTGTCGATACCACGGCGCTCGCGCTCTTCGAACAGGTCGAAATAGACCTTGCCCGAGCACAAGATCACCCGGCGGATGTCCTTGTCGGGCTTCAGCGCCACCGAACTGCCTTTGTAGATTTCCGCATCGTCCCACAGCACCCGGTGGAACGAGGACCCGGGGCCCATTTCTTCCAGCCGCGACACGCAGCGCTTATGGCGCAGCAACGATTTCGGCGTCATCAGCACCAGAGGTTTGCGGAAATTGCGGTGAATCTGCCGGCGTAAAATATGGAAATAGTTGGCCGGTGTGGTGCAATTCGCCACCTGCATATTGTCTTCCGCACAGAGCTGCAAATAACGCTCGAGCCGCGCGGACGAATGTTCCGGCCCCTGACCTTCATAGCCATGGGGCAGCAGCATCACCAGACCGCACATGCGCAACCATTTGCGCTCGCCGCTGGCGATGAACTGATCGATGATCACTTGGGCGCCATTGGCGAAGTCGCCGAACTGGGCTTCCCACAGCACCAAGGCCTGGGGTTCGGCCAAGGCATAGCCATATTCGAATCCCAGCACCGCCGCTTCCGACAACATGGAATCGACCACTTCGTATTCGGCTTGCCCCTCGGCAATGGTGTTGAGCGGCGTATGGCGTTCTGCCGTTTGCTGGTCCACCAAATAGGAATGGCGCTGGCTGAATGTGCCGCGGCCCGAATCCTGACCCGACAAGCGCACGGCAATGCCTTCTTTCAGAAGGCTGCCGAAGGCCAGCGCCTCAGCCATCGCCCAATCGATCCCTTCGCCGGACTCGATCATTTTTTGCCGGTTGGTGAGCAAACGGCTTACGGTGCGGTGGATGTTGAAGCTCTCGGGATATTTTGTGAGCGCCCCACCCACCTCGCGCAAGACTTCCAGATCCACCGGCGTCTCGCCGCGGCGGTCGTCGCCTTCCGCCTGGCCGAAATTCGCCCAGCGGCCATCCAGCCAATCCGCTTTGTTGGGTTTGAAGGTGGGGGCAACATCAAGCTCCATGTCCAAATGGCCATGGAAATCCGACTTCATCTTGTCCACTTCTTCGGCGGTCACCAGCCCCTCATTGACCAGCCGGTCCGAATAGAGCGACAGGGTGGTCGGGTGCTCCTTGATTTTTTTGTACATGATCGGCTGGGTGAAGGCCGGCTCGTCCCCTTCATTGTGGCCGTGCCGGCGATAGCAGAACATGTCGATCACCACGTCTTTGTGAAATTCCTGGCGGAATTCGGTGGCGACCTTAGCCGCATGCACCACCGCTTCCGGATCGTCGCCGTTCACGTGGAAAATCGGCGCTTCCACCATCTTCGCCACATCGGACGGATAGGGTGACGACCGCGAATAGATCGGACTGGTGGTAAAGCCGATTTGATTGTTCACGATGATGTGGATGGTGCCGCCGGTGCGCGTGCCCTTCAGCCCCGACAGACCGAAACATTCCGCCACGATGCCCTGGCCGGCAAAGGCCGCATCGCCGTGAAGCAGAACGGGCAGAACCGCCGTGCGGTCTTTGTCATTATACTGAGCTTGCTTGGCGCGGACCTTACCCAACACGACCGGATCCACCGCTTCTAGGTGGGACGGGTTCGCCGTCAGGGACAAGTGCACCATGTTGCCGTCGAACTCCCGGTCGGAGGACGCCCCCAGGTGATACTTCACATCGCCCGAGCTGGAACTGTCTTCCGGCGTGGCCGAACCGCCCTGGAATTCGTTGAAGATGATCCGATAGGGTTTGGACATCACATTGGCCAGCGTGTTGAGGCGGCCCCGGTGCGGCATGCCCAGCACGATTTCCTTGACCCCAAGATTGCCGCCCCGCTTGATGATCTGTTCCATGGCGGGCACGACGGCTTCGCCGCCATCGAGGCCGAAACGTTTGGTGCCCGTGAATTTTACGTGGAGAAACTTCTCGAAACCTTCTGCTTCGATCAGCTTGTTGAGGATCGCCTTGCGGCCTTCCGGCGTGAACGACACTTCCTTATCGCGGCCTTCAATGCGCGACTGAATCCAAGCCTTTTGTTCCGGATCGGAAATGTGCATGAATTCGACGCCGATGGTCGAACAATAGGTGCGGCGCAGGATGTCGAGGATCTCGCGCACGGTCGCCGTTTCCAGCCCGAGCACATAGTCGATATAGATCGGCCGGTCCATGTCGGCTTCCGTGAAGCCATAGGTCTCCGGCATCAGCTCCGGATGCAGCGTTTTCTTTTCCAGCTTGAGCGGATCGAGATCCGCGTCCAAATGACCGCGCACCCGGTAAGTGCGAATCATCATGATCGCGCGCACGGAATCGATGGTGGCACGGCGCACTTCTTCCAGCGAAATGTCCGGCGACCGGTCGGCGATCTTCTGGTGCAGCGTTTTTTGCTCGTTCGCGCTCAGGAAGGCTTCCGCCAGCGCCCCCATATCGGCGCCATTGGTTTCGGCCGGCAAGCCGATGGGCGCCCAACTGGGGCCGTTCACATCTTTTTCGATGGCTTCGGGCTTGTCCTTCAGCTCACCGAAAAAGGACTGCCAACTGGTATCGACCGATGTAGGATCGGCGAGATATTTGGCATACAGTTCTTCGATGAACGGCGCGTTGGTGCCGTACAGAAACGAGGTTTGTTCCAAAACCTCATTGGCTTCTTCTTTTCGCATCTTTCGTCGGATGCGGGGAGCGCCCGCACCCCCCTCAAACCTAATTGCGGTTAACCTTCGCCTCGAAGATTTTTTGTGTCCCGCACCCGAAGGTAAATGTGAACTGCGACGAGTTTATCAACCATTAAGGACACTTTTGAGTGTTGTTCCGAGCGCCGACGGCGAATCCGCCACCGTGATGCCGGCGGAACGCATGGCTTCCATCTTATCGGCAGCCGTGCCTTTACCCCCGGCGATGATGGCCCCGGCGTGCCCCATACGGCGGCCCGGCGGTGCGGTAACTCCGGCAATAAAGCCCACGGTCGGCTTTTTCACTTTGGATTGTTTCAGAAATTCCGCCGCCTCTTCTTCTGCGGAACCGCCGATCTCGCCGATCATGATGATGGATTTGGTCTCATCGTCGCCCAGGAACATGTCCAGGCAATCGATGAAGTTGGTGCCGTTCACCGGGTCGCCGCCGATGCCGATACAGGTCGACTGGCCGAGTTCCACCGCCGTGGTTTGCGCCACCGCTTCATAGGTGAGCGTGCCCGACCGGGAAACGATGCCCACGCTGCCACGCTTGTGGATATGGCCGGGCATGATGCCGATCTTACACGCGTCGGGCGTGATCACCCCCGGACAGTTCGGCCCCACCAGCCGTGTTTTCGACCCTTGCAGCGCGCGCTTGACCCGCACCATGTCGAGCACCGGAATGCCTTCCGTAATGCACACCGCCAATTCGATCTCCGCATCGATCGCTTCGAGAATGGCGTCGGCGGCAAAGGGCGGCGGCACGTAAATCGCCGAAGCCGTTGCCCCCGTGGCGTGCACCGCATCGCGCACCGTATCGAAAACCGGCAGATCCAGATGCTTCGACCCGCCCTTGCCGGGGCTTACGCCGCCGACCATTTTGGTGCCGTAGGCGACCGCCTGTTCCGAATGGAACGTACCCTGATTACCGGTGAAGCCCTGACAAATGACTTTGGTGTTTTCGTCGACGAGAACGGCCATTACGCTGCCTCCTTCACGGCGGCAACGATTTTTTCGGCCGCATCTCCCAGATCGTCCGCCGAGATGATCGGCAATCCGGAATCCGCCATAATCTTTTTGCCTAAATCCACATTCGTGCCTTCCAAGCGCACCACCAGGGGCACTTGCAAGCTAACTTCCTTGGCGGCGGCCACCACACCTTCCGCGATGATGTCGCAACGCATGATGCCGCCGAAAATGTTCACCAGAATGCCTTCCACATTCTTGTCCGACAGAATGATCTTGAAGGCTTCCGTCACCTTCTCCTTGCTGGCGCCGCCGCCCACATCCAGGAAGTTGGCGGGTTCGGAGCCGTAGAGCTTGATGATGTCCATGGTGGCCATGGCCAGCCCCGCGCCGTTCACCATGCAGCCGATGGTCCCGTCCAGCTTCACATAGTTGAGGTCGTGCTTTGCGGCTTCCACTTCCGCCGGATCTTCTTCGGATTCATCGCGCAGCTCGGCGATCGCCTTGTGCCGGTAGAGCGCGTTGTCGTCGAAATTCATCTTGGCATCGAGGCACACCACCTCGCCGCCTTTGGTGACGACCAGCGGATTGATTTCCACCAAGCTCGCATCGGTTTCGGTGAACGCTTTGTACAGGCTGGAAATCAGTTTCACTCCTGCCTTGTTCTGATCGCCGGAAAGTCCCAGCGCGAAGGCGATGGCGCGTCCGTGAAACGCCTGAATGCCGGTTGCCGGATCGATCGTCAGGGTGAGGATCTTTTCCGGTGTCTTTTCTGCCACTTCTTCAATGTCCATGCCGCCTTCGGTCGACGCAATGAAAGCAATGCGCGACGTGGCCCGGTCGACCAGGCAGGACAGATAGAGTTCGCGGTCGATGTCGGAGCCGTCTTCAACGTACAAGCGGTTTACTTCTTTGCCCTGCGGGCCCGTCTGATGGGTGACCAGTGTCATCCCCAGCATACGCTCCGCCTCCGCGCGCACGTCGTCGATCGACTTGACCACTTTCACGCCACCACCCTTGCCGCGGCCGCCGGCATGAATCTGCGCCTTGACGACCCAGACCGGGCCACCAAGCTCTTCAGCCGCTTTCACGGCTTCATCGACGGTAAAGGCGGGGATGCCGCGGGCAACCGGCACTCCGAATTCTTTCAGGACCGCCTTGGCCTGATATTCGTGAATATTCATGGGACCCCTTAAGCGTGGCTCAGCACGACCTCTTTGTGGGCCGAAGCCATTAAGACATTGTTAACTGTAATCACTCTGATTTGGGCTTTATAGCACCGGCAGAACGCCGCGCAACCGTTAGCGGCGACCGCGCGGTCCGTCCCGGAACATTCGATCAGCCAAGGCTCGGATCGATCTTTTTACATGCCGCCACCAGGCCCTTCACCGCATTGACGGAATGATCGAACATGGCCTTTTCGTCGTCGGTCATTTGGATCTCGGCAATGCGCTCGATGCCGTCAGACCCGATGACGGCGGGCACGCCCACATAAAGGTCATCGACACCGAATTGACCGGTCAGATGGGCCGCGCAAGGCAGCAAACGCTTCTTATCTTTGAGGTAGCTGTCGGCCATCGCAATCGCGGATGTGGCCGGGGCGTAGAACGCCGACCCGGTCTTTAGAAGACCGACGATTTCGGCACCGCCATCGCGGGTGCGCTGAACGATCTCGTCCATTGTTTGCTGACTGCTCCAGCCCATCTTGACCAAATCGGGGATGGGAATGCCCGCAACGGTCGAATAGCGCAGCAGCGGGACCATCGTGTCACCATGACCGCCCAAAACGAAGGCCGTGACATCTTCGATGGAGACGTTGAATTCGCGCGCCAGGAACAAGCGGAAGCGTGCCGAATCGAGGACGCCGGCCATGCCGACAACTTTGTTGTGCGGCAGGCCCGAAAACTGGCGCAATGCCCACACCATGGCATCCAGCGGGTTGGTGATACAGATGACAAACGCGTTTGGCGCGTGCGCCGCAATGCCTTCGCCCACCGCCTTCATGACCTTCAGATTGATCTCGAGCAGGTCGTCGCGGCTCATGCCCGGCTTGCGCGGAACGCCCGCCGTGACGATCACCACATCGGCGCCTTTGATGTCCGCATAATCCTGAGTGCCTTGCAGATCGGAATCGAAACCGTCCACCGGCGAGGACTGGGCCAGGTCGAGTGCCTTGCCCTGGGGCAATCCTTCCACAATGTCGAAGATGACCACGTCACCCAATTCTTTGAGGCCGGCCAGGTGGGCAAGGGTGCCCCCGATCTGCCCACCGCCAATAAGTGCAATCTTGTTTCGCGCCACACGAGCCTCCTGTGCGGATATGAGGGAATGGGATGTCAGGCGTTGAAGACCGCCTGGAGCGACGCTTGACTAGCGCGAATTCTGGGCTGCCGCAAGCAGCCACGGTGTCCGCCATTCCAAGGGGTTTTGCCGCCGGCGACGCTACGCCTTCGCAAGTTTTTGCAAGTATAGTTAACGGCAATATTGGGAAGGTTTATGATTAAACTGCGGCGATTACCCAAGCATTTCTGCGAATTTTAGACATTTCATTGAATTCGCCCAATAAAAAGCGCTGCATTGGCAATGTATTCGCAAAGAAAATCCGGCATCCTCATAACATCCGGCCATGAATCGTGGTATGGTAAAGAATGACATGAGGTGGCATCGCGCCTGCGTCGTAAGAAAGGCCGGTGCAAAGTTGGGGTGACAGTCATGCGCGCCTTTTTCATAGCGCTCAGCATTTGCGTATCCAGTGCTGCGGTCAGCGCAGCCTTTTTCATCACCGCGTTCCAAAACACGGCAGACTATCAGGTTCCTCAAATCGAGCGGCAAAAGACCGTCGACGTGGAGAAGCCGGCCGCACCGGAGAAGGTACTCCCGCCGGAGATCGACCTCGCGGCGCTGTCCGACAAAGGCTCGGCCGCGAAGGGCTTGTCCGAAAAGCGCGCGCGGGGAGCATACCGCGTGCCGATTCCTCGGCAAAATCCGTTCGACCGCATTATCGACATTAGCGAGCTGACGGCCGTTTCCGGCGCAGACTTGGAAAGCCAGACGGCGGCCATCCGCCTGGCGCCGTCCATTGAATTGGCCAAGGAACAAATCGACGAAGTGAACGACGACCGGGTTTTGGCGGCGACGGGCCCTCTAGCGCCTGAAGCATTGGAGGACGCCGTTACCGACATCGGCAGCTTGGGGCTCTTGGGCGTCATCATCGACACGGCACTCAACAATGGCGGCCAGCAGGTGAACAACAACCTGGATGTCGGCCCGTCCAATCCGTCGGTCACCATCGGCGCGCCCGCGCCTTAAAGGGGTTCCAGGCGGCGTCTTAGAGCGCGACCAACCGTGGGTCGCCATAGCGTTTTGGGGCATGATCATGTTTCCGTGAAAAATGATCATGCCCTAGCGCGGCGGGTCACACAGCGTGGCCCGCGGCCATATAGTCTTCCGACTGCATTTCAATGAGCCGCGATGCGGTGCGCTCGAACTCAAACGAACCGTCGCCTGCGGGATAGAGGCCGTCGGGCGGCGCATCGGCCGAACAGATCAATTTCACCTTGTTGTCGTAAAGCGCATCGATCAGCGTGACGAAACGCTTAGCTTCGTTGCGGCGCGCCGGCCCCATTTTCGGAATGTCGTCGATCAGCACCGTGTGAAAATGGTGCGCAACGGCCAGATAGTCCGCCGCCCCTAAGGGCTTTGCGCACAAATCGTCAAAATCGAAACGCGCCACCCCTTTATCCGCCTGCGGAACATGCAAAGTGCGCCCCTGTACCGTCAGTGTGCAGGGATTGCCGTGGGCATGGTCGGTCAGCCGCTTCCACGCGGCGTCCATCTGCGTACGCGCGGCGGCATCAAGCGGATGATGATAGATCTCCACCCCCTTTAACCGCGCCAGTCGGTAATCCTCCGGACCGTTGAGCTCGAAGATCTCCAGCCGGTCCTTCAGCAAATCGATAAAGGGCAGAAAGAGCTGGCGGTTAAGACCCCCTTTGTAAAGCTCTTCCGGCGCCCGGTTGGACGTCGCCACCAGCACGACCCCATTGGCAAAAAGCTCCGTAAACAGACGGCCCAAGATCATGGCGTCCGTCACATCGAGCACCTGAAACTCGTCGAAACACATCAGCGTGGCATCATGAGCGATACGATGGGCGACCGGTGGAATAGGGTCGTCCATATCGCCGTTCGAGCCTTTAAAATTAAGCCCCGCCATCTTCTTGCGCCGCTGCTTTGGCGTGAGCTGCCGCCATTCGTGAATGGCCGCATGGGTTTCCAGCATGAATTCATGAAAATGGTCGCGCCGTTTCTTCTTAAGCGGCACGCTGTCGAAGAACAGATCCATCAGCATGGATTTGCCCCGCCCCACCCCGCCATGGAGGTAGAGCCCGCAGGGCGGCCGGGGAGATGAGCGAAACCACAGAAACCCACCGCCCCGTGGATCGTAGGATTTGAGATCGCCATAAAGCCGCTGCAGCGCCGCCACCGCGCTTTCCTGAGCGGGATCCGGTTTGAGTTCGCCCGCGTCCAGCATCTGCCGATAGGCAAGCGTGGGCCCACCCTTCACGGCTGGCCGGGCGCCTGCGCGGGCGCCCCCTTTACAACAACGTTACGCAGCATGATCACGGAATGAGATCCCCTCATAGCGGGCCGAGCTATAGCAGACTAAACCCGCGGCGCGCGCGGGCCTGCTTTGCGGTCCTCGAACACTTCGCCTTCCGGCCCCGGATCGTCGGGCGCCGGCGGGCTTTGAAAGAATTCGGGTTCGGGAGGCGTCACCCCCGACAAATCGACGGCGCCCGTGTCGCGGTCGACCGGCGGCTGAGCGGCCGCACCTTCTCCGTTGCTGCGGCCCGAGCCCAAGGACGAGACGGCCTGTTTCAGGCGCTCACGCGTGAGGCGCACATCCTTCTTGATCTCGTCCCTCACCACTTGCACCGTACGGGAAGCCCGGTTCCGGGTGACCCGCAGCTGGGTGCCCATTTTCTTCAACGCGGACGGCGGCATCTCTTGCGCTTCGGCGGGCTGATCTTCGCCGGGTGGCGACGGTGCCGGCATAAGATCCGCGTCATCCGTGGATACCAACGCCTGTGAACCGGACGCCACCTGTTCCACAATGTCGGGCACGGGCTTGCGCCAGGTCAGGCTGTCGAAGGCATGGCACGACGGGCATACCGGCGCCCAGCCGGGGGCTTGATTGTGGCAGTTGTCGCACATCCAGGCCGCATCGCGGGGCGCATTGGGCACACGGGCCAGCCATTCCCGCGCGCGGAACGGGTCGCCTGTATCCTGCTGCTCGATCTCGGCCATCAGGGCGCACACACGCCCCGTCGGGAAATGGCGCGCCACGTCCTGCAAGGTTTCGCGTGCGCGGTCGAAATCGCGCATCTCCAATTGCAGCGTGGCCATGAGCAAACGGCTTTCCGGATGAGACGGTTTCATGTCCGCCAAAAGCTGCATGCGTCGGCACCTTTGTTCGGGGGTCTCATCGGGTTTGAGATCCCGATAGAGCCGCGCCAGTTCGGGATGGGGCGTTTGCGACCAGGCCGTTTCCAAAATGCCCGCCGCCTTCCACATGCGCTTGCGTTCCTTAAGCAACCGGGCCGCCAGAATGGCCGCGGGCACCAGAGCCGGTACCAGGCGCAGGGCGGCCATCAGCTTATCGAGGGCCTTTTCCGGTTCCGCATCCGCCAAGTCCTGCGCTTGCGCCGTCAGCAATACGGCACGGCGGCGGCGCTCCACATCGTCCGTCAACAGATTTTGCCGGCGGGCCTGGCCCAGCGCATCCGAGGCGTCGACCCACCGCCCCGTCTGGGTCTGCAGATCGAGCCGGGCGTTGACCACCCAAGGCGTATTGGGACGCAGCTCGTAGGCGCGATCGACATAGACAAGCGCTGCTTCGAGGTTGCCGTCGCGCCGCGCCTGCATGAAAAGGCCCCGCAGACCGAGAAACTCGGTCTCCTCACGATCCAGCATGGCGGAGAAATAAGTCTCCGCCGCTTTTTCGTTACCGCCCAACTGAGCGGCTTGGGCTGCCAGCAACAGGGTCAGGGGCGGGTCGTCGAGCAGGGATTGGGCGCGTTTGGCATAGCGCTGCGCTTCCGCCGCATCACCCGCCGCCACGGCCAGCATGCCGCGCGACAAAGCGGTAAAGCCGCGTTCGTGGCGCCGTTTACCCATATAGTCTTGGAACTTGCGTGGCGAGCTCATCATCAAAGACAACGAGCGGATGGCGATGAACAACAGGAAGAAGCACGCCAACACCAAAACGACACCGACGCCCAGCAACATTTCGTACTCGCGACCGCCCAGCGTGATCACGACCGTACCGGCATCCCAAAAGGTAGCTGCCGTTGTCGATAAAACGACAACAAAGAGAAAAATGGCAACGGCACGGATCATTGAGAGCACTTATTCCTGACTGCCGGTGGCGGCGATGGCCGACAGCACATCGGCATTGAGTTCCGCAATGGCGGCTTCCAGTTCCGCGCGGGGGCGCGCCTGGTCGAGCCAGGGCGCCATGGCTTCTTGCGCCGCGGGGCTCAAGCGGCCGGCCGTGGTCAACGCCGCCGTCAACTGGCCGTCCAACAGATAATTCTCCATGCGGCTGACAAGGGCCGGGGCGGTTTCCCCTTCCGTATCGTCGATATTCCGTACCGTGACCATCGCTTGCAGATTGGCCGACAACCAACCCCACCAGCCGGTTGCGCCTGCCACCCGGTCGGCCCGAATGGCCGCGCGGCCGAAGGCGGGAAATTCGGACCGTAACGTTGCGATGGTGGGCACGCCGGTTTCCGCATGCCGGATCAGCGCCGCCAGCTGCGGCTGTTCGGGCGCAAGCGCGCGAACCACGGTGAGTTCGTGGGTAAAGGGAGCCGCGCCTGCCGCCGAACGGGACAGGTTCGCCACCGCCATGGCAAGGCTTGCCGCGCGCATCACCTGCGCGTCATTGCCGCTTTCCAGCGCCGCGATGCGGCCTTCCATATCGTCGATCTTGGTCTGGCCCGGTGCGGCGGCAAGGCCTTGCTCTAAGGCGTCCAATCGCCCGGCCACATCCATGTCCGAGATCAGCCCTTCCATCGCCTGCAAACGCTGTTGCAACGCATCGGCTCCGCCTCCGTCCATCTGGTCGAGACGGGCTTGCAGGTCTGCCATCATGTCGAGCGCCGCGGACAACCGTTCACCCGGTGCCGCCTGCGCGGCGGTGTCCCCAGTGGTGGGATTTGGCAGCGCGGGAACCGTCAGCTCGGCCACCTGCTTTTCCAGGGCCGCTATTTTGACGCCCAAATCGGCCAGTGCATCCGCATCCGTTCCTGATGCCCGATCTGCGTTTTCCAGCGCGTCGACGCGCTTTTCAAGTTCCGTGAGCTTGTTGCCGATGGCGTTGAAAGCTGTCCGGTCGTCGGGCGGGAGCGTGCCGTTCCACGGATAGGTCCAGATGGCGGCCCCGCCCACCACCAGCAGAACGGCCATGACGCCCATGATCATCCACCCCCGCGCTGACCGCGGTGCCGTCGGCGGTGGCGGACTTGCCCGGTCCGGCCCGCCTGGCGAGTCCATCGGAGGTTCCGGCGCATTGCCCTCTTGAGGTCCGGATGCGGCCGGAGTGGCCGGCTCTGCCGCCGGCACCGAAGCTTCTGCGGGCACGGACTGGGCCTCGTCAGGCGTCGTCGCCTCTTCCGGTTTTGCGGAGGAACCATCCTGAGGTTCTTCCGGCGGCGCACCGTTTTCGGTTTCCTTCGCGCTCAGCGAAGCGGCCTTCTTGCGCGATCTGGGGACCCGCTTCTTCGGCACCGAAGCT
This sequence comes from Alphaproteobacteria bacterium, assembly GCA_028279895.1. Classification (GTDB taxonomy): domain Bacteria; phylum Pseudomonadota; class Alphaproteobacteria; order JANQMY01; family JANQMY01; genus JANQMY01. The sequence continues at coordinate 12,824 of JANQMY010000271.1, forward strand.
TTTGTAGCGTCCTCCGGCTGATTTGCGTTCGAGGCGGCGTCGTCATCCTGGGCCGCTTTTGGCTCGGGCGAGTCCGCCTCATTCTTGTCGGCACTCGGCGGTGTTTCTGGCTTTTCAGGCGTGTCCGGCATGAGAATTCCGGTGATTCGGTTGGTGTCGGATGAGGCGCAGCCTAGGCTTGGGAAGCCGACTTCTCAAGAGCCTCTAACAGGGCCTCTGTGGTGGGCTCTACTGACACCTGAATATGGCGAAACTGTAACGGTTTAAGCGCCGTCGCGACGTTATGTGACAGGCACACAGCCGCTACTGGCGCCAGCCGGTCCGCCAGGGCTTCAGCGGCGGCAAGCTTTGCGAAGAGAGCCGCGGTTCGCGGTGAAAAGAACAAGATGGCGTCCACATCTTGCCGCTCCAGCGCCGCGCGGGCCGTTTCCGGTAGTTTGGTTGCAGCTTTCGCCGTGTACATATGGGCTGTATTGATCTCGATACCCAGAGCGATTAGCCGGCCCGCCAAATCGCCTGCGACATGGCCCCCGGCGGCATGAAAGACTTGGTTCGGCATGTAATCATGTTCTGCGATCATGTCGGCAAGGGAGCCCACGTCGCCGCCCGCGACATAGACTTCGGCGAAGCCCATGTTTCGCGCGACTTTCGCCGTAGCAGCGCCAACGGCAAAGACCGGCCAATCCCGTTCTTCGATACCGTGACAGAACGCCCGCACACCATTGGCGCTTGTGAAGGCGAGATAACATTCCGCCCCAATTTGAGGCGCAGGCCCGTCAACGAACTCGACGGACATCATTGGTGCCAGGATCGGTTCATGACCACGCGCACGCAGTTCTTGCGCCAGCGCGCTTGCATCCGGTTCGGGCCGTGTGACCAGCACCCGCATGGATTTACCGGGGGCCGGCAAGAAACGCTTTCATAAACGTTTCGCCGGCTTGCCCCTTTAACGCTTCGGCGGCATCGGTGGCCAGTTGGTCAAGCGCGGCTGCCTTGCCCTCCCTTTCGATACGAAAGACCGCGCGCCCATCGGTCGACAGGATCTCGCCGCGAAACCGAAACCCATCTCCGCCAAGCGGCTCCGCCAGCGCCGCAATGGGCGAGCGGCAACTGCCGTCCAACGCCGCCAAAAAGGCCCGTTCCGCATGCACCGCCGTTTCCGCGTCGCGATCGTTGATATCGGCCAAGAGGGCCGCCGTGTCTTCATCCCCGTCACGGATCTCTATGCCGACCACGCCTTGCGCCGCCGCCGGCAACATGTCGTCCGTGCCGAGCACATGCCCATTGGGCACGGCGATGCCCAAGCGTTTCAGCCCGGCACACGCAAGCAGGGTGGCATCGACGGCACCGGCGGCAACTTTCTCCAGCCGCGTCCCCACATTGCCGCGCAGCAGGGCGATTTCCAGATCCGGCCGGCGCGCCAGCAGTTGGGCCTGGCGTCGGATCGACGCGGTGCCCAAACGAAACCCCGTCGGCATGTCGCCGATGGTTTGACCTTGGGTGGAAATCCACATATCGCGCACATCTTCCCGGGGCAGGAAGGCGCCGAGCCGCAACCCCGCCGGCAGAAATGTCGGCACATCCTTCATGGAATGCACGGCTATGTGGATTTCTTGGTCGATCAGCGCACGCTCAATTTCCTTGGTGAACAGGCCTTTGCCGCCGGCCTCGGCCAAGCCCCGGTCTTGAATGCGGTCGCCCGAGGTTTTGATGGTGACGATCTCAAGCCGGTCGGCCAATGCGGGGCGGGCCGCCGCCAACAAGTCGTGCACCATATGTGCCTGCTTGAGAGCGAGTGGCGATCCACGCGTGCCGATGCGAATTGCGCCCATAAGGCATTTCTTTCTTTTTATCGCAGTTGCGGCCCTATATATGGCCCAGCATGAGGCATAATCCTAGAAGACTGTTCGGGCCATGACCGAGCTCCAAACTCTGACCGTGCTCGGCATCGAGACAAGCTGCGATGAAACCGCCGCTGCGGTGGTGCGGGGCCGGCCGGGCGCCGTGCCAGAGATCCTCTCGAACGTGGTTCTGAGCCAGGTGGAGGAACACAAAGCCTATGGCGGTGTGGTGCCGGAAATTGCCGCCCGCGCCCATATCGACCATCTGGACCGCGTGGTGACCGATGCCATGGCCGAGGCGAACATGGAATTCGGGGCGCTGGATGCGGTGGCCGGGACCGCCGGCCCCGGTCTGATCGGCGGGGTGATCATCGGGTTGATGACCGCCAAGGCGATTGCCCAGTGCCATGACAAACCCTTCTTGGCCGTGAACCATCTGGCGGGCCACGCCCTATCGCCCCGGCTGACCGAACAGCTCGGCTTTCCCTATTTATTGCTGCTGGTGTCCGGCGGGCATTGCCAATTGCTGTCCGTCGACGGGCCGGAGCACTACACGCGCTACGGCACCACCATCGACGATGCGGTGGGCGAAGCCTTCGACAAAACCGCCAAACTGCTGGGCCTGGGATATCCCGGCGGGCCGGCCGTGCAACGCATGGCCGCACAGGGCAATCCCAATGCCTTCGATCTGCCGCGGCCGCTCGCGGGCCGCGAGGGATGCGATTTTTCCTTCAGTGGACTGAAGACGGCCATTGCCCGCGCGGTCGATGCAGTAGCGGCGCCCAGCGAACAGATGGCCGCCGACATTGCGGCATCGTTTCAGACCGCCGTATGCGATGTGGTCGAAGACCGCACGCGCAATGCCATGGACCGCTTTGCGCAGAAGAACAATTTGCCGGAACCCACCTTGGTCGTGGCGGGCGGCGTTGCCGCCAACACCGCACTGCGGGCCAGGCTGACGGACCTTTGCACGGCGCAGGGGTTTCGTTTCGTGGCCCCGCCCCTCTATCTGTGTACGGACAATGCTGCGATGATCGCCTGGGCCGGCTTAGAGCGCTTGGCGTTGGGCCGTTCAGATTCGCTTGACGTGTCGCCCCGGGCCCGCTGGCCCCTCAGCGAAGCCGATGCCCGCTAAGCCGCCCACCAATCCTGCACTTCCGCCGGCATCGTTTCGAAATAGCGCTTGACGATCTCGTTGGCGTTTTCCGGCAGATCCTGCATGGCGGTTTGGGACAACGGCGCCGCCCCGTCCAGCGGGTTCACCCATTCCAAACGCAGGTCTTGGATGACGTCGCCCAAGCCGGCAGCCGCCGTTTCGTGATGGTCGCTCGATTGGTGTTCGAGGAAGCCGTGGTAATCGTCGAACGACAGCAGCGTGTAATACAGGCCGGGCGTTGCCCCTTTCCAATATTCATAGCGCTTGACGTTCTTTTCATGCTTGTGGGTGCCGTCATAGAGCGCCCGCGCAATCTCCTCGAACTTCTTCTCCGAACCTGGCTTCACCTGAATATGCGCCAAAATGGTCGCCATGGACGCCGTCTCCCTGTTTGATTATCCCGCGATGAGGCGGTCTCGTTGATGGATCAGTATGGCCACCGCGCCGGCCAGCACCAAGACTTCAAAGGCGATAAAGGACCAAAAGTAGGGCTCCGGCGCGCCGTCGGCGATCAAAGCATAGCCCCGGCCGAAAATGTAGCCGCCCATATAGGCCACCAAAAACCACAGGGCCGGACGCGCATAGCGCAGTTGGAAACTGCCGAGAAAGCACAAGGCGGCCGCCCCCAAGCTCACGCCGCCATAAATGCCGCGCAATTCGAATGACGCATGGGGGCCGCTGGCATCCAGCCCCAAGCCGCTGGTCATGACGAGCGGCGACGTCAGCGAATACACGCCAAAAACGGCGAACAGAACACCGACAAGATTGAGGAAACCCCGCAGAATGAGCATTTTTATGTCTCTCCCTAATTATGGTACCCCACGGCAGATGTAGTGGTGAGAACCGGCAGGTCCATACGGATGAGTGAAACTTTAGCACAGCCTAGCGACGCGACGCCCCGGAACGATGATCTGGCGCAATCCGGCCCCCCGATCTTTCGGGATGCACCGTCGTCGGTTTCCTTCAAGAAGCTGCGCAAACGGCTGCTGCGCAATGTGCGCCAGGCTGTGGACAGTTTCGGCATGGTGCCCGACGACGCACGCACGCGGCCGGTCCGCTGGCTGGTCTGCCTGTCGGGCGGTAAGGACAGCTACACCCTGCTGGCCGCATTGCTCGACATGAAATGGCAGGGCTTACTGCCCGTGGACCTGATCGCTTGTAATCTGGACCAGGGCCAGCCCGGTTTTCCAAAAGAGATCCTGCCGACCTATCTGGCAAAGGCGGGTGTGCCCTACCGCATCGAGACCAAGGACACCTACTCGATCGTCACGGAAAAAGTGCCGGAAAGTCAGACCTATTGCGCACTGTGCTCGCGGCTGCGGCGGGGGATCCTCTATCGCATTGCGCGGGAAGAAGGCTGCGAGGCCGTGGTGTTGGGCCATCACCGGGACGATGCCTTGGAAACCTTCATGATGAATTTGTTCCATGGGGGACGGCTGGCATCCATGCCGCCGAAACTGGTCAACGACGACGGTGACCTATTCGTGCTGCGGCCGCTTCTTCTGTGTGCGGAAAATGATATTCGGAAATTCTCCGATGCCATGCAATTCCCGATCATTCCGTGCAATCTGTGCGGGTCCCAAGACGGGTTGCAGCGCGAGGCCATGAAAAAGATGCTGGACGAGTGGGAGAAGACCCATCCCGGCCGGCGGCAGGTCATGTTCCGGGCCCTCATGCATGCTCGACCCTCGCATTTAGCGGACCCGAAACTGTTCGATTTCGCAGGGCTGGACGTGGGCAATGCACCGAAGCCCTAGCAGCTTGCTGAAAAAATCATGGTCTTGGGAATCCATGGTTCGAGACGGGGCTATCGCGCCTCCTCACCATGAGGTTTTTGTTTGCTTTCCTCATCCTGAGGAGGGTCGACAGGCCCGTCTCGAAGGATGAAAATGACTTTTTCAGCAAACTGCTAGACGGCACCGTATTCGATCGGGCCCACTTCCTCTTTGCGGCGTTTGATTGCCGCCAACACCTCACGCTTTTCATCGTTGGTGTATTCGCTCCAGGCGGTGATTTCTTTCAGCGTCCGGTTGCAGCCCATGCAAAATCCACTGCGGCCGTCGACGGCGCAGATGCGCAGGCAGGGGGATGGTACGGTCTCTTCGGTCGACATGGCGCGCACATAATCAGGTTTTGTTGAACACCTCAAGGCCTCAGCCGCATTGCATTGTGCGGTGAAGGGGCGGCATGATCGGAGCCAATCTTTCTCATCAAAACCTCCCAGAGACAGATTGGGTCCGATCAAGCCGCCCCTTCACCGCACAAAGCAATGCGGCTGAGGCCTTGAGGTGTTCAACAAAACCTGATTATGTGCGCGC
>JANQMY010000285.1 GCA_028279895.1 Alphaproteobacteria bacterium
CCCCATGGGCTGGGCCATTGGCTACCGCGGCGTATATATCGAAAACAGCGACAGCCCTGCCGATGAACTCACAGAGCACACGTTCTTTGCGGCTTTAACCTTCACGTTTGGGTATGAAACCGATCTGACGCTGCAAGAAAACAACGACCGCGGCGCCACGTGGGATCTTCCCGGTGTGGACCGGTTCACGGGCCATACGATCGAAACCGTGGATTCCGACGGCCACTTGCTTTTCATACCTTGATCGAAACACAATCAGGTACAAGGAGCGGCCCCCGGGCCGCACCTTTTTTGTTTGGGCCGATGCCACTGATGCCGATTTGCATCGCCGCCGCTCTCATTTGTTGAGCGCGCTAACTCAATGTCGGCGTTACGGGAATCACTGACTACCCTTTGGAAAGTTTCCGGGCGGGGCCTCGTGGATCAATATCCATCTTCGTACCCCACATCCCCTGCCCGCCCCCAGTTGCGTGCGTACACGAATCCAATGACAGCATTGCCGGTGTGCCTCCGAAGGGTGTGCTTGCGTTGATCTGTTTTCCATTCACGGAGAAATAAAATGAAAATGAACTTGGGAAGCGGTTCCCTGACCGCCTTCGCCGCGGGCCTTCTGATCGCAAGCGGACCTGCCGCCTATGCTGACGGCGGAACCGTCTTTGCGGTTCAGGGTGAAATCTCGGGCGGCGTATCGATAACAGATTCTGAGAATACCGGCACCGGACATGACGATGGCACCTACCCGATCCTTGAAGGCGCTGCCCGTGTCAACATCCCTGCGCCGGATAACTTCGCCTTTCAGTTCGATATAGACGGGCTCGCCACCTTTACCGATAGAGACCATGGTGAAGACAACCTGCAAACCGCATATACCACCGGCCTTCATGCGGCCTACCGCAAGCCCGGCCACCACGCGGTCGGCCTTTTCGGCGCCTTGGGATCATCGAACGGCGGCGAAGATGAAAACGCGCTCTTCGGCCTGATCGGTGCGGAGGGCCAAATGACCGCGAACAACACCACGGTCATCGGGCAGGCGGGCTATTTCGTCGCCGATGATGAAACCGAAAACGATGTCATGACCGACGCCTGGCTGTTGCGTGGCGTGGCGCGTTACTTCATGGAGCCGGATCAACGGATTCAGGGCGAACTCACCTACGCATCAGGTGAAGCAAGTGACAGTGCGTGCTGCGACATCGATGCCTGGGACTGGGGCCTTCGCTATGACCAGCGCTTCGAGAACACCCCCATGGGCTGGGCCATTGGCTATCGCGGCGCACATGTCGAAAACGATGATAGCCCCGCCGACGAGTTCACAGAGCACACGTTCTTTGCGGCTTTGACCTTCACGTTTGGATATAAAAACTACCTGACGCTGCAAGAAAACAATGACCGCGGCGCCACGTGGGATCTTCCAGCCGTGGACCGGTTCACCGGGTACACAACGGAAATCGTGGATTCTGACGGTAACCTCCTCTCCCTAATAAATTAGACCAAGCCAATCGGACAAAGGAGCGGCCCCGGGGCCGCTCCTTTCGTTTGCGCTTGTGCAATCAGGTGCCCTAAGCAGGCGAATCGCTGGCCTGCCCGCCTCAGGCCTGCGCAGCTTTGGCTGATTCGGCGCCAAACCGCTTGCATTTGGGGTCTTGCTCATCTATTTAGCGCGCTAGCTCTGTACCGGAGTAAGGGAATCACTGATTACTGTCTGGACAGTTTCCGGGCGGAATCTCTTGGATGCGCATCCACCCTTGTACCCCTGAGTACCCTCATTCCCTACCCGCCCCCCGTTGCGTCAGTACAAAAAATCGACACGGCCGCCGCACATGCATTTCCGGCGCAGGCGCGCTTTGCGTTGATCTGTTTTCCGTCCATGGAGGAATAAAATGAAAATAAACTTGGGAAGCGGTTCCGTGATGGCCCTCGCCACGGCCTTCCTGATCGCAAGCGTGCCCGCCGCCTATGCTGACGGCGGCACCATCTTTGCGGTTCAGGGTGAAATTGCAGGCGGCATATCGACAAACGACGTGAAGAATCTCGAAGACGAAGAGCATGATGACGAGAGCTATCCGATCATTGAGGGTGCTGTCCGCATCAATGTTCCGGCGCCGGATAACTTCGCCTTTCAGTTCGATATTGATGGTCTTGCCACCTTCACCGACAGGGACGAAGGCGAAGAGAACCTTCAAACGGCATTTACAGGCGGCCTTCACGTGGCCCACCGGCGACCCGGCCACAACGCGGTTGGCCTCTTCGGAGCAATAGGCTCATCGAACGGCGGCGAGGATGAAAACGCGCTCTACGGCTTGTTCGGGGTGGAAGGTCAAATGACCGCCAACAACACCACGGTCATTGGGCAGGTGGGCTATTTCATTGCCGATGATGAAACCGAAGATGACGTCATGACCGATGCCTGGGTCTTGCGCGGTGTGGCGCGGTACTTCCTGAAGCCCGATCAACGGGTCCAGGGCGAACTCACATACGCGACAGGCGAAGAAGCCGACAGCACATGCTGTGACTACGACTTCTGGGACTGGGGCCTCCGCTATGATCAGCGCTTCGAAAACACACCCATGGGCTGGGCCCTCGGTTATCGCGGCACATATGGCAGAAACACCGAAACCCCCTCCCAAGCAGTCACAGAGCACACGGTCTTTCTGGCTTTGTCGTTCCTGTTTGGTCATGGGAGCGATCTTACGCTCCAAGCCAACAACGACGTGGGCGCCACGTGGGATCTCCCGTCCGTGGACCGGTTCACCGGGTACACAACGGAGATCATCGACTAGCCTCACCGGCTGACCAAAGTCCGGTTCACTTAAGTTGAATGGGGGCGGCCCTTGGGCCGCCCCTTTTGCTTTGGCGTGCTGATACCGCGAACGGCGCGATGTTTAGTCAATTTTAATCCAGGTGACAGAGGCTGAAAATGAAAGTGGCACCCTGTGCCACTTTAAAGAGAATTAGGCCTTTGGGATGTCAACCGTAAGTAAAAACTACCTGGCGAAGCGATTCCTGGTTGCGGGGCTCGTGTGCCTTGCCGCGTTCCTTGCGACCGGCTTTGCCGGATGGCGCACGATCACGTCCGCAAACGTGGCGAACAGCTACCAGTCCGCATTCCATCATCTGATCGAGGTGACATACGGCTTTGCATTTGAGGTGCATATGGCCGGTGGTGGTTCCGGCGATCATTCGGGTACGGATCCAAGACAACTGAACGCAATGCTGTACGCGCTTGCTGACATCTATGGCACGTTGCGGCGGTTCGACCCCGATGGACTGGAAGACGAGGAGGAGGAGAGTTCATCCCTCGACGAGGGCTATGACGAGCAGCATCTGGATGAAACCATCGAACTGATCCTCTCAAACAATCCGGCGGATTATATGCCGGCCGTCACCCTGATCGGCCGCATGCCGTCCAACCTCTATGAAGCATGGGAAGATAATCCGACCAACACCACCGAGTCGCTCGAAACGGTGATCGGCAATGTTCTCATTTTAGGAAACCAGTTTGTCAGCCAACCGGAAACGCAATTCGGTTCCGCCTCTTCCGAGGCTATGCGCCGCGAAATCGTGGAGCTCGTGCAAAACGACGCCGCGCCGGGCATCGAGGCGCTACGCCTGCAAATGGCCGCCGATACCGTCCGTTACACGCGGACGGTCAGGCCTTTCATCATTGCTGGCATTCTTCTCGGGATAGGCACATTGGCATTCGTGTGGCTCGCAATCTTGAGACCCATGAGTACTGCCATCCTCAAAGCGCAAGTACAAACCGCCAAGGAGCGGGACCGCGCCGTCGCTTCCGAGCGCGCCAAGTCCGAGTTTCTGGCCGTTGTCAGCCACGAAATCCGTACACCGATGAATGCGGTGATAGGCTTCACCGATCTCCTTAAACAAAGCAGCGTGAACGAAACACAACTTGGATACCTTGAAACCATCCGGACGTCGGGCAACGATCTGATCGGGATCGTCGATGAGATACTGGATTACTCCAGATTGGAATCGAACAAGTACGAGCTTGAATCCATTACGTTCAATCCGAAAGACCTGACCGGAAGCGTTGCCAGGTTGTTCGGCCCCCGCATCGCCGAGGCGGGCCTTGATCTGGTGACGTCGGTTGACCCGGCGCTACCCGGGGAAGTTATCGGCGACGCCGGCGCCATTCGTCAGGTTTTGTTCAATCTGGTGAGTAATGCCATCAAGTTCACCCAAGCAGGAATGGTGGCGATCGAGGCGCGGTACAGCGGCACCGATGAAGATGGCCGGCATGTTGTAGAATTTGCCGTGACCGACACCGGCATCGGCATTCCGAAGGAAAAACTCGATTCAATCTTTCAAGCTTTCACCCAAGCCGACAGTTCCGACCGGCGGCAATATGGCGGAACGGGCCTTGGCCTTGCCATATGCCGGCGCCTGATCGGCCTGATGGGCGGTACCATCCGAGCCGAAAGCACGCCGGGGCAAGGAACCTCCATGCGCGTCGCCATTCCCCTAAACGGGCCATTGAATGAAGCGGCGCCCTCAACGGCTTCCGGTGCGCCGGAGCCGGACTTACAAGGCTTGAACATACTGATTGCCGACCCCATGAACCGGAAGCGGGAGTTGATCGCCGCTCTCCTCACATCGTGCGGAGCGGATGTTTCGTTGGTGCATAGTGTAAGCGAAGCCAAACGCGAGATCGAAACCGCGGCGCGGAAGGGCGCGCCTTTCCATGTTGCGGTCTTCAATGAAGCCGCCGCCGGGGCCCACGACCACCTGGTGTGGGAGGAACTCAAATCCGCAGGCGATGGTCCGGCCCCTCACTTGATCCTCATTACTGGCAATCATGTCGAAAGCACTTCAGGGGGCACCGGCCTGGACGGACTAGTGAACGTGTGCCCCAAACCTCTTGCGGTTCATGATCTCGCCGCACTGATCTATCAGGCCGCTGTCAATCCTGAACATTCTGATTGCGCCGATGACGCGGGGGGGACCGAAACGGGGGACAGGGCATCCGGGGGGCAAACCCCCCTATCTCCCCCCGGTCACAAAGGTACGATCCTTCTTGCCGAGGACAACGTCCCCAACCAGCAACTGCTCAAGATCGGTCTGACCCAGGCGGGGTATGTGGTTCAGGCCGTCACCAATGGCAAGGACGCCGTCGAGGCCACCAAGCAATTCGCATACGACATCATCCTGATGGACCGGAACATGCCCGTCATGGACGGCATTGCCGCCATCGAGCTTATACGCGCCGCCGGTGGCCCGAATGCAAACGTGCCCATTCTGGCCGTGACGGCAAGTGCCTTTGACAGAAATCGGGACGAATTTATCACAGCAGGCGCCGATGACTTTGTTCGCAAACCGATAGATTTGGAATTGATCCTTACACAGATTGAGAACTGGATCGCCTCCGGGCGCAATGTGCAAGGCCGCCCTTCACCGGCAACAAAAAGCGTTGCGTAACGTCCCGCCGGGGTTTGGCGCCATCAAAGCAAAGGGGGATACTCATGTTCCAGGACCGCTCAGCGTGCGGGGAACCGCTAAAGGTTGTTTTCGCAATCTGTCTGTGCGTTGCTGTCCTAAGCGGAACAGCGGCGCAGGCCACTGATGATGAGGACGAAGGTCACGACTTTCTTTTCCTAGTGGAAGAAGCCTACACCCAAGAGGACGGCGAGATACAATTGACCGCTGCCTTGCATCGAAGCCCCCTTGATGACGGCGGGTGGATGCTCGGCTTGAGCGGCGAATATGGCATCACCGATCGCCTGCAAGCCGAGGTCGAAGTGCCCGTTTACTTGGATTCGCCCGGTGATGAGGCCGACGGCATTGGCGATCTTGAAGTCGAGCTGGCCTTCGCCGTGATTGAAGAAAGTGACACCCTGCCTCAAGTGACCATCTCCGCGGGCGTTCTCGTCCCCACGGGCGACGACAGCGAAGGCCTGGGCAGCGGGGGCTGGGGATACGAAGCGGGCCTTGCGGTCAGCCGGCGGCTGGGCCGCGCCGGCTTTCTTTATGGCGCAGGCAGCTTCGAGCGGGTGCCCGACGGCCAAGACGAAGACGGCGACCCGATCGAAATCGAGGAATGGTCCTTTGCCGCGGGCGTGGCGCTCGCCGTCAACGACCGCACTACGGGTTTGATCGAGATATCATCGGAGCGCGAGCGGGAGGAAGGCGGCGGTGAGACCGAAATCGAGCGCGAGACGCTTCTTTCCCTTGGGTTTTCTTTCGAGCTCAACGACTATTTTGAGCTAGGCGCCGCCTATCAAATTGGGCTCTCCGACGACGCACCTGACGACGGCATCATCTTCAAAATCAAGGCGGAATGGTAGGGAACCTCCCGCGGTAAGGCCAAAGCCTTGGAGATTCCCTCTATCTCCCGGTGACAATGCCGTGATCCCCAAGGCGATCTACAGAAGGTGACGGCTTTGTAACTATGTGCCGGGACGCGCCCGTGCTTGCATCCTTCCGAATACCCAGTGCGCTTGATTTCATGCGCCGGCAGTCTTGCATGAGGGGCACGAGAGGATGAACCAGACAAAGCGCGTAACGCTTTACGAAGACCAGGACCTCCAATCCACGGTGACCTGGTATGCGCCGCATCTGCGCATGAAGACCCATGCGCACGGCGTGCATCAGTTTTCCTTTCTGCTCGCGGGCGGGCTGACCGAAGAGACCGCACGCGATACGAAAACATGCGAGGTGCCGAGCCGGGGCATTAAATGCGCCGGGCAAGTTCACGCGAACCGCTACGGCCCGCACGGCGCCCTGATCCTTACAGCTAATCTCAACCCTGAAGCCGCCGAGCCCATACACCAGCCCCCTTGGCGGTGGGAGCACATGACCGCGCCCAAGGATTGCGCCGCATTCGGCGCCCCGTTGCTCAAATCGCTTTGGCTAAGCCCGCAAGAAGAACGGCGTGACATCATTTGGGATCTGATCGCCCATCAATTCAGCGAAGAAGATCGCGCACCCGAGGATGCCTGTCCCCGCTGGCTCAAACGGGTGCTTGAGGAACTGCATGAATCCCCCGAAAGCGCCGACCTTGGCGGGCTCGCGGTTAAACACGGCATTCATCGCGGGCACCTCTCGCGCGCCTTCAAGCGCCGGTTCGGCGTCAGTCCCAGCCAATACCGTGCGCGTATTAAGGTTATGCGCGGCATCACCCGCCTCATGCAGGGCCAACGCCCCGCGCAAGCCGCCCTTGGTGCGGGGTTCGCCGACCAAAGCCATTTCTCCCGCGTGGTTAGCCGGTATTTGGGCGTAACTCCCGGGTCTCTGAAAGGGTTTCTGCACGCGGCAAGTTAAATCCGTTCAAGACCGGCATGGCCTCACGGCTCACAATGAAAGCAAACTGACTGCCGGGGAAAACCAATGAACGCCAAATTTGTACTCGCCGCCGGGACTCTCACGCTTGCCCTTGGTGGTTGTGCGGGTGCGCAAGCGCCTTATACTAATCTTTATACGGATGATGAATTTACCCGGATCGAAACGGGCATGAATGCGCTGCTTGATGCCTTCGAGGCCCATGAGGAATTCCCGCCCGGATACACCGTCACCGTTGCCACCACCGACGGCCGCGTCTGGATTCGCACCGGCGGCACGCTGCGTGAGGGGTCTGGGTTAGTCGCCGAGCCCACCTCCGCCTTCTATATCGCCTCGATGACCAAGGCCTATATGGGTCTGCTGGCGGCCCATCTGGACAGCGAGGGGGTGCTGCCGCTCGATACAAGCCTCGCGGATTATTGGCCCGGCCTTGAGATGCCTGGTGGCTTGAGCGCATCGGAGGTCACGCTGCATGACCTCATCACCCACCAAGTCCCGATCACCGCGGGTGAGATTACCGGCACCGAGGCCTATTTCCGCGACCTCGCGCCGGAAGAATATCCCGCCTATATCGAGACTTACGCCGTACCGCGCGAGCCCGGCTTTCAATACGACAATCTGGGCTACAACATCTACGCCGCGATCCTGGAACAGGAAACGGGCAAGAACTGGCGCGACTGGCTGCAGGAGGTGATTTTCGGCCCCAACGGGATGACCGGGACATCGGGCCGCACATCGGACTTTGATCCCGCCACCGTTGCATGGGGCCATCAGCTCGACACGGGCATCGCGCCCGTGTGGCCCGCGGCGGAGGGCTGGCACCTTATCCCGCCCAAGACCGACGGCATGATGCAGTCGGCGGGCGGGCTGATGACCACTGCCGAAGACCTCGCCACGTGGCTGCGCATGAACCTCACTCACGAAGCGAGCGGCATCGACGCAGAGACCTTCGCACGTGCGCAAACCGAATATGCGCAACAGGAAGGCGACGGGCACGGCTTTTCTGATGTGGGCTACACCTACGGCTGGAACACCACCGTGCTAATCCATGAACGCGCCGATGCAAGCGGCGAGATCCCCGCTAACACGCCGCTTCTGCAGCACGGCGGCGGGTATACGGGCTATGCTTCGCTGATCACCATGGCGCTGGAAGCAGGCATCGGGGTCGCGGTCACCCTCAATGCGGATGGCGCCGCCTACTTCACGGCCTTTGAAATCTCAGAGCAGTTATTCGAACTGGCCCTCGGCATCCAGGACATCGAAACCGCAACACAAAACCGGGCCAGCCTCTTTGAGCGCGTCACGACCCATTTTCGCACGACGCGCCAGGAACGCATGGTGGAAGCCCTCGCCGAAGAGCGTTGGGGGGATGGCGGCTGGACGCCTGATGCCACCACGCTCGATGCCTATGTGGGCCGTTATGAAAGCGAAGGCTGGCTGCCTTATGTGGAGATCACCCGCGAGGGCGATATTCTCCGCGCTCGGCTCTATGACGCCCAGCGCTATGTGGTGCCGCACAGCCTGGACATTTTCCTGGGCTTTGCCGATGCCGCCTACATCCCCGAATACTTCCACTTCACGCGGGACGAGGGCGGCGCCGTCACCGGCCTCACCTGGGATGAAGATGTGTTCGTAAAGGTGAGCGACTGAGCACTGCAACAGCGAACAAGACTTGATTGGTAGCGGAGGAGGGACTCGAACCCCCGACACGCGGATTATGATTGAGGCCGCAAACTCCAATGGGCTCCCACACGCTCCCCGTCACTTCTAGTTGTGTGGTTTCAAACGCCTAGGTCCACATTTGGGGGTAAGGTGTTTCAGGCGAATAGCCAAACTACACCCATCGCAAGCATTTTATCTGTCGTTAGCCATTTGCGCCTTACAGCAGTTGGTAGACGTCGTTCTGAGAGCCTCTGGCAAACAGAGTATCGCAACCAATGCTTGCAAAACAATATAGCGTCTACTATCTTGCCACGATGATGTATGGAATTGGGAATTGATGGCTAGATGAAAGAGGCGCTTTCAAAATCATTTCTGAATGCATGCCTTGATGGAGAACTTAAGACAGATGTGTTTTTCCGTGATTGGTTCCTGGTCAACGGCAGTTCATATGTCTTTCTCTTCAGAAAGAGCGCACGCATAACAAATCTACAGTTCGCGGAGTTCTTCTCGCTCCTGCAGATGAACTTGAAGGATAAGGCGAGTGGCTCTCCACTCACGGATCCTCAGTTTATCACGTCTCAAGATTTCAAAGTAGCACTTTCCCAAATGTGTCAGGAATTCTCCGGATTCGGTGCGGAGGAGATTAGATGCGTTACCGAACTGTTTAGTGACATGCTGGGCCGCCAAATTGTCTGCAACGGTTTTCACTGCAGCTACATAGTATACGTTCCACCGCACCTAGAGTTGGATATTCTCAATATGTGTGCGTCGTCAGGGTATATTCACTCGTGCGGTCACCTTGTCTTTGCAAGGAACATCAATAAGGTTTCCGAAGATTTCATTAAGAGTCGGCTAGAGGCACACCTAAAGCGGTATCCAGTTCAGACCGATTCGAAAGTCCTGTTTACAGTTTATACCCATGAAGACTTCTCGAAATTTGATCGCGCTATGTCCTCCGATCTTCGGTATGGTCTCGATGGCGTGAAGATCCATATCAACAAAGCCTTTGTTGGAAGAACGAGTCTAATAAATGCGCTCAGCAACATTAGAGATAGATTTGAAGATGAGATCGAAGTTTCCGAAGCTGGATTTTACAAAAAATCTCGAAGGGATTACACAGAAGCACACCCAGACGCTGAGCCGCGTACACTTTGGCTGATTTGCGATGCTGGGCTTGGCCCTGGCTCCAAATACCCAAACGATGAAAAGTACTATGTTTGCTATGATCAGCTATACATAAATGAAAACCCGTTCTATTTATTCGACGAGGATAAACCAGCATGGGCGAGCCACACAACAATTCCGCACACAATGGCCGGCGCGCTTGTAAACATTTCCCGTCCCTGGTGGAATTCCAATCGAAGAACCGAAATCGTTGACCCCTTTGGAGGATCAGGAACGGTTTTCTTTGAGGCAATTAAGTTTCAAGAGGTTGGCGCTCAATCCTTTGATCTATCCCCTATTTCGAGCCAGTTACTTAGAGACAATTTGCGGTTATTTACAGCTACCAAAGATGAGTTAGAGGAATTGCTCAATCATATTGGGTCGCTAATTCGTGATGGCCGCTTAGTTACATCGGAACCCCATTTTGCAAAAACACAACCACCAAATGAGACCATTGAAGGCTACGAATGGGCAACTGGACTGTTGGGTAAACTGCATTGTAAACGCCGTGAAACAAATTATGACTTTTCACCTGATGATGTGGCAAATCTATGCCAAAAGTCATTTCTGACTCGAGTAATCTTCTATCTGGTCCTGAAAGCTGCAATTAGAGGATCACCAGAGATTCAGCGGCAAAACAGTGATTGGCAAGCTCTTTTCTTGGACCAACACGCCAATCTCATAGAGAGATTGGAGCTACTAATCGATGTTCGGAGAAGAGACATTGATTCTAAATTGGAAACCCATGATGTGCTGACGTTCGCTGGATCTTACTCCCGCTCCTGTCGGCCTGCCCTCCATGCCCCACAAAAAGCTACTGATGGTAATTGGGCAATGGATTGGGCGAAGCGTGACGTGCTTGAACTTAAGCCAAACTCATGTGACGTGATTATCACTGATCCACCATACGGCTTCAATACAGATCAAGATCACCTCGAACTGGCGACACTTTTTCAAAATGCTGTGCCCTCTATGTTAAGAGCCATACGTAGCGGCGGCCAACTGATCATTTGCTGCCCCGACCATTCATATTCTGGTCGGACACTGCCCTTCTATACTGATCCAAGGTTTCTTGTGCATCAAGTTCTTGGAATTGCGAGACAATGTGGAAAAGAGATTCTCCAACCTTCGTACTCTCTTCCGGCAGAAGTACGCAATGTAAGGCCGCCATACTACTGGGAATCAGAGAGGGCTTTGCGACGGAGAATTCTGCATTTTTGGATGAGAGACATCACTTCAATTTGAAATCGCTCCTACGAAGCCCAACGGCATATCCCAATTGACCAGACGTCCTCATAAATATTCCTAAATCAAAGCCTGACAGGGCGCGTGCTCAATTCCGCAAATGTTTATCTGATTTTTTGTTGGTAGCGGAGGAGGGACTCGAACCCCCGACACGCGGATTATGATTCCGCTGCTCTAACCAGCTGAGCTACTCCGCCCCAAGGGGGTGCCGGCGCGGCTTGGATTATCAAGGCCCGGCAGAGTTCGCGATTTACGGGCGCCGCACGCGAGTGTCAAGGCGGGTATCAAAGCAGGTCGGCCCGGGCCGTCCGAATCCGGGCATGATGCCCGCGGCGTTATCGCCGCCCTCTTTACGCCCAAGGAGCCCCGCGCGATGCCGGTCCGGC
>JANQMY010000316.1 GCA_028279895.1 Alphaproteobacteria bacterium
ATGCCCGGCAACCTTGCAGATCAGCGCCAGTCGCCCAATGCGGCTTGCCACAGGGTGAGCGCAGCCACAGCAGCCGTATCCGCCCGCATAATTCGCGGCCCCAACGACACCGGCACGACAAAAGAGCAGCCCCGCAGCAATGCCCGTTCGTCGGAGTCAAATCCCCCTTCCGGCCCCAGCAGAACGGCCCAAGGGCCCGGCGGCGCTTGCTTCAAAGCGGCCAGAGCCGAAGGGGCCCCAGGCCCCTCGTCGCAGTAAAGAATGCGCCGTGGCTCATCCCACGCTGAAATCAATTGTGGCAACGGCAGGGGGTTTGCCACCTCCGGCACCGACAGGCAACCGCATTGTTCGGCGGCTTCGACTGCGTTCGCCTGCAACCGCTCCACATTCACCCGCGCCACTTGCGTGCGCCTGGTAATCACGGGCTGCAGGCGTACCGCCCCTAATTCAGTGGCCTTCTGGGCGAGGTAATCGATACGAGCCTTTTTGAGGGGCGCGAATAGCAGCCAAACGTCCGGAAGCGCCATTTGCGGCCGCGTTTGAGATTGAGGTTCCAGGTGACAGGCATTGCGCTCCAATCGGCTGATACGGCACAGCCATTCGCCGTCCTGCCCGTTGAACAGCCGAATTTGATCGCCGACCGCCTGTCTCATCACGTTTTTGAGATAATGGGTTTGATCCCGGGAAAGCGGCACGCCCTGCCCCTGCGCCAAGGGGGATTGGACAAAAAGACGGATATGGGACTTTCCGGTTTCGGGATCGATCGGTTCGGCCATGGATCTTGGGTATCGAGCGGCGGTGAATCTTTCTGTCCCTATCTAGCATGTTCCTTGTTCTTGCAGGATGCGCCTAAAAAGTTAGTATCCGCGCCATGGAACTCACCCCCAAACGTCCCTATGAGGGCCCAGTATCGGACGCACAGCCCAGTAACTGGGTCGACAGCTATGCGCCGGCCGCGATCCGCCCATACTTGAAGCTGGCCCGGTGGGACCGTCCGATCGGCACTTGGCTGCTGCTAATTCCCTGCTGGTGGGGGATCGCGCTGGCCGCTCCCCGGGCAGGCTCGTCGGTTCCCGACCTCCTGCTCATGGGCCTTTTCGCCATTGGGGCCTTGGTGATGAGAGGGGCTGGGTGCACCTTCAACGACATCGTCGACCGGGACATAGACGCACGGGTTGCGCGCACACAGACACGGCCCATTCCCAGTGGTCAGGTCACGTTACGTGAAGCATGGATCTTTCTTCTGATTCAGTCGTTTATCGGCCTTTTGATCCTTCTTTTCTTGAACACTTTCACGGTGTTCTTAGGCGTGGCTTCCCTTCTGCTCGTGGCCGTCTATCCCTTCATGAAGAGGATCACCTATTGGCCACAAGTCTTTCTGGGGCTTACCTTTAACTGGGGTTTGCTCATGGGCTGGTCGGCAGTGACAGGCGGGCTCGATTGGACCCCGTTGGCGGTCTACGCAGCCGCCGTGTTCTGGACCATCGGCTACGACACCATCTACGCCCACCAGGACAAAGAAGACGACGCGCTGATCGGCGTCGGCTCGACGGCCCTCAAATTCGGAGAGCATACCAAGGCGTGGCTGTGTGGCTTTTACGGGCTTACGGCGGTTCTATTGACGATCGGCGGCAGCCTGGCCGGACTTGGATGGGGTTTCTACTCAATCCTCACCTTGGGACTAGTTCACCTCGCCCATCAGATCGTGAGCTTGGACACGGAGCAAGCCCGGGTTTGCCTTAAAATCTTCAAATCCAACCGCGATTTTGGACTACTCATGCTCGGGGCCATCATTGCGGGAAACATGACGGCCTGAGTTCCTGGCACCGCACAGCCAGTTGTGGTTAATGCTGGCCAACGGCCCGTTTACTTCGATATGAGATAAGACTAGTCGTTCGCGTATGAGGCAAAGGGTGACAATGATGAAGATGGCAAAGACATTTGCCGGGGCAATCCTGCTGGCATCGATGGCTGTGGGTACCCCGTCTTTGGCCGCCGACTTCCACGGGGCGATGGCTTATGACGCCGACACGGGCGCCCATGGCTGGGCCAGCGACTACACGTCCAAGAAAAAGGCCCAAACACGCGCTTTAAAAGAATGCTGGGTTTACGGCAATGCCTGCGAGGTGGTTGCCACGGTGACCAATGGCTGCGTCGCATTGGCCAAGCGGGAACAATCGAAGCCGGTATCGGCCTGGGCGGAAGCACCGGAGATAGCCGCAGCTGAATCTGCCGCTTTGAACGACTGCAAAGCCAAAGCCAACGGCAAAGACTGTACGCTCGTTTCAAAGTTTTGTGCGTTGCCGCAGTAACTAGGCGCGTGCCGGCAGCAAATCCTTCCAGCTTCATCCAAACGCATACGGAATTGCTCGACTGCCCGTTGGTGCCCGAAATAAAGCTGCACCTGGCTAGCGAGATCGTGCCCATTTGGCAACTCACGGAAGAAGAACTATCTGAGAAAGGTGTGCCCCCGCCTTTCTGGGCCTTCGCCTGGGCCGGTGGTCAGGCCCTGGCCCGATACATCTTGGATCATCCCAATTGGGTGCGCGGCAAATCGGTGCTCGACTTCGCCGCAGGCTCAGGCATCGTGGCGATCGCTGCCGCCAAAGCCGGTGCGGCTTCCGTTTTGGCCGCCGACATAGATCCATTCGCCGCGGCGGCCTGTACCCTCAATGGGGCGGCAAACGGCGTTCACCTCGATGCTACAGACACCGATCTTCTGAATACGGACGACCAATCATGGGATGTGATTTTGGCCGGCGACATCTGCTATGAACAACCGCTAGCCCAACAGGTCGAGGATTGGCTTCATGCCCATGCAAACAAAGGAACAGCGGTTCTGATTGGCGATCCGGGCCGCACCTATTTACCGAAACAAAACCTGTCGAAGCTGGTTTCTTATGCGGTGAAGACCACCCGCGAACTCGAAGATATGGATGTGCGCAACACCACCGTCTGGCAGCTCACCGCCCGCGACTGACACGACAAGCGGCCGATGGGCTTCCGCCGAAATTCAATAAACCCGCGCCAATTCTTTTCCGTCGTCCCAATCCTCGATCGGCATGATGTAGGGCAATTCGCCATTATCGAGGATCCAGGTATCGATGATGTATTCCTGTTGGGTTTCGATTTCTGTGACGGTCGCAACCGTGTGGGTCCAAAAATCGCGCCCAAAAAAGGATTGGGTGACACGCCGCTCCGGCTTGTGAAACCGCAGCAACCCTTCCCGGTTCAGCATGACGAGATAGGTGGCTGTGTTGGTCATCTCGTCAACACAATCGAGCTGATGGCGCCGGCCGACGCCCGCAAAGCTTCCTCCCACATCTTTTGATGTGCCCGTCTCGTCACCCACCAGCTTCTCCATTTGCGCCAAAGCCAACACGAGCTGGCGCCGCTCCTCCCCCGCGGTTTTAGGGGGCCCTTTGAGCAAAGCCGTTACCGTATCCCATTGGTCGGCGCTCAACGCGACGGATTCCGTTTTTGAACATCCATGGCCATGACAAATCACGAAATTTGACGGGATCGGGTCCGACGACGCACGGTCCGAGATCTCCTGCGGGATATCACGGCCCGGTATCATGCAGCCGGCCAGTGCCACGCCAACCGCCGCCAGAACGAGAAACCTGTTCATACATCCCCCAATGCGTTGCCCAAGGTATATTGCCTCTCATACCCTGCCCCCTATTTTTCCATGATTTGGTTGCGTATAAAAGGCTGCTGCCGGAACCCGGCGGACATTCCATTCAAACAGCTTCCCGGTGATGATTTGACGGATATTTCCTTAGACGACGTATTGAGTTTGGCGGACGAAGTGGTCCGGGAAGCGCAGAAATCCGGTGCGGATGCCGCAGACGCGCTGGTTTATGAGAGCATTTCACTGGCCGCCAGCCACCGGCTGGGCAAACTCGAAGATGTGGAGCGCTCCGAATCACGCGACCTGGGCATTCGGGTTTTCGTTGGCCAGAAGCAGGCGACGATCTCCTCCAACGATTTCAAGAAAGAATCCCTTCGGCCGCTGATCGAGCGCGTCATCTCCATGGCCAAGGCGGCACCGGAAGACCCCTATGCTGGTCTAGCGGACAAATCTCTGTTGGCCACCCGCCAGGCGGATTTGGACTTGCTGGACAGGTCCGAACCGCCGACCTCCGAGGCGCTGGCTGACAAAGCCGCCCGGGTGGAGGAGGCCGCGCTGGCCGTCGACGGTGTCACCAATTCCGAAGGCGCCAGCGCCAGTTGGGGCAGCGCGACGTTTGCCTTGGCGACCAGCGAGGGCTTCTGCAAAGGCTACACCACCAGCCGTCACGGGATGGGCTGTTCGGTGATCGCCGGCTCCGGCACCGCCATGGAACGCGATTACGAGTTCAGCTCTGCGCGACATGCGGACGATCTCAAGTCGCCGGAAGAGGTGGGGAAGATTGCCGGCGAACGGACCGTCAAACGGCTCAACCCCAAAAAGGCCGAAAGCCAATCTGTGCCCATCGTCTACGACCCTCGGGTTTCGCGCGGCCTGATCGGCCATTTCGCCGGTGCGATCAATGGCCGGTCGATCGCCAGGGGCGTCAGCTTTCTGAAGGACAAGTTGGACAAGCAAGTGTTCGACTCGGCGATCCGCATTGTGGACGAACCGCACCGTCCCAGAGGGTTGGGTTCCATGCCCTTCGATGGCGAGGGCGTGGCCTGCGATACAATAAACCTGATCGAGAATGGGAAACTCACCTGCTGGCTCTTGGACACGGCGTCCGCCAAGCAGCTCAGCCTCACGACAAATGGCCGGGCCGCGCGGGGCACCGGGGGTCCGCCCTCGCCGTCGACGACCAATCTGTACATGGCCGCGGGGAGCCTATCGCCCCAAGAGCTGATGAAAGACATTAAGCAGGGGTTCTATGTCACAGAATTGATCGGTATGGGTGTCAATGGGGTCACCGGCGACTACAGCCGTGGCGCAACCGGTTTCTGGATAGAAAATGGCGAACTCACCCATCCGGTCAATGAAGTTACGGTCGCCGGCAATCTTGTGGACATGTTCCGTGCGCTCACGCCGGCAAACGACTTGGTGTTCGAATACGGCGCCAACGCGCCCACCATACGGATCGACGGCATGACGGTTGCCGGCACGTGACGAACACCGTGCAGACTAGTGATCTCCAATCCCTCATCCACCGCGCGGCAAAGGAAGCCGGTGCGATCACCCAACGCTATCTGGGCAAACCTCTGAAGCAGTGGGACAAGGGGGAGGATGAACCGGTAACGGAAGCGGACATCGAGGTCGACGAATTCTTGCGCAGCACCCTGATGGCCGCCTGCCCGGACTATGGTTGGCTGTCTGAAGAAACCGCCGACAATACCGACCGCTTAAAAAGGAAGCGCGTATGGGTCGTGGACCCAATTGACGGCACACGCGCGTTTTTGAAGGGGCGCCCCGAATATACGATTTGCATTGCCCTTGTGGAGGATGAGCGCCCCATTCATGCCGCCATATATAATCCGATGACGGATGAACTGTTCGAGGCATCTGCCGGAGAAGGCGCAACCTTGAACGGCAAGTCCATCGGTGTCAGCGTCCGCGAGCAAATCGAAGGCTGCCGCATGCTGGCCTATGGCCCGATGTTTAAGCACCCGGCCTGGCCAGAACCTTGGCCGGAGATGCATCTAGAGAATCCGAATTCCGTCGCCTATCGCATCGCTTTGGTTGCAAACGGAAAGTTTGACGGCATGATGGCCCTTAACTGGAAAAGCGAATGGGACATCGCGGCCGCAGATCTCATCGTGACCGAAGCAGGCGGCCTGGCCACGAAGCATACGGGCGAGCCTTACGCCTACAATCAATCCAAATCCACCCGGCACAGAAGCATCGTCGCAGCAGGTCCGGAGTTGCATCAAGCCCTTATGAAACGCGTCAGCCACCTCAAACTTCCCTAGCAGGCTGCTGAAAAAGTCATGGTCTTGGGAATCCATGGTTCGAGACGGCGCTATCGCGCCTCCTCACCATGAGGTTTTTGTTTGTTTTTCTCATCCTGAGGAGGGCCGAC
>JANQMY010000367.1 GCA_028279895.1 Alphaproteobacteria bacterium
TAAACCCGATCCCGGAACGGTTGCCTGGCCGCAGCTTTGCTGCCCCGCAAAGGACATCAAAGCCGCCCACAAATACACCAACACTAAAAGACAATCCCGAACACGCCGCAGCAGTATTGATTTGTTGGCATCGCCGGCCCACTCCCCCGGCCCAACCACCCGCGAGGATATCATTGGGGTGGTTGGGCCGGGGGAGTGGGCGGCTGGGTGTTTCGTAAACAAGCGATGCGCAGCGAACCCGGGATGACGTCTGAATGTGGCATACGGCCATGTTCAAAATAGCTGTTGTCATCCCCGACAGCACGTAGCGCGTGGTCGGGGATCCAGTACCCCTTCGCTAAAATGCTTTGACTCCTTCCTTTACGGGATTCCCACTTTCGAAGGGATGACGCAAGAGGCTGCTGCACCCCCTTGCCCCGCTTTCAGCGTCTTTTCCCGGAATCCATCCGTCGACCTCACCTTACCCCGTAATCCGTTTGTTCGGTGCCTTACGCGGCGGCAGGGCGACCGGCTCGCCGGCCCAGGCGCCGATATTTTCGCCGGTGCGCCCGTCAGCCATGATGTCGAGGACCAATTGCGCGATGTCGTCCGCCTGGATCACCGTGGCGGCGAACTCGGGCGGCAGTTCGCCGTCTGGAAAGGCGCCGCGCAACATGGGCGTGTCCGTGGCGCCCATGCAGATGGCGTTCACGGTGACATTGTGTTCGGCTAATTGGCTGGCCCACGCGTCGGTAAATCCGTTTAGGGCCCATTTGGAGGCGTTGTAAAGATCGGTCATCGGCGAATTAGTGCCGGGCGTTTTGGCGGGCAGCACATAATAGGCGCTCATATTGATGATATGCCCGCCGCCCTGTTTCAGGTGGGGCACGCAGGCGCGGGACAGCATTAGTACGCCTTTGAGATTGGTGTTCATGATGTAGTCCCAATCTTCCAACGCCTGCTCCCAGGACGAGGTCACCGGGGTGGGGCGCCAATGCGCCGCGTTGTTCACGAGGATGTCGATGCCGCCGAAACGGTCGAGGGTTGTTGCCACAATACGCTCTACCTCCGCCCGTTGTGACACGTCTGCTTGGAGGCCGAGCACATTGTCCATGCCGGTGATTGCCGGGTTTTCGTCCACAGAAACCACATGGGCGCCCTGCTTCTGGAGCTTTTGGGCGACGGCCTGGCCAATGCCTTGCGCTGCGCCCGTGACAATCGCGGTCTTGCCGTCAAGCGTCGCCATGAAGCGCCTCCTCTTTGATGTAGAGCAGCGGCAGGGGCGGCTCCAGCTTGGGCGGGCGGCCCACACACAGGTTGATGTTGTTGGCATTGCGGCCGCCGGGGCCTTCCTTCAACAGATCGATGACCACTTGGGCAACGTCGTCCTTCGCCATCCAGGTGGCGATCTCTTTTTTTTGTTCGTCAGTTTCTTCAGCGGAGTTTTGAGGAAACCTGAAAAAATCCCTGATCATCCAAGAATCCGTGGCGCCCATGCAGATGCCGTTCACGCGAACGCTATGCGGTTTCAGCGCTTGCGCCCAAGCGAACATCAATCCGTTGAGGCCCCATTTAGAGGCATCGTAGATATCCATCACATGACCGCCGCTGGTGGGGCGGGGAGCATCCGCCCACGGACAATTCGGGTTTTTAGGGCATTGGTCGTGCGGTGCGCCGCAGGTGAACATATGATCCGTGGCGATGTTGACGATCTCACCCCCGCGGTCTTGTTTGAGCATCTGCGCGATGACGGCGCGGCCCATCAAGAATTCGCCTTTAAGATTCGTGCCGACCATTTCTTCATAGTCGTCCAGGGTTTTGTCGAGACCGTCTTCCGCCAGGCTCACTTTACATTTGCCTGCATTGTTGATGAGGATGTCGATGCCGCCCAGCGCGCCGATGGTGCTGTCGACAAACTCGCGCACGTCTTCAGGGCGCGACACATCCGCCACCATGGCAAATGCTTTGACGCCGTTCGTTTCCAATTGGGCCGGCAGGTCCATGATCTCCTGACGGATATCGCACACCGCCACATCCACGCCTTCGGCGGTGAGCGCACGCGCATAGGCCGGGCCGATCCCCACGGCCGCGCCTGTGACAATAGCGGTTTTGCCCTTTAGAGAAATTGCCATGCGCGCTCTCCCACCTTTTCATTTTTGCGTTAGTATACAGAGAAATGAGCGGGGCCAAACTCAAGATGCCGCAGCATCTGCGGTGCGACGCTCTGCAGAAAACACACAAACGCAGGGAGGCGTGCAAAGAATGGACCCATCACCGGAAGATCTGCGCGAGCTGTTTCACAAACAGAAGATCACCGAAGTCATCATGACCTATTGCCGGGCCATCGATCACATGGACGAAGCCTTGTTGCGCAGCGTGTTCCACCCGGACAGCCAGCACGAGCACGGTTTCAAAGGACCGAGCAGCGATCCGTCGGCGTCTTCCGAACCGGGCAAACCCGGCGACTTCGTTTCCTTCGCCTTGGCCACCCTGTCGACCCACACGCGTACCCAACACCAGCTGGGCAACATCTTCGTCGAGATCGAGAACGAAAATCTCGCTTTCACCGAAGCCTATTTCACGGCGTTCCATCGCATGCGCCCCAGAAGCGATCCGAAAGCGGGGCCCATGGCGTTCGATACGGAAATGGATTTCTGGGTCGGCGGCCGCTATATGGATCGTTTCGAGCGGCGGCACGGCAAATGGAAGATCGCCTGCCGCAAAGCGACGACGGATTGGCAGCGCATCGAATCGCCCAGTTCCATGGGCATGCCGGACGTGCCCGTTCATCTGCAAAGCCATCAAAGCCGGGAAGATCTGGTCTATCACCGCCGCGAAGTTCTGGTGCCGTAAGGTGATGCCGTGACCCCTGCGCTCTGGTTCGACCTGTTCGTCATTCTAGGCTTGGCGTTTTGTTGGATGGGCACGATGGTTCTCATCGTCGGCGGATTGCCGCGGCAATTGCGGCGCGGCGAGGTCCCTACTGCGCCGCCCGGCACACCTGAAGCATTCGGCCTCTGGTGGCTCGACCAATACGCCTATATCGGCCTGACGGTGCTGGTCCTCGGCGTGGCCGCATTGATCGCCTCTGTCATCGTTTGATCACCAAAGAATGGAGATGGATCCATGAATGGCGTGATTGTACCGATTACTTTCCTTTACGCGGCTCTATTGGGCCTGTTGCTGGTGGGGCTGGCCATCCAGGTGTCCTGGGCGAATGTGAATGCCGCCAAGCTGCCGGACTGGAAGTCCAAAACTGTGTTGCGGGTGCAGGCCAACTTTGTAGAAAACGTGCCCATGGCGCTCATCCTCTTGTTCCTGGTGGAGGTGAGCGGCATGCCCTCCATCTGGGTGCATGTGCTGGGCACCATGTTGGTGATCGCGCGGCTTTCTCATGCTTGGGGGCTGTCGACAAATCCGGGTGCCACATATGCCCGGCTGTTCGGTGCCCAGACCACATTTTTGTTGTTGTCGATTATGAGTGTCGCGGGCCTTTATTATTACATCGCGCCGCATGTGCCGGCACCATAGGGAAGGGGGGCGAACATGACCGTTCACTATGATCCGTTCTCGGAACAAACTTTGGCCGACCCAGCGTCGAACTATCAACGGCTGCACCGGGAGGCGCCGGTGCATTACATCGAAGACCACGACCCGCCCTTTTATACGTTATCCAGATATGCGGATGTGGAAGCGGCCTTGCAGGACGGGGTGACATATTCCAGCGAATGGGGGCAGGGCCCCAATTTTACCCCGCCCATGGGTATGCTCTCAAATCCGCCGCAACACACCTACTATCGCCGCTTGGTGCAGCCGGCATTCACGCCTGCCGCCATCGCCGCATTGGCGCCGAGGATCGAAGCGCTGGCGCGCGATCTGCTCGACAATGTGGCGGACAAAACCGCTTTCGACGTTCATGATGACTATGCCTTTCCCCTGCCGGTGATCATCATCTCCGAGCTGTTGGGGGTGCCGGAGGAAGACATTCATCTGTTTAAGGATTGGTCGGATGCGTCGGTCGAAGCCATGGGCGCGGAGGATCCGGCCCCGTGGGCCGAAAAAATGAAGGCCATGGCGGCTTACCAACTCAATCAGATCGAAGAACGGCGCGCGGCCGACAACCCGCCCAACGATTTGATTACGATGTTGGTGAAGGTACGCCGCGATGGAAAGCCATTGGCTGATGAGCAATTGCTCAGTGTGATCAATCAGTTGCTCGTCGGTGGTAACGAGACGACGACGTCGCTCATCACCAATTGCGTTTGGCGTTTGCTGGAACGGAGGGCGTTGTGGGAACGTGTGGTTGCCGATCCCAACCTAATCGACACGGCCATCGAAGAAAGCTTGCGCTTCGACCCGCCGGTGTTGGGGCTATACCGCACCACCACCCGCGAGGTGACATTGCGCGGTGTGACAGTTCCCGAAAACACGAAGGTGATGTTGCACTATGCGGCGGCCAATCGTGACGCCCGGATCTTTCCGGACCCGGACGTCTTTTCGTTGGATCGTCCTGCCACACGCCACATGGCCTTCGGCCTGGGTGTTCATTTTTGTCTGGGGGCGGAACTTGCGCGCCTTGAAGCGCGGTTGGCCTTGAAGGCGCTCATCGACCGGCGCCCTAACCTGACGCTTGAAAATGCGGGCGAGCGGATCAAGCCGTTCTTCCTCTGGGGCCGCCGCAAACTGCCGGTGAAAGCGGCGTAGATGTATGCTGAGTTTGTTCGGCACCCCGCACTTTGTCTCAAAGTGTATCGGGTTAACCAAGACGGAATTGTGGGCGGCCGCTACTCGCCAAACTTCCGGCGCGCGTAAAAGACGAAGAAAATCACTGCAGCCCAAACCAGGAAGTAAAAGAGCGGCGTGGCGGCGGGGGCGCCCGTGAGAAGGTAGGGGTCCGGCGGCACCAGACCTACCGCCGCCTCTTTTGTGACCTGAGTGTTGTACTCGGCAATGTTTTCCGCAATTCGCTCATTGACTCTCAGGCGCGCGACAAAAAGCCCACCAACGCCAAAGGAATACAGGCCACAGATCCCAAATGCGAGGATCCAATCAAGTTTCTTGCCGGCGACATAGGCGCCAACGATTGCGGACGTCGAGAAAACGAACAGGTAACCAAGAAGTTCCAGTTGGAACAGGTTGGTATTGTTGATCAAATCGAGGAGCTGATAGCGCGTCATGTCACGTCTCTATTTGTTGGGCGATCTTGTGACCGCCCAACACGTACCATGTTCGTTAGATGGTTAGTCCATGACCCTCCAGAGAGAACCGCTATTGCAGCTCATTACCTCCTGAAACTTGGCGGGCCATTCTGATGGCTCAAACCAAGCGGATACTCTTTGCATATCGGCAAAGTCTTTAAATGATCCGTACCAAAAGAAACTGTTGGGGCGCCCTGTGTCGGCATAGATCGGAAAGAGGACCTTTAGATTGTAGGTTTCGAGACCTGCGGCCTGGGCGGCGGCTTCGTATTCGGTCTTAAAGGCGACGATGTCCGCCCGTGTCTTGCCGTCATTCATTGTGCAGTCGAAGTAGTTTTCGAGATTGGCGTGGGCAGATGCGGTGGCGAGAAGTAATCCGGCAAACGCGATGATCAGTAAGCGTGTCATTTTTATTATTTCCCTTCTGGTTATAGCGTTTCAACAGGTTTAGACACTAGAGCAAGTCTGACCTAGATTGAAGCAGTTCTGTTGCTCAAACGACAGGCGTCCGCTAGGCGCGGACCGCCACGCGATGTGGGGCATCGGGTAAGGGCCGCAACGACGCGGACGCCTGTCGTTTGGCAACCCCCCAATGATTTCTTGGGGGACGGGCCCTTTTGCGCCAGGGCATCGTTAAGCGTCTTGACCGTAGCCCCACTATGGCCTGCGACGCTTTCCTTGCCCTGTCGCAAAATGGCTCCGTCAGAACGATTCAATCTAGGTCAGATTTGCTCT
>JANQMY010000389.1 GCA_028279895.1 Alphaproteobacteria bacterium
CGGCGGACGGTGAAATAGAATCAATTCTGTTTGCGGTCCGTCGGTCCGATCCGCCAGGAGAACGGCGAAGGGCGATGTGGGGCATCGGTCGAGCCGTTCGACGCAGCGGGCGACCGCCGGACGCAAACCCAAAGGGCCGGGCCGTTTTGCGCCATGACCGTCGCCGTCCGGCTTGACCGTACCCCCAAGTATGGCCTGCGCCGAACAGCTTGGTCCTGACGCAAAACGACCTCGGCAGAATGGTTCCATTTCACCATCCGCCGCTCTAGGACCCGGTAAGCATTGATAAGGGTACGTCGTGTATCGGCGTTTGTTTAGCGTTTGCGCCGGCGGCCGGTGAACCCGCCCATCATAGAGCCCAAGTCGGGCCAGCCATAGGCGACTTCGTGAATCGGCACGCCCCATTGCCGGCCCTTGCGGGTTGCGACAATGCCGCCGCCATGCTGCTTGTAAAACTGACGATGGGGATTGTCCGCCAACGCCCAGACCAGGGCGGAGGAATTACCGCGTTCGTCCAGGCTGTCGAACAGGTTCGTCAACAACATCGTGCCGTTGCCCTGCCCCACATGGTTGGGATGAACGTAAAGTGTGTAGACCTCGCCGAAATAGGGCAGAACCCGGTCGCGAGAGGGGCCGCAACTGCCCAGCCCCACAACGCCATAATCGGGATCCTCAGCGACTAAGATCGCTTCTTTGCGCCCAGAAGTGCGAATTGCACGATCCCAAGCGCGCGTCAGCCGGCGGTAAGACATCCCCAAAAGAACCCAATCAGGGATGAGTCCCGCATAAGAGTCGCGCCAGGAGTCCACATAGACCCTTGCAATTTCCGGCGCGTCCTTTCGCTTCGCGTTGCGGACAGTGACCATTTTTCGTTCTTCTCGCCTTGACCTACCGTACCCGTCGCGGCGCCTGTCAGCAAGTACTGTCCGACATGTCGGACCGGCGGCGCGGCACGAAGGGCTAGTAGAGACCAAGCTCCTTCAATGTTAAGGGGCCGGCGACTCCGTCAGCTCCCAACTGCTTTGACTTTTGGAACGCTTTTACTGCGTCAGTAAGCGACGCATGGTACTGGCCATCTACTGGCCCACTGTAAAACCCCTCTGCTCTCAAGACCGTTTGAAGCCGTTCGACTTCGAACCCGCGATCTCCCTCTTGGAGCAGATAGTAACCCCGTTGACCTTTCTTAGCCTTATATAGTCTTTGTTTTGTACTTTTCAGGTACTGACTTTGTTGCTCCGGATCAAGTGCCAGCTCCTTCATCTGCTGGCGTTCGACGCTCACAACTTCGAGCTTATTCTTCAGGCGCAAGTCCTGGAACCGCTCGTGTTCCTGTTCCAGCCTATCATAGAGCGCTACCATGCGTTTGTCAGCGTCTTCATATTTGCCGGATTCAAACAGCGTAACCGCTTGTTTGTGCTCCTTCTCCGCTTCCGCCAGTGAAACCTCGATCGCCACCTCCATATTGCGGCGATTCTTCACCGCCGCGATGTCGGAAGACACGTCTACTTTGATGGGAACGCTAATGGTCTGAGTCTCGCCAGTTTCAGCTTCTACGAAGCTGATTTCGACGTCCCCCAACGCGACCGGACCTAACTGTGTCGGCGAGAACGATGCGCTGATTAGCATTGACCGCTGCTCACCTGCGTAAATATCGCCGATTTCGATGGCGTTTTCGTGAAGTTCTTGTGTAACTTCTTGACCTAAAACCGAAAACGCCTCGATCTCGGACGACCATTTGAACCTCAAAACCGGCTGTTTGGCAACTGTCTGATATAACAGCTTCAATTCCTGCGCGAAGATCCGCGACATTTGGTCCGGATTTTCCACATAATAATACCGGCCGCCGCCATTCTCGGCGATCGCCTCCATCAAATCTTCGTCATAGCCCCTGCCCAAGCCGAGGGTCGTTACGGAGACCCCTTGGGCCCGCCAGGCCCGGACCCGCTGGGCGATCTGCCGCGGGTCGGTCACCCCCTGATTGGCCAAGCCGTCGGACAGCAACAGCACACGCGATATGTGCACTTGCTCGTCCGAGAGTCTTGGAATCGCTTCCCGGACTTCGGTCATCCCCGCCTCCATGCCGCCGAACAAATTGGTCGAGCCACGGGGCGTGAGATCGTTGATCAGCCGCTTGATCAGCGCCGGCGCGGCCGGGCGGTCCGACGGCCACAAAACGGTGATCTGATCGTCATATTCCACAACGGAGAGCCGATCCGAAGGATCAAGCGAGTCGATCAGTCGGGCCGATGACCGCTTCAAGTAATCCAGCTTGCCGCGATCCGACATGGACCCCGACCGGTCGAGCACTAGGGACAAGTTCATAGCCGGGCGATCAGCGGTCTCTTGCGGCCGTTCAGCGCCCTTGAACCGGAGTAACATGTACAAGGTAACGCTGTCGTCGCTTTGGACCACCCAGTCGTTCTCGAGTTCGACCGAGAAATCGACGGCCTTCGCATGGACCTCGCCGGCCGCCATGCCCATAGCGGCGACGGCAAACATCAGTGAACCGAAGAAGAAGTTCCGCATCTCAACCCTCCAATACCGGTGACCAGAGGTGGTGCGGGGCGTTGTCGTTTTCTCGTGTACACCACCGTCGGCAGCTTTCACTGTCGATGGCGAATGTGGCGCTGGCTCGAAAAGATTAGGGCCTTATTGAGGCGCAGCAGCTCGCTAATTCATCTGAGCGCCGCCATCTACGTTGAGGGTCTGTCCATTGACGTAGGATGAATCATCCCCCGCAAGGAATGACACCGCGGCCGCCAGTTCTTCGGCGCGGCCCTGCCGACCCATGGGCACGCTGCCTTTGAGTTGCGTGCGAAACTGTTCTTCCGTGATTCCGTAGTTGGAGGATGAACGCCCGATTGTGCCATCCATCATGTCCGTGTCATGCGTGCCCGGCGCAATGCAATTCGTGCGGATGCCATGGCCCACCAGCTCTAACGCAAGCTGTTGGGTAAGCCCTACGACGCCGAACTTGCTGGCACAGTAGGAACCGTAATCGGGCAAGCCACGACGCCCGGCCAATGACGAGATGTTGATGATAGAGCCGCCCCGTTTGGCATCGCGCATGGTGCGTCCCACCGCCTTGGTGACGAGATAGACACCATTCAAATTGACATCGATCGTCTGGTACCAAACCTCGTCGTCCATATCCAAAATGTTTGCGGCGCCGGCATCGCTGGGAAGGCCCGCATTGTTGACTAAGATATCGATGTGGCCGAATGCGCCGATCGCTTGGTCGACCATTTTTTGAACGCTTTCTTTGTTCGTCACGTCGCAATCGGCCGCCAACGCTTTACGTCCCATCGCACTGATCTCATCTGCGGTAGATTGCGACCCTTGCCAGTTCATCTTTTGCTCGTGCGGCGGAAATGTAGACGGATCCCTCGGATAGGCGCTGACCACCACGTCTGCACCGTCTTGTGCAAGACGCAGCGCCATTGCGCGGCCCAATCCGCGTTGCCG
>JANQMY010000393.1 GCA_028279895.1 Alphaproteobacteria bacterium
CCACACCAATGGCGCGGAAGGGGCCCCATTCCCGCGCCGATCCCACATGAGGAATACGCCGGGCCACCCATTCGCCCACCGCGAAATCGTCATTAAAGACCAGGCGCAGAGCTTTGCGCGATCCCGCGCCGTTGAGCAAAGGCGCCGCGTCTCGCAACGCAGGATGCTCGGGCGCATAGGACTTTTGGGGAGGAATGGGTTGCATTACAGAACACCTCCAGGTTCGAAAACATAAGTAGTGGATTGCCAGTGCACACGCTGATCGACCACAGCCACGCGTACGCGCAAGCTGCCCGCATAGCCGATGCCGCTAAGGCTCTGCCAAGACTTCGACGCCTTCAGCGCACCGCCCCAGATCGTTTGGTCCCAGGTGCTGGCATCCCACGCCCCTTCGGCACCCGGCTGCACCGTGGTGACGGGGTTGGTGGTGATGGAGCTATCGAAATCCGTACCCAGCGCCATGGTGACGCCCGGGTCCGTTTCGGAGCGAAAGATGGGCCGCGCGGCGGTAAAACGCTTCAAACGCGACCGATCGCCAAAGTAGTTCCATGCCGTTTGCCCATCACACGCGACAGGCACACCGGCGTCGGTTTCACCGCTGTCAAATTGGTAGACTTTGCCGTCCGTGCCGCCGAAATAGAGCGCGTCTTGGAAAAGCGCCCAACAATGCGCCGGAATGTTGCGGAAGCGGCTCCACGCACCCGTATCGGTGTTGAAGACATGCTGATCGAACTTGACCGCGTTACGCGGCACATTAATCATCAGCATACTGCCTTTAGGATACTGAAACGCCTGCCAACCATTATTTCCGCCATAGGCCTGCACGGCTTCCGTGGCGGCATCGGCGATCTTGTCAGAGAACGCCGCATTTCCCTGGGTCCGGCCGAAGGGCAGCACGCGGGTGAGCGGCACGTAGCCGTCCTGCGTTATCGCCACCAAATCCGAGCCGAATTTTAAAGGGGCTGCCCCCACCGGCGCTCCAATGCGGAAAACCCCCACGAGCGCCCAGCCGTTCACATCCCCGGGGTCGGAGCCCGAATAGATAATCACCTCGCCCGAGGACATGAAAAACGCAATGAGATCGTCGATGCCGGCGCCGCCATCCTGGGTAATGGCGCCCAGGCCCACAAGATTACCGCCGAAATTTCCGACCAAAGACAAATCGAATTTGGTCAGGGCGCCGGTAACCGCGCCCAGCCCGCCATACCAAAAGGCCTGGCTGTCATTCTCGATGAAGAACAGACGCGATTTGTAGGCCAGCACATCTCTCAAGTCGCTGGGGGTGAGGCCTGAGCCGGTAAATCCGGATGCGGACAATGATGTCAGATAGGTTTGAGGAGCGTCGGCGCCGTTGACCAAGATCAGCCGGCCACCGAAATTGGTGCAGCGCCAGCGGTTGGCGGTGAACCCGGTGCCCAATGTGGACGGCGTTGCAGCCGTGACATCCACCAGCTTACCGCCAACGCCCGCGATCAGTTTGCGCGTGGTGCCCGCGTGATACTCGTGGAGAGATTCCACGGCCGAGGCCTCGCCCGTATCGCAATGGAGGGTGTAACCCTTGCGGCTCACCACATCGTTGGCGCGGGGAAACCAATTGTCGAGCACCACGGCGTCCGCCACCGCCATTTGATCGAGCGCATCACGCGCATTCCACCCGCCCACGGGTGGCGGTGTGGCGACGGCACGCGCAACGCGCTGCCGCCCAATGGGGCGCAGGGCTTGAAGCATGGGGATGTTCCTTGTGGTGATGGAATAGAGAGGGCCCGCGAGTATGTAGGCCCTTAGTCGAATGAATTGTTTAGCTCAGTTAGGCGGCCTTTGGTTCATCCCCGTTGCCGGGCGACGCGCTGAAGTGATTCTCGAATTTGTTCTCCACTTGCTCCCAATCCGCGGCGTCGGGCGCATGCCCGCGCGCGCGAGACAGAACGGGCCACTTCGTTGCATATTCCGCGTTCAATTCCAGCCACTTGGCCGCTTGTTCGTCCACATCAGCCAGGATCGCCTCCGCCGGACATTCCGGCTCACAGATTCCGCAGTCAATGCAGATCTCCGGATCGATCACCAGCATGTTTTCGCCCTCATGAAAGCAATCCACCGGGCACACTTCAACACAATCGGTATATTTGCATTTGATGCAGGCTTCCGTAACGACGTAGGTCATGAAATCGCCCCTTATGGACTGGCTACGACTTCCATATGGGGCGCAGTCTCGCGAATGTTAGACCTCACGACAGTCTGTAGCGCCCAATTCTCATCCGGTACAGTGGGGATGTGGGCGCGGTGGTCGAAATTGTTTCCCATATCGATGCGCAAGCACCGGCCTAGGCGCAGCTAAGACCCAGCGGTCCGAACGATCATTTTGCATCGTCGCACACGAAATGGTCGGCAATGCAACCAATTTCTTTTCTTAGCTGAACCTCATCAATTTCGAATTCGCACATCGAGTCTGGATCATCGCAGTAAGCGTCGAGAGCCGTGAAAACTTTGTTTAGGCAATCCCACGTATAGCCATCAAGGTCTTTGAAGCCGTCGTTGTCCCGAAACATCCGCCAAAGATCTGCATAGTGTTTTTTCGAAATCGTTTGTCGGTATCTGGCCCACAAGCCAGTTTTCAATCAGCTGCCTGAATTCATCTGGTGGGTTTGCAGTCTTTTTAACCATCAAAGCTCAAGAGAAACGCTCTTTCCTAGCTGGCGACTAGAGATACTGCTCGATGTTGTCTTCAACATCGACAATAATTGTTTTGTCACACGGGTTTAAACATCTTTGCGATTTCAAACACTTCTTTCCTGAGTTGTGTCTCGTCGATCTCGTATTCACACCGGTCGTCCGGATCGTCACAAAAGGCATCCAACGCAGTAAAAACTTTGTCCAAACACTCACAGGTAAAACTATCGATGTCTTTGAAGCGTCCTTCTTCCACCCAGTTCGACCATAATTGGCTATAGGCTATGTCGAACTGGTCGGCAGTCATTCCACCGCGAAGCCAGTCGTTGATGAGCGCGCGGAATTCATCAGGCGGGTTAGCTTTTTCGTCCGTCATTGAATGTTTCCCGATGTCAAGAGATGCTTAATCTGATCATCGCTCAATCGCCATGCTGAAACAAACTCACCGTTTTGGTCTTTCATCACATTTACTCGCGTCTTCGGATTGAAGTAATGAGTTACTTTCTGTGTAGTTCGGTGAGTTCCTTTCACAACCTGGGTATTTGGATCTTTCATATGGTCCCTTATTGCCATCTTAAAAGCTTCTCCGTTCTGTCTGCTGTAGTTCCTTGGCAGTCCAAATATATGTCCATGTTTACTATACTTTTTCTGCAACTTGCTTTGCGAACTGAAGCTAATTTCCCGATCGTCGTCATCAGGATCTTCATCTTCTGGAGGTCCTGCTGCTGCTGCAGCAGCAGGACCGCTGGAAGCTTGGCTTGAAGCACTCTGATTCTCGGAGTCATCACCGCCGTTTGAACTTATTGAAACTCCGGTAAAACCAAATGTGCCATCTCCATTATCGACGATTTGGCTATCCGCAATTTCTTGTCTTGATACTTCACGACCGGTCTTCGGGTCGTAGACAATT
The DNA here is from genome assembly GCA_028279895.1 of Alphaproteobacteria bacterium. Taxonomy (GTDB): domain Bacteria; phylum Pseudomonadota; class Alphaproteobacteria; order JANQMY01; family JANQMY01; genus JANQMY01. Next base: position 3,578 of record JANQMY010000393.1, read on the forward strand.
ATCGTTAGGGTGTTGCCCGCAGTCCTGTCATAACGGTAAACAATATTCGGATTTTTTGCGTCTCTATACTCGATAACTTTATGACCAGCGGGGCGAACACCGAACACCGTCGCAAATGCACCAACAGGTGTGGCTTTTTTGCCGGTCTTGACCAGCCACATGACTTTAGCCAAATCGCCAAGCGATGCCTTTGGAAGCTCAGCCGTGTACGAAGGAGCTGTGGTAACTGATGCCTGCGCCACCTGAAACGATCCGGGGGCAGAACGCCCCGTACCCTCGTCCGAAAACGCCGCATGATGTCTATCCAAAGATTCTTCCAACTGAATTGCACCCGAGAGGCCCCCGTCCGAGTTGTCGTTTGCATCGGCGAGTTGACTTAACGGCAGCACAAAATCCTTGGAGGCGGCCCGTGCAAACAATCCCCGAGTTTGTTGCTCAGGTAGGTGCCTCTCTGGATGCGCGCGTAGATGTTCATGCGATACACCGGTCAGTCTTTCCATCGTACTCGCAATAGCATCAGCAGTCACAGCAGGATCGAGAACTGGCTCGGTTGAATTAACCAGCCTAGCACGCTGCAATTTCACTCTGTCTAAGTTACCGTTTTGAATGTGGTGGGTCAGAGGAGGATTAGACACTGGCACAGCAGAATCGAGAGCTTGCGGGGTCTGGTTCGGCACTATGGCATCCACGCCCAAATGCTGCCGAACACCGTCTTCCAAAACACCTTGAACCGCTGTTTCCAGAGCTCCCGCGTTCAAGGGTGAGGCCGGGGTCGGCAGAAGTTCAGCCGGAGTGAATTGAGACTCTACAAATTGATCAATCTCCCCACGGAGTAACGCATCGATCTCCTTCCCTGGGTGCTGAATCTCCCTAATATTAAGTAGACCGTCGGGTGCATTTCTCTGATGACGAGATCCGCTAGGAACGAAGAGTGTTTCGGTCGAATTGAAGTTCGGTGGGCCCATCGTCAAACTCGCTACTGCTTCCCGGTCGAACGCGCCCTTGTCCGTTGCCACAGTCAAGCCCGGAACATCAATGTGGGATAGTTCCTCCAACTGTCTGGGACTGAGCTCGCCCTCTTCGACAGCTTGTTTGATCGAAGCACCTATGCTTTCCGGCGAGAGGCGCAGGAACTCGTCTTCAACTTTATTGGATACCGGATTGCGAGAGTGGAAATCGTCCTGTCTCCGGTGTCCGGGCGCAAGGCCAACAGCATTCTTCCGCCGCAACGGTGTGCGGCGCGGGCCAGGTCTTTGACGTGCCATGCAGCATTTCCTTGTGTAGGCTAGGAGGGTGTTAGCTAGCGGTGGGGCCCATGGCCTTCGCGCGCCATGATCCGGTCATAGGTTTCTTCCAAGGTTTGCCGTATGGTCTTTCCCTGACCGGCGCCATTCTCCGCCAACCCGCGTTTCGCAGCGGCATGTGCGTAAGCATTCTGCACACTCATGCCCGGGTTTCGATCGAGCAGAGCCTGCATTTCTTCCCGAAGGGCCTTGAAGTGTGGGCGCAGCTGGTTGCCGCCATCGTCTAAAGCGTCGCCAAAAGATATGATCGCCGATTGCACTGTGTTCCGCGCCCTTGCGCGATATGCGTCTGCAACCGCCGTACGGGCGGGAATATCATAGGCCGCCAACATAAACGCTGCAGCATCACGCTTCTTCTCGGGCGAACCGTTACGCAGCGTGTGTTCCAGGGCGAGTAGCTGATCCAGCGCATAGTCGCTGGATACACCTTGCGACCGCAGATAATTCGACCATCGCCCATCGCGATGCGCAGAAGAATGGGACGCTTGCCATTCAGTGAGGACCATCTTCTTCGCATCCGGCGATAGATCTGAGAATTTACGGCGTGCTTCTCGCGACCAGGAGGCCGGTGCTTCAGCTTTTTCCCATTTCTCCGCCTCGGGACCGTTATACTTGTCCCAAATCTCGCTCATGGTTTGGTAACGCGCGGCGCGAGCCTGCGCTTCATCATCGTCCTCGCCCCCAGTGAACGCGAGACCGACAGGCAGTGCATCGTCCCGCTCATCTGCTGTCATCCGGTCATAAACTTCTTCCATGGTTTCGCGCATGCTGCGGTCATCATCGGGCATGGTGGTTTGCCTTTGTAATGTATGGATCATTTGCATCTGCGCCTAATGCAAGGCGGGTTATAACGCCCAATTCCCATCCGGCGCGGTGGGGATGTGGGCGCGGCCATCGAACTCGCTGCCCATATTCAGACGCGGGCGACCGCCATCTCGCGCTTGGGCGTTGGCCAATCGCACTTCGTATTTGCGGAAAGCTTCCGCGTAATCAAATCCCTTCGCCTCGCGGAAGCGCCAGACGAGGCCGAGCGTCAACAGTTCTTCCTCTAGAAGGGGGGTGTCCTCATCGGCGGAAAACGCATCCTTGTCACCACTAATCCAATTCTTGGTTACATATTCGAAGGCGATTTGATGGCCCGCCGCGGGCGCGGGGTAAAGGAGAAGCAAATCCCCGCGAATCCGAAACCGGTCGTAGACGGACGTTCCGTTGGTGCCCTGTTCATGCTGCCAGTCCTGGGCGTTCAGGGGACCATATACGTGCGTGCGGTCTGTCCGGTCATAAAGCGTATCGTTCAGCAACCGTGAAAATCCGGGCGCAACGGTGCCGATGCTGCCCTGGCTTTCTTGGGCCACTGTTGTAAACGTCGCTTCCTTGGTGAGCGCCTGCCAATGGAATCGATCTGTCAGTTCCTTGCCCTGTTCCTGCGCCAGCGCTAGCATTTGCTGTACGGTCGCATCCGCATTGTTGATGACCGAGGACGGCGCCGGAACGCCCACCCGCTGACAGGTGTTTTGAACGATGGTGAGCAATGTCATGAAGATTTCCTCGCTCGGGGGGCCGGCTTTTTCTTAGGCGTAGGCTTTTTGACGAGCTTTTTCAGCTCCTCGATTTCCGCGCGCAAGCTCGCATTTTCATCGCGCAGCGACTTCACTTCTTCCGCGACCTTGCCGGTATCCGCCGCCGTGTCGAGCCAGGCTTTGGCCTTGCCTTGCAACGTGCGCGCGCCGGAGCCTGCCCGGTCGAGCAGCGGATCCGGCGCACCCACCAGATCTTCCAGGGTGCGGATGCCGAGCTGCCACATTTCTTCGGCTTGGGCTTTGGAAATGGCCGGCCAATCGCGCAAAGACGCCCCTTCCAGCGGCGCTTCTTCACCCGCCTTCCAGCGATCGTAATGGGTCCGGTACTCGTCTTTCACATAAGGCGGTGCATCGTCCCAACACAGAGGAATTTGCGTCTTATCATCGATCAAAAGGACGATGTATTCCTGGTCTTTGAACACTGCCCGGCCTTCAGCGGCACTCGCGTCAATGTCTTGCACCGGGCGGTATTCGAATTCCACATAAGTCGCCATGGGAACCTCCTTCCATTTTTGTGGTATGTGGGGAAATGTGTCGGGGATTCGTGCGATTGCTTGACCATCCCGCTCCCCCGTCCCAACCACCCCAAGGGTACCCTGGTTCGGGTGGTTGGGACGGGGGAGCGGGATGGGACCGCTACGTCAAAAAAAGGCACAAAAAAACCCGGCGGCTTTTCCTGCTCTGTAGCAGAGGCCCCGGGGCGCAATGATCAACGCTAAATTTCGCAACATCATACGCGAATTTCGAAATTCGTCAATGCGAAAAATCGAAAATCTTTGATGCTCTGTATAGAGAAGAAAGGGCGGCACGCACCGCACCGCCCTTCCCAATGACATCTGACTACGAACGCTTTAGAGCGTCGCACCTACATACGGCTCGCTGAGCACGGCCGTGGCCGTGCCGCCGGACTCGGCCGTCGTGATGCCGATGCCTTCGACAACTTCGGCACCCACGCCGCCGTCATTGTCCAATGTGCCACCGGTCCCTGTGGTGTTCAAGCGCGCGCCGGCGGCGGCACTTGTGGCCACATTCAAGGTGGCAACACCGTTCACGACCACAAAACCGTATTCACCACTAGCGAATGTGGCGACCGCCACACCCACTTTTTTGCCCCCCGCATTAGCGGAGTTTGTGGTGTCAAGGCTTGCGGCCGATCCGTCACTGCCGATGAGCACGGCATCGCCCGCGGTGATCGCGGCACTCGCCTGCACATAGACAAGGCAACGGCCCCGGTCATAGGCACGGTCCAGCAGGCCGAACAAACGCGCCTTTTCAGTGACCGGCGCGCTGGGATTGGTTCCAATTCCACTCATGGTTCAACCTCCTTAGTCAAACAGAACGCCCTGCCGTGCCCGGTTCGAGCACACCAGATTGCCCTGCCAAATGATGGGAATGACCACCGCGTCCTGGTTCACGCTTGTCTTTTCATCAAGCGTGGTGAGGTTGGCGTCTTTGTGCGCCACCAGTTCCAGGTAGTTGGTGTTCAGGAAATACATGCGGTTGGCGAGAATGCCGCTGCCGCCGTCGTGGATGACATCCGCATCAACAAATTTGAGCGCGGTAAAGCCAGCCGAGGCTTCATCGGCAGACGCGTAACGCTGCAGATCCTGAAGGCTGTTCCAGTAGAGGGTAAACAGCTCATTCGACGACACAACGATGTCGGGCCGGTCGGACCCGCGCACCGTATCGAGCCACAATTCGTTCATCTTCCCACGAATGGTGGATGATGTGGCGCCGTTGCCGTCGATGAACTTGTTCCGCCACCAGGAATGGACGGAGGAATCGATGCCGCCCACTGTGCCAGTACCATCTGTGGTGAGGATTTGCTGCAAACCGCCGACCTGCTTATTGCCGTCGGCCGTTCCCAGACTGTAGATGTCCTCACTCAGATTATTGGAGAAAGTGCGCATGGCATTTTCCGTGCGCGCTTCCGCCAGGCTGAGAATGGCTTCCTTGCCCGAGTTCTGACGAATCTCGAGGCCCGAAGCTGTCACGTGTACCGCCGCTTGTTTCCAATCATATTTGGCGGCGCTGATCACCTCAGACGCCTGGATATTCAAGGTTTCATAGCCTGAATACCGTTGATAAGTGGAGTTTTCGGCGTAATCCAGTGGACGGACGATTTCATAACCGCCGCTGACCAGTTTCAATTTTCCACGTTTTTTGAGGCGGGCGTAGAGCGCATTGTGGTTGCTCACATTGTCCGCCACCTTCGTCTCATGTTGCCGGAGGGTCGTGGAAACCATCTCCGTAAAGATCGAATGGGGGCTTGCCATTAGGCATACTCCTGTCGTTGTTGAAAGGAAAAACCCAATGACCGCGGCAATGATAAGAAGGCGCGTCTTGACCGCCGGGCGCAACCGGTAGCCATGCGCACCCTTGCCTGTTCGGGCAAGGGAAGGCGCACGCCGGCCGCCTGCGGTAATCAGCAGCAAGACGAATCTTCTTGGTATTACCTAAAGGTTAGATTGGATTTGGTGTTCGAGCGCGCACGCGCATTGACACAAACAGCGTCAGAGGCTTCTTCGTACGGCTCCTTCACGACCGAGCGCTGGGCGGGAAGGCCCATCGGCCCTCGCCTGCCCCAGCCCCGGCTGAAGCACTGTTTGCATCCGCTATCGGCGCTTCCAGTCAATATGCGACCCTATCGCCCCGTAGAATGGATCATCCATCTGAGCGACCGCGGATGTCGGCGTTTCTTCGATCAGCAAACGCACCTTTTCGATCTCCATGGCACTCATGCTTTGCTCCAATGCCCTGAGTCGATCAGCCTCGCGAACAACGCTGAGGTCGTTTATCTCATGATTCAATCGAGAGATCTCATACCACCGATACGCTTCAGCAAAGTCCTGCGCAACGTGGTCGCCATTCTCGTAATAAGTAGCCAGTTCAAACTGAGCCAAAATCGATCCACGCAGACTGGCTTCTTGCAGTAAAGCAATCGCGCGCGCTGGCTCCTGCTTCTGTTCGAAGAGTATCTTGGCGGCGCTCCACCCCGCATTCGCAATGCCAAGGTCTAAGGCCCGAACAAAATACTCAAGCGATTTTTCTTTGTCGGGTTCGAGTTTGAAGCCGCCCGGCTTGGCGGCGGGATAGGTATCACGCCACCCGTGGTAATTCAGACGGGCAAGCAGCACGATCGCTTGATGCGTATCCTTATCGGCCGACCAACGTAGCCACTTGATCGCTTCCTTGATGTATCTGTCATCGTCAGCACAAATAACAACAATTGTTGTGCTGCCGCGATAGGTGTTAATTGGATTGTCGCAACGTACCAAATAGGCATACCCCAACCGATACTGAGCATACGCATCGCCCTTTTCGGCCCTGCGGTGCCATTCCAAATACTCGTTGACAAACCTCTGGTCCCGGGAGTCCCGTGGCGCATCTGGATAGGTGGCCGCAAGCACCGAACTGACAAAAAAGATGAAAAAGACGATACTAGCGAGCATCAACTTGATTCCATATGCCCGTTGTTGCTGTATAGACGTTTTCCCATAGAAGGCTTCTGTACGGGAACAAACTCTATCGACGCTCAAAATCATTCTACGTTCCCACCGAAGAACTATTTTGGCCAACACTTTTCTGAACCGGCAAATTCGTCGAACACTATGTTGTAGTCGCGCTCGCCCGTGGTCGGCACATCTAACAACAGAGCGGAGGACACATCAGCTCTCGCCCCGACCAGATTTAGCGAATCCCTATTAAGTCATACCAACTCGTTATAGACAATTTTCGGCAATCGATCATTTTCGCGATCCCATTCCGGACTTGCAATTGGGAGACCTTCATATAGAGGCGAGTTATCCGGAAACCGCCAGGACTCTCGTGCCTTGAGCGGGCCGCATGCGGTCCTTTCAGGTTCCAAGTTAGCCCAACGAAGAGCATCGAAGCCGACCCAGGTATTAGGTTCCACGTCGCGCGGTCCACCATATAGTTCTTGATAGGCCATCGTCCGCAACTTGTTCGTCGAGACCATTCGAAGGGCGCGCCAAACCGAATTCACAAATTTGCGCGCATCGGGGTGCCGTGCGGTAAATCCAACCGACACGTCACCAACTTGAAGTGTTGGAACCGGGTACGCGAGCTTTCCGTTCTCGTCGTTGAATGAATGATAAGAACGGCCCAAGATAATGTGTGCGTTCAAAGAAGTCGGATTTCTATTCCTGCTTTGAATGATTGCCCGGCCCTGCCTCGTCAACAATAGATCACAATCCCAATCTTCATCGACAACCCAGGCTTCGGGCCTGAGGTTGTAGGAACGGTCAAATGTGTGCGTCTCTAAATCAGCCGGTGTGGGGACTGTCGCTTTCCCAAACAGCACGCCACGAATTTTGGTTGTATCTACTATGATAACCCGGTCGAACACATTTCTCAGCGCACGCGAAAAGGCAGCTTCATCCGAGCGCGAAAAGCCGATTTGTTTTGACCGCCAATGATAGTTTCGCTTCTGTACCGGCATACCAGCGCATGAATCAAAAAACGAAAGTCTACTCAGGATCGTGTCAACGACACGCTTCACTCTGCCACGTTTTCGGAATTAGATAAACTGTTTGGCCAGTAGCTCTCCTCAATCGGTCCGCATTGTCGAGCTCTCGTTGAGTGGGCTTACAGTTTTCATCCACATCAACAGTCTGGATATAGACAAACTTTGATTCTGTTGAACTGATCTTATACTCGAATGTAAGGTCGGGTAGTACGGAGCCTTTTGTCCGCCCCCTGTATTTGAGATCTTGCTCGAGTTTTTCTATCTCTTCCTTGAACATTTGGCCAGGATATATCACTTGCTCACTGGAAGGCTCCCATTCACCTTCTTTTTGATTCCACTTGTAGCCTCCTGCCTTGTGTTCATAGTGAGGGAGTTGCTCTTCCATCCACCTTACGAGAAGCTTCGCTAGATCCTTTGTATTCTGTGTTTCACGACGATCTTCATGGATGTTAGGCAGGAAACGTTTTATTTCCTCTGACATGTCAGGAAAGACATAGACCTGAGGCTCACTTGGTTCGGGCACCTCTAGACCAGGCACTGTAATGAAGCTTTCGTTCGGATTACGGCCTTCAGGTGTGACCTCACTGTCGTCCGGATCGAATCCGGGAATTTCAGAAAAGACCTCTTCCTTTCCAGGAATCGGCCGAAATGCTTTGATTTCGGTTTTTCCGTCCTCGTTAACGCTCCTAACCGCTGTTCCAACGAGAACCCATTTTCCCGTCTCAGGGTCTTTCATTTCAACTTGAGCAATTTGCTCATCTTGACGCACTTTGTAACGAAACGTTTTGTTCTCACCCAACCAGCCGCGTTCTTCTTCGCCACCGACCTCTGAGGTCGTTGCAACAAGCACTGCACCGGACAAGAGAAGCGTCGCAGTTCCGGCAACCTCTCCTCCAAGTGTGAGCGCACGCGTCAGTAGGCCGCGCGCTTTCGGCGATGCACTCGATAGCACTTTTTCTGCCTCAGGAGTAACCGCGGTAGCAGCCGCGTTCTGTGTAAGGTTGAATGTTGTGTTTTCTTCGGGATGGAGTAGGTCGATCAACCCGCGTTCGTCATCATCCAGCGGCGGAACATTGGCCTCCCAAGTTAGAAGGGCCAGCTGGTCCAGCGATTCCGGGATGGTACCGACTGTCGCGAGAGTCACGCCCGGCATCTGTTGCAAGAGATGCGGCTGTACATCAACGTGCTGTGCGTTTGTAGGGTGAAGAATGTTTTGGTGTTCCGATGGGAGCATCGGAGCGCGACTTACAAGGCCGGTCATGCCTTCCAAACCGGCACTCGGAATCGCTGATCCAAATCGATCGTTGGAATCGAGCGGCACCAATCCGACAGGGGGACTAACCGCCTGATGAACAGCCTGCATTTTCGGCTGAACTGTAGCCTGGTCAACCAGCAGATTTTGATTCTGTGGCCGACCCGCGGCATTCACCAGGTTTGTCTGATCTAGGGTCGGGACCGGCGCAGCGCCCAACGCAGATAAAGCGAGTTCGTCCAGAGACGACGTGCTCACCCCGGCGCCATCGGGCCGTATCGAGTGATACTCAAAATCACTCGCTAGCCCTCGGGACAAGACCCGGCGATCAAGCCCCCTTTCCAACCCCTCATCTGCTAGACTATTCGACCGGTTATCTCTCGAAGGATTGTCTAGCTGGCCACCATCAATTGTTATCGGATGCGGCTGCGAATTTCTTAAGTCTTCACGTGGATCTGCGCGGAGATCAGGTCTCCGCCCAACTTCGTTCTTGACCGAACTTTGCCGCCGGTTGCGTGATCTCGGACTCCGAGCCATCTGTTTTCTCCACAAAATAAGCCCGCCAAAGGCGGGCTTGGGTTTCACAAATATCCTGCTAATGGTCTCTTGTCGCGGCTTACGACGTCATCCGGTCATAGACTTCCTCCATTGTCTCACGCATTGTTTTTGGAACCTTCGGACCACCTGGAGACGCCGAGGGCGATACGCTCGCCTTGACCGCTTTCTTCGCCCTTTGGGCGCGTTCATGAGCGGCCACACGTCTTTCACTGCGCCGTTCCTCCGAGAGTTTCTCGCGGATATGCGGATTCGCGTGGATTGCCATTCGATAAGCTTCATCAAGTGTCCGCGCCTGCCTCGACAAGAGCAGCGCACCCACCTCTTGTTTCACACTGTCATAGTGCGGATGAAGAAGTTTCCCGTCTTTTGTTCGGGATTTGAATTCAGCAATTTGCGCTCTCACCTTCCAATGATTTCCCTCATTGTTCGCCCTCTGCTGTTGGGCGAGGTGATTCAGCAAGACGCCAAATTGCTGCTCGAGGTAAGGCACTGCCGGATCGCGAATGGGCGTTGGCACGTGTTGTTGCGCGGACGGCACGCCGTATCCGATGTCGATGCCATATTCCGACATGATGCCGAGAATGGCATTGCGCTTTTGTTCTGGCGTACCGTGACGTAAAGAGTATTCCGTCTGCAGAAGGATTTGAAAAGCCTGATCCGCCGGTACGCCGACTTCCTGAAGATAGGGTGCCCAAACCCCGGGGTCGGGGGCGTAAGAGGCATTTTGAAAGTTTGGACCTTCAAACTGCGGGTCAAAGCCTTGCGGCGCCTGGGGTTGGTGAAATGCTTGTTCCTCCTGAACACCGAGCCCATCCTCCGCCTCATATGAGCCGCCCCCTTCAAACGTATAGTCGTCGGACGAGGTGGCCGTGACATCGGCATGATCGGTACCGTCGTCATGTGCGTCCATCGTCTCGGATTCGACGCTTTCCGAACCGCCGTCCTCCGCCGTCATGCGGTCATAAACCTCTTCCATCGTATCGCGCATGGATTTTTCGTCATCAGTCATGTCAGTTCCTTTCTGAAAAATAGAGATCGGCTTCTGGGGTTTCGCGCAGAACTTGCATTACCCTAGAGAGGTTGCGATGATCGCCAGCGTGTGTGTGTGTGTTGTGGAAAAGCAAAAACTGGCTCAATTTAATAGGGGAACACCAATGCCAATTTGGCGCGCGATCGGGGTGTCGCTTGTCATTGCTGCCGTGGCCGCGATCATACTTGTCACCTATTTTGCCTTCGACAATTGGCGGATGCACCGTCCGCTGAGGATGACCGTCGATTGGGTTCCCACGGCCTATGAGCTTGCTGAACAAGGCAAATGCAAGGAGGCCCAAGAGCTCATTGTTGATGTACGGGAAGCGCGAGACAGGCTTGCGGAATTGGTTAGGACTGAGTTCACTCTGAACAAGCGGTGCGTGTCTGATTGGGATCCGGAGTATCTAGCTGGCCAAATGTCATCTGCCCTCAAATCAATTGAGTTCGACTTAAAACAAGTGAGTGAGACATCTCGCGAGCCGCCACGAGAAACCCAATACTCCTATGTTGCGTTTATGACCCAACTAGATCGAAACAACTACGGTCGTTCTTGGAAGACGGCACATATCTACATAAAGTTCTTGTTCACGTGGGCAACATGTTACTCCGAACCCGTATTAGGAAATCCGGTCGACCACACGGCAATAGCGAATATTATGTCTGCCTATACTGATGATATCCCCGAGCGATTTCGTGACTTGAATGACCAAAGAACAATCTGCGCAAAGCGAATTATGAAACTGGTCGACTTGCGCCGACAGTACTTTCAAACGTCATATAGTGAGTATGCGCACCGCAGTTATCTAAGTGACGCTGAAGATTTGGGGTCAAATCGCGCAAAACTTGAACGATTGGTGCGGAACATCGAAGACGGCCCCAGAAACTTGAACTTGTTTTGGGCGACGGATCGAACAAAAAAGCAAACGCCGAAAACCGAAACATCGAAGGAAGTAGAGCGGCGGCTAGCTATATCGGTTTTTGAGTTGGTTAGGCTGGCTGATGAAGAAGACTATCCACCGGCGCAGGCCAAGCTAGCGAAATACATATTGCATGGCCCGGTAAAACCCAACAAACCTGCCAATGCTTACTTTTGGGGTCTCACGGCACAATTGGGTGGCGCTACTCTTTCCTTCGATTTAGAAGAACTCGAGCGCCAGCTAACGGAAGAAGAGATCAATACTGTAAAGCAAAAAATCGAACGCCGCCGACATGCTAGGTCAACTTGGTAGTTCCATAATTTAGTAGTTGTTGGTATGGTAGTGTTCAAATTTGCAATTATGATGACCTGCGTCAGCCCACGCTTTTTTCAACTCCGCTTCGACACTACGCAAATCGCCATGAAGCTTATCTGCTTGTGCCGATAGGCTCTCTATGTCCTTTGTTAGTTTCTCAATTTTTTTTCTTGTTGGACCAGCAAATTGAGATATGGCGCCTTTGATTATTTGTGCGATATCGAGCGCTCGCTCTAGTTTGCTTTTTTTCCCACCCACAATGAGAAGATCTCTTATTGCCTCGCCCATCTCTTCAGCCAATTCTGGCGCGAGCTCGGCTAGTTCGCCGCTTTTCGCTCGAATCCGGCCATTTACACCCGACAATTCTCTCAAGATTTTTTCTTTTCGATCTCGGCTATTTGCGATTTCGCGCCCTATTCCTTGACATTCGGTGCTTAGTTGGGGCCTTGAGTTAGCGGCCAATTCTGTCGGCCTCCCCAATTCGGTATCGGTTTGCCGCGCCGACACGGCAGGTTCATCTTGGACTTCCCTATCAAGATCGTTCGACGTATCGATTGCTCGATCATTGGCCGCTTTCTCGGACGCGGTGGCATTCAATAGTGCCTGCACAACGGGGTCATCAGGTGAACCAATCTGATTACGCGCAAGAAGTGCCGCCTCGTCTAAAGACGTTGGATTAGCACTCATTGATACAACCTCGCCACCTGAGGCCAGTATTCCGTTTGCATCTACTATTCCCGTCGACGATGGAAAACGAATGTCTAATGAATTTGCGACGATGTTATCGATGTCGCTTTTAAGCGTGGGCGAAATTAGTGCCTGCCTTGGTTGGGAGTAAACGACAGGATAGTTTGCCATATCCGATAACTTGGGACCGGCGAGTGATGGGGACACTTTGTCCACGTCTGCATATGTCGACCCCCATGATCGAGCCAAAGCAGGCGCTGACCGCAACGCGAGCAATGCAAGTTCATCCAGCGACGGGCCGCTGACGTTTGGCATACTGTTTCTAACCACCGATCTTAGCTTTACATCGTTTTTGATAGACATTTTTTCTCCTTAAGCTGATTAATCGAAACTGCAGCCCCGCTAAAGTCTCGCCAAACCTCGCTATTTGACCCTTCCCCTGCTGAACTCACCGGGGTCTACTTCACGGCAATTATTGCGCCTCAGGTCCTCGCGGCGGGCGGCGCGGCCTTCGACCCATTTGGGTCTGCCGGGCTCCGACACCGGCGAGAGATAGCCGGGCAAGTCCGACCAAACAAAAGGCCCCTTTGCAGGGGCCCGGCGTTTGGGGGTGGTTTCCACAAGACGCTTCGTCTGCGGATCGTATCGATAGGTTCGTCGCATCTCATTCCCTTCTAGAGCCGTTTTGGTTTTCATTGAAACGCAAAACGGCTCCAGATTCCTTGTTTTGCGCGTTTCCGCCAATAGACTTTGGGCGGTGAACCGGATTCCACCCATCGGGTCAAGCCCGAGAGCATGCTTCACCTGGAAACGCTATCGTTAGAACGGCGAAGCGCCGTTTTGGCGAAGGGCCGCGTCCTGAAGCTTCAATTGCTGCTCTTGCCGTTTCAGTTCCATTTGCTCGCGCAAAGCCAAACGCTCGAGCTGCAAACGTTCCATCTCCATTTGATGGCGCGCTTAATCGAGCTGGGCTTGCTGTTGGGCCGCAGCAAGCTTCATCTGCGCTTCCAACTGGCGTACCTGGACATCAATCTGCTTTTCGGCTTGCGCTTCCGGGGATGGGCCGGCCGCTGGGGCCGCGGCGGCAGGGTCGGGTACGCCGGGGCTCGGCGGACCTGCCGGCGGGACCGCACCCGGGATAGGCGGCGCCGGCAAGGCACCCGCCACTCCCGACGGACCACCCGCGCCCGGCCCCAACAACGCGGCGAGCGGATTGCCACCACCGCCTAGAGCCGCCAGCGGGTCGGCTGCTTCGCCGATTTGCATGAGGCTATCTTCCACCTCGCGGCCCATCTGGAAGCGCCGCGTGGCGGAGAGCAACATGGCTTTCGCCGCATCCAGCGGCATAATGCCCTGCGCCACCAGGGGCGCCACGCCCGTGACATATTGGGTAACGGCGGACAAAAGCTGCGTCATCGCTTGTTGTTCTTCCGCCAAATTGGCACCCACCGTGATGTCGGATTCCACATCGATCCGTACACCGCGCGCCACATCGGCCCGCATGATGCGCAGCATGTCGTCGGTTACTTCCACACCGGTAATGAGGCCCAGCGTGTCGGGCGCGAAGTGTTCAGCGATGACTTCCGCCTTCAACCGGAAGATATCGCGGATGAAGCGCTGGATTTCCCGCCGCCGATCGTCGAGCCGCAGGCTGCCAAAGCGCGCCTTCAAGGACTGGGCTGTGGCGGTTTCTTGCGGGTGGGTGGCGCCGCGAATGATGTCTGCAATGCCGGTGATCTCATAAATCGTCTGTTTGATCTGCTCGCGGCTGGCATAAAGCTGGCGCAAAACGCCCGCCATCACCTCGATGGGCATGAACCAGATCGCCCGGTCGAGCCCGCCCGCCGCCATGGCCGATGTGACCCCATCGGACGGGATGAGGGCGTTGTCGTCTTCATCCATCACGCGCTGCAATTCGAGAATGGTGGAATCGTACACGCCGCGCGCCTTCAACGCCTTGGTGAGGTTGTTGATCCGGCGGCTGACTTCATTCAACTCCTTCGCCTGTTCCTCATAGATCTGATATTCCGGGATCGGCACCAGGGAATCCGGCGCGGGGATCGAATAAAGCGGGCGCGGCACAGGGAAGAAACTGCGCAGGCCCAGCGGGTCGTCTTCCACCTTCAAGGGCCCCGCTTTGAAAGACGGCGCAATGAACAGCACCTTGCGCGAATCCTTGTCCCAAATCTCCCACACCAAGGCGCGCTTCATGGCATCGCCCGGCCCGCCTTTTTCCGTGTTGTCGGCTTCGTCGAAGCCCGCCGGTGTCCAGTCGAGCGGCACGTCACCGCCCACCTCCGGCGCCAAATCTTCAAGTTCCTTGCGGGTCAATCGGTGGCGGAAACGCACCCAGCGCACATGGTCCCACCGGCGTGCGGGGCTGATGAGGAAATCGTCCCATTCCACCGGCTCGCAGGTGACTTCTTCATAAGCCACTTCTTCAAGCGGCGGTTCGGGGGGTGCGGCGCCTTCCTCCCCCAGCTCCGTCAGAAACTGCTCTGCCTGCGCCGCATCGCCTTTGGGGAGTTGTTCCGGATCGAGTAGCGGGAAGGGCTGATTGGGGAGGGCCGGTCCCGCCGCCGCACCGGCACCCGGCAAGGGCGTACCGAGACCCGGCAGGGGACCTGCTGCCTCTTTTGGTTTGGGGGCGGACCCCGCGGCAAGTGGCGGCGGCGGATCTTCCACCGGCAGAAAGTGCGGATTGTACCGTACACGGACCACCCCGCGCCCGGTCAGCAAATAATCGAGGACAGAGGAGCGAATGGTGCTGTCGAAATCGTAATTGTCGACGGAAAAGGCGAGCGCCCGTTCCACCCCTTCGGCGATGGTGCGCCCGATCTGGTCTTCATCGCGATAACGGCGACGCACATCCGGCAGCGGACTTTTCTGGTACAACGCCGGCATGAGCGTTTGCGTGTTCGACCAGAGTATGTTGAACCGCGACGATGTCATCTTGGCGCCGCGATACCGTTCGATATTGCGGCCGGCCGCGTCGCGCCATTTCTTTTCGGCCTTCTCCGCCAGCTCGCATTCCATCTGCCACCGCTTGACGATGGCGCCGGGGCTTTCGCCGATGTCTTCCGGGCGCTCGATAGTGCCTTCTTGATCCGTGCTCATGCAATTCCTCTTTCGTTGACGCGGCACAAAAAAAGCCCAAGAAGCGCTGCTTCTTGGGCTGATTCCTTGTATGATTACCAAGCCATCCCACGCCCCCTTCCCAACCACCCGGCAGTGTACCGTAGGGGTGGTTGGGAAGGGGGCGTGGGATGGTTCCAGACTGTTCGCCAAAGGCGAACACAGACAAATTACTTCTTAAACGTCTCGTCCAACGACCAGACGGCGTCGAAGCCGACCGCTTTGTTCAACTCTTCGAAGTCGATCAGGTCGACCGGCGCACCGTCCTGATTGCCCGTTGCTTTGAGATGCGCATAAGCGGCCTGATAGGTCGCCGCCGCCGCGGCCAAACCATAGACAGGATGAATGGCGATGTGGAAGCCAAGCTCTTCCAACGCGTCGGCGTTGAGCAGCGGCGTGCGGCCCCCGCCCACCATATTGGCGAGCAGCCAGGTGCCTTTGAACTCCTGGCCGATGCGTGCCATTTCGTCAGGTGTTTCCGGCGATTCAATAAACAGAATATCGGCGCCCGCTTCGCGAAACGCATCGCCGCGCCGCAATGCCTCATCTAATCCCAAACTCGTCCGCGCATCCGTCCGCGCCATGATCATAAACTCATCGGAGGCGCGCGATTGCGCGGCAATCTGAACTTTCGCCACAGCTTCATCCAGTGGAATGACCGTGCGGTTCTTGGTGTGTCCGCAGCGTTTCGGGAATTCTTGGTCTTCTAGTTGGATGATCGCCGCCCCACCTGCTTCGTATGAACGGACAGCCTCTTCAACATTGACGAGACCGCCGAACCCCGTGTCCGCATCGGCGATCAACGGCGTTGTCGTCGCCGCGCAGATCGTGCGCACCCGGTCCGCCATATGCGTGGCGGTCAGATACCCCGCATCCGGCTTGCCCAGTAAGCTGGCGCTCACGCCATAGCCCGTCATATAAAGGGCGTGGAAGCCTTGCGCATCCGCGAACCGCGCGGACAGGCCGTCAAACACCCCCGGCGCGATGACGAAAGTGCCTTGTTCAAGTTTCTTCTTGAGGTTAGTCGCTGTGCTCATGCCCTGAGACATAAGCCAGAACGCGGCCAAGTGCAAAACTCACTCCGGCAGTGCTTCGCCGTTCTAAATTGGCAATTCGCAGGGATTGCGCTTCGAGACACTCAACACCTCGCCGTCTTTTGTAATGACAATCTCAGCACGATTGGTGTCCAGTTGACTTTCCCGCGATGGAGGGGTAGTCCCTTCCGCGTATTTCATCACGTTGCAAGTCTGCCCTTTCAATCCGTCTCGCCATAACAACCCATATCGAAATGAGATCTTGAGCATGGGGGAATCGTTGGAGGCACGTGCATCCGAAATCTCCAAACTCAATGTGTCCAACACGGGCCGGTCGAACTGGGACAAAAGCGGTTTCGGAAGACGAAACTGCTCCTCGTTGTCGATGCGAATCCATAGGTCCTGCAACACGCCACCGAATAGATCCGCAGACGTATTCGAACGATCGGCCGCAGGAAAACCAGGCACTCCACGCTTGGCACCAAAATCCACTTGAGTTTTCCCTTCTGGAGACCGGCCAGACATTTCCAATCTCTCCCACGCCGCCGCTTTGGGCGTCACTGTATAGACCATTATTTCGTCCAAGCCCCGCTCCTTGAGAGCGCGTGCATCCTTCCGCTGTTTTCGGTCGATGCGTTCCTGAAATGCGCGCCATCCAGTCCCGGTAAGATGCTCACCCTCTTTGAGTGCGAGTTCCTCTTCCCATTCGTCTGGATTGAAACAAGCATCACGACCGCTGAACGACAGCGTTCGATCTTCAAGGAGGTCTATATAAATTTCCGCGGTGGCGTATTCGATCTGCGAGTCAGCGCGCTCACTGGCCCCATCCTTTTTTGTCAGAAGTCGGCACTCTCCGTCTTTATACACAACCGCTACGGCCGGGCCATATTTCAGACTGACCGCAATGCCGACCCCGCTGCCTTCTGAGATAGAGTCCAAGATGCGTATCGTCTGCAATTGAGGGTCTGGAAACTTCTTAAAGAACAAGCCAGGAAGCACCGCGGCTACATCCGCCTCGCCATCAGTTACAGAAATCGACAATGATGTAATCCACCCTTTGTCTTTGGAAATGGACACGTGCGTTTTCTCATAGGGTGGGCGCACACTGGCTTCTATGGAAACGTCCGATACATCTAGCGCGCGGAAAGTGGACTGACCGGCCGTCGTCACGTCGACGCCGAAGGCTAGCGCTGCACCGTATGCAACCAATCCAATCGCAAGCCACTGCCTGAGAAATAGCCTCTGTCGTCGCAAAACGTTAACCCCCTGTTCCTTTTCCACCGGTCGGCTCAAGCAAACAGCCTTGTCAACTCGCGATTAGAAACGCGGCCGGGAAACTCAGACCAAGAGATAAACCATCCACTCACTCGTCCCCACTCCACCTGAGTCCAAAACCAGGCAAGCCGATTCCAATGTACGGATCTTCTTGAATAAACACCTCGCGTCCATCGATTAGCTTAGTTCTGCCTGTCGCAAACCCTAGCAGTCCGCGCGATTCCGCAAAGCCGTATCTCATTTCAAAATCCTTGTCGGGACACGCGCCATGAATGATGGAGTAGGTTTCATTCGTCTCAGGATCCGTGTTTTCGTCGGTCAGTCCTGTTCTTCGTTCCAAAACCTCGTACACACAGCCTTTGAACCTCCATGTCAGCGTATTTTCCGATCGCGACACCGGGATCGCGAAATGCAAACCGTCGGGGCCTGGCATGTGAAAGAAGTGGTAGCGCTTTGCATAGGGCGGGCTCACTTCCGCACCGTCTTGATAGATGTGAATGATTCTAATCCAGCGAGAAATGTTGCCGCTGGTGATTTCCAAATACTCCGCCGGCCTCAAAACCGGATGGTAATAGTACCGATAGAAGTAGTCGGATCGATCTTTGGGTGCACAGCCAACGGACGCGTTTAGAAGCACAACCATTGCCAGAAGCAACAACCTTTTCGCATGGGATGAAACGCTGTGCATCTCTCCGTCTTTCGTTCAGTGGGTTAGGGTACTAACCTAATTGGCGCCCAGCGATCCAAAACCGGCCCTCAGTCCCGGCACAAAGGTTTGGACTTTATTATAACCTCCATTCGCATCGTCTGTGGAAGATTCGCTCAAAACAAAGCCCACCAACCCGCCTGCTTCTTGGTAAAGATAGAGCGCGCGCAGTCTGGAGAATGCGCAATCGCTTTGTATCGTGAATAGGGTGGTGGCTGTTTCCCTGTCCGGATTGATGTCATGAAAATCCCGTGATTTATCCAGGATCTCATAATGGCAATCTTTGAAACGCCAGGAGTCATCGCCGGTCTCCCGGCCAACCGGATAGGCGAATTGAAAACCATTTTCCCCCTCCAGTCGAAGATACTGGAAGTCTGTTGCATCCGGCCGGCTGAATTCACCACGACGCTCTTCGCCATCGTAAAAAAGCCGCCACTCTTCACTTTTGATTAGAATACCAAAGCCTTTTACCGGCGGATTGAGGCTTACATACAAGTATTTGAACTCGCCAACATCTTCTTCAGCGAACACGAAGGCCGTTTGTGATTGCACGAACACCACAACTCCGATCAACGCCAAACGAACCGTATTCAGCATCATTCCTCCTGCGGACATACCCCCCACTCATTCAAGAATCTTCGTGCTTCTTTCGTCAAGTGTTCTTCAAAGTCGACTTTGGTGGGGAATTCGGTTTTATCTTCTTCTGCTATTTCATAGCGCGCAGCTTTGTGTAACACCTCATGCAACGCGGTTGTCGCGATTTGGCATTGCGTCCGCTCGTTGCCATTCTCAAAGAACGCCTTGGGAAAAAACGTTATTCGATGATCTGGAGATATGTCTGCTCTGGTTTCGCTCGGGGTTAGTTGCCCGGCACCCGTAATCTTCGGTTTGTGATATGTAACCACAACGATGTCGTTTCGACGTTGAATCCATTCCCAGGCACTAATGATGTCTTCATCTCCCGATGCCAATATTGCAGGTCCAATCATCTCGAATGCCTTAGCAGCTTTTTCAACATTTGTGTTTGATTTGTCGATTGGTCCGCGCACTTCAATTCCTAACTCGGGAAGTTCTATCGTACGTTGACCCGGTTCACCTTTTGCCGGCCTGGTGTGTTTCGATTCTGCTGCGTTGCGCTGCCAACGCTCCGGAAGCCACTGCGCAACCTGAACATCACGGCCGCCTTCATCTACCGAACTAAGACCTCTTCCGGCACCCAACCTCGCATCAATTCGTTGGCTTTCCGGTGCGACAAGATTTACTGGACCTCGATCGCGTGAGTTTGTGACAGATACCTGGTTGCCCGCCCCCGTAGATTGATCAATCACATCATCCGACGGTGACTGCGGCCGTCTAAACCTGTGGTGCAGTTCGACTGCGCCCATTTGGGCCATTTCTGATGGATCAAAAGGCACCCCTAATCGTGCCAACGCTTCACGGATAGCTTGCTGGCCGAACGTCTGGTGATCAAATGGCGAAGATGGTCCGCCAACCGGCGCCTGGAGTTGAGCTTGTGCGAGTTGGATCGCCTGGTCCGTGACGGGGTCACCAGTGAGAGTGGGCGCTGCGTTGGGGCGGTTGAGGAACGCGGACGCCTGCGTTGCCGCCGGAGCACTGTTCGTAAGCTGATCGACTTGCCCGGGCGTCAGCGGTCTGCTCACGCCCGGTGTCTGCTGAACATGCGGCACTGCGCTTTGCGGCGGCACGGGGTTGCGCAATTCATCCCGCGCCGCAATTTGTTCGAGCGCCGGATCCGGCCCGACGCCGGGACCATTCACATGATGCGTCGGCGCGGGCGGCCGAACGTCGTTGCCATGGGCCTCGGCCAATCGCACGCGTTCTTCCGGCGGCAGTTGAGCAACGTTTGCATGCCGCGCAGTGTTGGCGCCTTGCGCCTCCAAGGCCTGGACGCCCGGCTTCATCGCGTTGCGGGCCGCTTCTTCCAGGGACAAATCGGACAATGGCACACCTGTATTAGGCAGAATCTCCGCCAGCGCCGTGGCGTTGCCCGCACGGGGATCGATGTCTCCCTTTAGCAACGCCTCGATTTGCTCAGGCGTTTCATCACGCGCCCGGATATTCAGCAGATAGTCGTCCGGAAGGTCCAACACCGGCTCTCGGGAGACGCGATTGCGCATCTCCGGCGGCACCAGGAAGCCGCCCCCTCTGCGCCCCGGCGCCTGCAGCAAGTCGTCGGATTCCGAGGGCGGCTCAAGGCCCAATTCGCTTATCGCGTCCCGATCGAAGACGCCTTTGGTCGTTCTCTTGACTCCGGGAATGTCGAAATGCGCCCATTTCCGAATTTGCTCCCGATTGAACTCGCCGCTCCTCAACGCTTCTTCAATCGATGCGCGGATGGATTCCTCCGGCGGGTTCAGAGGTTCATCATCCTCCTCGATGGGATCGAGCGGATTGATCTCTACCCCCGGCCGGGGCCCCAAGCCAAACCCGGTGGGGCCGTTACCTCTATTCTTCCTGTGCCGGCGCGGGCCGGACCGTTGACGTGCCATGCTAATGACTCCTTTTGATCAGTATCGTGATTGCTAGTGTCGTGTGCCGCGGCCTTCCCGCGCCATGATCCGGTCGTATGTTTCTTCCAGTGTTTGGCGCACAGTTTTTCCTTGGCCATTCACCGTAGCGCCCAACCCTCTTTTCGCGGCGGCCTGCGCATATGCATTCTGAATCGACAGCCCCGGACTGGCATCCATCAGTCTCTGCATGTCACGCTTTAACGCTTTGAAATGGGGGCGGAGTTTTTGGCCATTGGAATCGACAGTGTCGCCAAACGACTCGAACGCGGTGGTCGCTAGGTTTCGTTCCCGGCCGGAAAGCGCCTCCGCAACGGCTTGCCGGGCCGGGATGTCATAGGACGTGAGCATGTAAGCGGCTATGCGACGCTTTTCTTCCGGCGTGCCGTGACGCAACGTGCGTTCCAAGGTCAACAGTTGATCCATGGCATAGTCGTCAGAAACACCCTGCGCCCGCAGATATTGCGCCCAGCGGCCATTGCGGTAGGCGGAG
>JANQMY010000401.1 GCA_028279895.1 Alphaproteobacteria bacterium
CTAGAGCCATTTTGGTTTTAATTGAAACACAAAACGGCTCCAGACTCTTTGTTTTACGCGTTTCCGGACGGTGAACCGGATTCCACTTCACCTGGAAACGCTATAGCCCGGCTTTTTCGCCACGATAAACACGCCGATGCTTTTTTCCGGCTGCCATTGGTGGTCGATCGCAAACCCGGCCTGACCGATCCGTTCGACCAGATGGTTGGCCGTGAACACTTTTACCATGGGCATAAACCCCAGCAGCCGGCCAACCGGTTCGATCAGCGCGAAGTACCACATCTTGTCCCCAAGGCACACCGTGTTGCTGACGAACACGCCCCCAGGCTTCAGCATGCGATAAATCTTCGCCAGTGCGGCCTCCTTATCTTCCAGCAGATGAAGAAGGCTATGCGCCATAACCACATCGGCGGTGCCGTCCGCCACCGCGATGTCTTCCACCGTGGCTTGCTCGAAACTGACATTGGTAACGTTTGCCGCCGCCGCTTTGTCCTTAGCAATGGCAAGCATATTGGCCGAGATATCGGTCGCCCGAATGTGTTTCACATAAGGCGCATGCGCCAGCGCTGTGGAACCGGTTCCGCAGCCCAACTCCAACACCGTCATGTCCGGCTGAAAGTAGCGGCGCGTAATCTCCAGCTTTTTTTGATAGGCAGCTTCGTCCGCCACCGGCTGCTTCGAGTATTTCTCGGCAGACTTGTCCCAGAACTTGCTTGAAGGGGCCATGGAATGTTCCTTCGTCGGTAATGTCAATTTTGGAAACGTGCACGGATGGCGTTACGCGCCGGAGGGAACCATTCGGCTGGCGCAACAGCCGCATGATCTCGCAAACGGAATGTGATAATATACAAGTTTGAGGGAGGCGCGAACCGGAGCGCCCATGCATGAGCGACATCGCTCACACCGCTGAATCAACCTTAAGGCCCTACGGGGCCTTTTTGGTTGCGGCGCCGGCGGGGGGTCCACTGCCCAAAACCGGGATCTACCCCATGCGCCCATCGTTTACGGGCACCTCCTGCCCTCTCCCCCGGCCCAACCACCCGTGCGAGGGTACCCTTGGGGTGGTTGGGCCGGGGGAGAGGGCAGGCCCGGACATCAAACATCGGATCTACCCCATGCGCCCATCGTTTACGGGCGTCACGGCCGCCTCGCTTCATCCTCCAAAGCCATCAGAGTGCGGCCGGTATTGGAGGGAAAGCGGGCGGTTGACAGGCCGGGTGCACCCCCGCCTAATGGCCGCCGAACCTCCTGTCTCTCGCAACTTCCGGGTCTTTATGGCCACCGCCACTTACGATGTCGCGATTGTGGGCATGGGCATTTTGGGCCTGGCCCACGCCTATTGGAGCGCTCGAACGGGCCGGCGCGTGATCGTGTTCGACCGGGATGCGCGCCCGCGCGGCGCGTCGATCCGGAATTTCGGCTTCATAACCGTCACGGGCCAAGCGGCAGGCGATATGTGGCAGCTTGCCCGCCGTAGCCGCGAGGTTTGGGCCGCCATTGCTCCGGCCCTCACCACATCCATCCAGCATCACGGCCTTTGCGTCATTGCCCAGCGGGCCGAAGCGCTTGCCGTGCTCGAAAACTTCGCCGCCGGCGAAATGGGCGCCCAATGCGATCTGGTGGATGGCGCCACCCTGCACCGGCGTTATCCCGGCCTGCCCTTCGAGGATATAGAGACGGCCCTGCTGAGCCCCTATGAACTGCGCTTCGAAGCGCCCGAGGCCATTTCCTCGTTGATCGCTTATCTGCAAAGGGAATGGGACGTGACGTTCGCGCCGGGCACCGCGGTGCTCGGAATAGACGACAATACCGTGCAGACCTCCACCGGAAACGTTGCGGCCGGCGCCACAGTCATTTGTCCGGGGGCGGATTTTTCCTCTCTTTACAAAGAAGCTCTCTCCAAACGAGGGTTGAAGAAATGCCAGCTGCAGATGATGCGCCTGGCCGATCCGGGATTTCGCCTGCCGTTCGCCGTCCAATCGGACCTCAGCTTGGTACGTTATGAAGGGTATGCCGCGCTTCCGTCCGCGCAGCCCCTGTTAAACCGTATCGAAAATGAACAGCCGGATCATCTGCGGCACGGCATTCACCTAATCGTGGTACAAAATGCCGATGGCAGCCTGGTGGTGGGCGACAGCCACCATTATGGTGACGCGCCCTCTCCGTTTTACAGGTCCGATGTGGAACACCTGATCTTGGAAGAGTTCGAGAAGGTGTTTCGCCGGCCCCCACCGCCGGTACTCGACCGCTGGACAGGCATATATCCCTATGCCGACAATCCCTATTTCGTGGACGCCCCATCCGCTCGCACCCGGCTGGTGATGGTGACGTGCGGGGCCGGCATGTCCACCGCCTTCGGCCTGGCCGAACGCACCATTCGCGACCTATTGGGAGACACCGCATGATCAAAGCCTTCATTTTCGATTGGGCCGGGACCATGGTGGATTTCGGCTGCTTGGTGCCGGCAAACGCCATGCGCCGGGCGTTTGACGACAGCGGTGTCGCGGTCAGCGATGCTCAAGTCCGCGCGGATATGGGCAAAGCGAAACGGGCCCATATCGAAGCGATATTGTCTGCGCCCGATATCCAGGCCGCTTGGCAGGCGCAACACGGCAGAGGTTGGGCTGCGCAAGATGTGGATCGCCTGTTGGATGCAATGGAGCGTCACACCGTGACGGAAGCCGCGGCCAGCGCCATGCCCATCGACGGCGCTCTCGACCTAGTCCGTGAGCTGACGAAACGCGGCATTAAAATAGGATCGACCACAGGTTATACCAGCACGATCATGAAAGCTGTGATGCCGGAAGCGGCACGTCACGGCTATGCGCCGGAAGTCATGATCTGTGCCGACGATGTGCCCCAGGGGCGGCCTGCGCCTTTCATGATCTGGCAGGCATTGGAACGATTGGGCGTGTGGCCTGCCGGCGCTTGCGTAAAGGTCGACGATTCCGCGGTTGGCATCACAGCCGGACGCAACGCAGGGCTTGTCACCATCGGCCTGGCGGCATCGGGGAACGGCGTTGGCCTTAATGCCGATGCGTTCGGCGCGCTGACGGACGAGGAGCGGCACCGGCTGACCCAAGCATCGTCCCACCTTTTGACCGAGGCCGGTGCGGACTATGTGGTGGATACGGTGGGTGACATTGCCCCGCTGCTTGACGACATCGTAACCCGAATTGCCCAGAGGCCGGAAGGAGCCTGACGGTCATGGCGCGCAAGGTATTGTTCATCTCCGTCGATCAGATGCGGGCGGATTATGCAGGCTTCGCAGGGCATCCGACCATCCGCATACCGACGCTGGACGCGTTGGCCGCCAACGCCACTGTTTTCCGAAAGCATTTTACGAACACCACACCGTGCGGCCCCGCACGCGCCACCATGCTGACGGGCCTTTACCCGATGACGCATCGCTCGGTGACGAATGGCACGCCGTTGGATGCCCGATTCACAAATCTCGCGCTTGAAGCGCGTCAAGCGGGATTCGATCCGGTGCTGTTCGGCTATACGGACAGCTCGGTCGACCCCCGCACGGTGCCCCCCGACGATCCCCGTTTGACTACCTATGAAGGCGTGCTGCCCGGGTTTCGCCACCTGGCCAATCTCAATCTGGAAGGGCTGGATCAGTGGCTCGCCTGGCTCGAACAACTCGGCTACGACGTGCCGGACCGCCCTCTCGACATCTACACCCATCCAGCAACGGCAGGACCTCTGGACGCGTTCTCGACCGGTCCGGCGCGATACGAAGCCGGCCATTCCGACATGGCTTTCATCGCCAACCAAGCCATCGACTATATACAGGACAACGCGGATACAGACTGGTTTGCGCACCTGGTGTTCCTAAAGCCTCATCCGCCGCTGATCGCCCCGGCGCCCTACAACACCATGTATGATTGGCGCCACGTGCCGTTACCCAATACCGACAGAACGCCGGTTCACCCGCTGGTGGCGGTGTGGCAACAGATTATCGACTCGCCTGACTATTTTCAGAGCCAGGTCAGCATGGCGAGTCTGTCGGACGACGAGATCCGGCAGGCCCGCTCGATCTATATGGGATTGATTTCGGAAGTGGACGATCAAATCGGTCGAGTGTTTGCCACGCTTAAAGAGACCGGCCAGTGGGACGACACGCTTGTCGTCTTTACGTCCGACCACGGCGAAGAATTGGGCGAACATGGCCTGTGGGGCAAGGGCGGTTTCTACGACGGCAGCTATCGGGTCCCGCTGATTATTCGCGACCCGCGACACCCCGAGCCGCGCCAAATCGATCATTTTACGGAGCATGTGGACCTTGCACCCACCATCCTGAATTGGCTGGACCTGAGCATCCCCTATGCGTGGGACGGGATGAGCCTTTTGCCGTTTGTGCATGGAGAGATCGTCGAGCCATGGCGCGACGGCGTGTTTCTGGAGTTTGATTGGCGGTTGGTGAACCGCCAATCCCCAACGCCACCGGGCGCGCGGGATGTGGACCGACATCAGCTATGCATTTGGCGCGACGACCGGTTTAAATATGTCCATTTCACCGGACAGTCGCCCCTGTTGTTTGATATGGCCGGCGATCCGAACGAGACCGTGAATTTGGCGGAGGATGCCGACCACGCACAAACCTGCGCGCATTACCTCTCGACCTTGCTGACACACCGCATGAGTCATGCGGCGCATGAATTGACTCATCTGCAATTGGGGTGAGCCGCCGAGACCCCATCAACCAAAGGACCGACATTATGACAGACCGCTATGCCGCCTATGACAAGCTCAAGATCGATACCCCTGCCGACCGCGTGCTGCGCATTACTTTCAACCGCCCGGAGACCTATAATTCCGTCGACGAGCAGACACACACCCAAATCACCGACATTTGGCGCGATATCGATCGGGATCCGGATGTGAATGCCGTCATGGTCACCGGCACCGGCAAGGCGTTTTCCTCCGGCGGCGATTTCGACATGATCGAAAACATGACCGGCAATCACCACGCGGTGATGAAAACTTGGAAAGAAGCCAAAGACCTCGTCTACAACATCATCAACTGCAACAAGCCGATTGTGTCGGCAATCAACGGACCGGCCGCCGGCGCCGGCCTGGTGGTGGGCATTTTGGCGGACATCTCAATTGCCGGCAAAGCCGCCCGCCTTGTCGACGGCCATCCGCGCTTGGGCGTGGCGGCGGGCGACGTTGCGGCAATCATTTGGCCCTTGTTATGCGGTATGGCGAAGGCGAAGTACTATCTCTTGTCCGGCAAACCGGTGACCGGCGAGGAGGCGGAGCGCATCGGCCTCGTGTCGCTCTGCGTCGACGATGACGAACTGCAGGACACGGCTTTGTCATTGACGACGGAACTGGCCAACGGCTCGCCCAGTGCGTTGCGCTGGACCAAATATTCCTTGAACAATTGGCTGCGTATGGCGGGCCCCACCTTCGACACGTCTACGGCGCTCGAGATGTTGGGCTTTATGGGCGACGACGCGCGAGAGGGGGTGGCCTCACATCGCGAGAAGCGGCCACCGAATTTCCAGAAAGACTGTCCTATTTGATCGCGCGCAGCCTATCGCCCGGCCGTTTATATGTCCGTATACTGATATACCGTAGGTCGGAAGGTGTCGCCTATTCCGCCGGCACCGGAGACGCGGCAAAATTCGTCAGAGCCGGGATTGTTTCGCCGTCGCAATCCGCGGTCGACGCTCCCAGCAAGGCCAGCAGCGTGCGGCTCAGATCTTGCGCGGCGACATGGTTGTTCAATTGTGTGGCCGCAACACCGCGCCCGTGGGCTGCGAACATACCTTCCGACGTGTGATCGCCCGTGCGCAAAATTTCATAATCTTGCCGCAGCGTGCCGATGCGGTCGGAAGCCACGCGCGTAATCGGGTGGCGGTCATCCCATTTCACCAGCAAGTCGGGAAATTTGGCCACGAAGTCGCCGTCATAGTGCTCTCGCGTTTTGATGAATTCTACGACCAATGGCGTGCCCGTCTCCGCATTCACCACCGGCGTCAAGCCCTCGATGATCTCGTTCAGGACGGTGTCGTAGTCTTCCGGCGCCACAACCCCCTGTGCTTCGCGTCCCATCAGATTAAGCCGCACGCCGCCGGTGCGCTGCGTGTTGTAGACCTCGAAGAAGCGGCGTTCGTGACTGTTCCCCAGATGTTTGCGCGGCGTGAGCGCGCCATGGAACGGCCGCTTGATCGGCTCCAACAGCGAGCGGAATTCAGGCGGTGTGCTTTGCCAGAGCTTCTTGAGCGAGCGCTTCACATTCTCCGTATTGGAATGGCCTTGGCCGCTTTCCAGCGCCTCCAGCATGCGATCCAGCAGCCCGGTTGCGGAATGCTGCGGGCCCATGCCGTGGCTTGCATAGAGCAGCGTAAGCGTGCGTTCGTCGACCAAATGCAGGAGCTCGCCCAACTGACGGTCAAATTCGATCAACCCGCGCTGATAAGGGTTGCCCAGTTTTTCTTCATACCGGGCATCGTATTGCGGATGTGTACGGTCGGCGATGTGCCAAGCCCGGTGGCCAATGCAATGCAGGTCGCAAAAAACCGTTTCGAAATAATCCCAGTTTCCTTTCTTGAGGAAGTGAGCCGTCACTTTCGCTTTTTGGCGGATGCGCACAAGATGATTGTCCACAAACTGTTCGAAATCGCGCGGCGAGACGATGTGTTGATCGTCACACATTTCACCGCAAAACGGGTCCGGCCCGGCGACATCCAACACCTCTTCCCGGACATCCGGCGGAAAAGTTTGCAGCGTACCGACACCATAGCCCTGAGACGGCACATGCAGCGCGTAATCCACGATCATGGTGCCGTTGATCTCCGGATCGAGGGGCACGTAGGGCGAATCGATCACGCAGCAGCGTTTTCCTTCGCGCGACAGTCTCTGCCACAAATTATCTTTAGGCAGATCGTCATAGGTCAGATGATGATAGCCATAGGTATCGGGATCGAAGGTGCGCAAGGCATCGTGCTGAGCGTAATGCCCGGGCAGCTTGGCCGTATGAAAAGTGGGCCAGACCGCACCCGATTCCATGCCTTTGGGGTTTTTCACGTCTGCGCAGGTCGATTTCTGCATGAGCTTTGCCAAATTGGGCAAAAGCCCTTGCCCCGCCCACTCTTTGATCAGCGATGGCTCGCCGGAATCAAGACCAATGACCAAGACGCGCGTAAGGGGCTGTTTACTCATGATTTCCGACCCTGAAACTCGAACTGACAGAGTAGGAGAAGTAACAGAATTAGTTGAATAGGTTGTTAAGGATATGCCTAGAGAAGAGCGCGATTTGTACTTATTGGCGTGCTTTGTGTTCACGCGTAAAGCAGTTCGCGAATGCGCTCGTCTTGTGCAATGGCCTGCTTCAAGTCGTGCGAGGCGCCGTCGATCAGGGGGTGCGATTTTTCGGTGATCGCGTCGTGCCAGCTCGGGCGGGCCCTAAGCGCGACGTAGTAGTCGGACAAGCGCGCGAATTCTCCGCCCGAGAAGAAATGGTCGAGCCAACCCGTTTCGTCGAGCCGCAGAAAAATACAGCTCCAGGAAATATCGGCCAGCGTGAATTGCGCACCCAAAATCCAAGGACCGCCAGTGGCCGCAAGCTGCGCCTGCAAATCGGTCAAATGCGACCTCATATGGTCGCGGCTTCGATGCATGATATCTCGCAGCGGCGCCGTCTGAAGCATCACCTTCAGTCTACGGATTTTTGATGCGGCAAAGAAAATAGGCCGCCGCTTATCCGGATGAAACAACAGGCCCACGGCAATACGATGAAGTGCAATGTAACGAATAGCTGTAACGAATATCGGCAAGGTGAGACCGGGAATGCAACTGCCGGCGGAGGTCTCGAGGTGCCCCATAGGCTCGTCGCTCGAAATTGTGCCGCGCAAGATCCATTTATCCATCTCTGCTCGGGCCGCGGGATCGTCCGGCACCAAAGAAGGTGCGCCGTCCGCTGCCTGCGTTGTGGCATAGGCCATAATATCATCAGACTCATAGATCGGATGGCCGTGATGAACCAGGGTCGGCACAATACCTGCCGGATTGATCCGCAAATAATGCGGGCTGATCGTTTCGTAGCTGCCGGTCTCGATCAAATCGATCGGTTTGTGCGTGTAAGGAATGCCCAATTCCGCCACCACCAGCCGTGTCTTCCGCGAGCAGTGGGAAAAGGCATTGCCATAAAGCTCAAACGGCGCATCGTGCGGCAGCGTGATATCCGATTTCAAACCTCCCGTCACGGGGTGCGAGCGACGCCGAGCTTTTTCAATTACAAACCACGCCACCAGAACGGCAACGCCCCCCAAGAGAAGATATGTCACGAGGCGCCCTCCGGTCCCGCGGTGTTCATCCCTTCGATGATATCCGCCACCAAACGGGCATGCGCGGCGATAAAGTCGTCCGTCATCGGATCGGTATCGAACAGCTTGCGGCATTCATGAGACACCGAGAAGACAAACGCACCAGAGCCCACCAAAACGTAATACGCATGCGGCTCAATGCGGACGTCCAGCACCTCATTAAGACGGCGAAGCAATTTCGACACGTGTTCGTCGACGATATAGTCCATGCGCCAGGAATTGGTTTTGCCTTCCTGCACCATCAACCGA
>JANQMY010000418.1 GCA_028279895.1 Alphaproteobacteria bacterium
CGATGCCCGCCGGGGTTTCAACACCGTGTGACTCGGCTAAGAATAGCAGCGCTTTTGCCAGTCGGTGTTCCAGCCCCCGAAAGCTGGCATCGGAAAGCACATCGCTGGTTCTCCGCAAACGTTGGGTGAGGAGCCGCAGAAGAGCAATGGCCACGTCCGGTTCGTTGCGCAGAAAGTCCAGAAACGCTTTCGAGCGCACAAAGGACAATGTGACATCGGTCTGTGCGACCGCATTGGCAGAGCGCGGTAACTCGTCCAAAACCCCCATTTCGCCGAAGATGTCGCCCGGCCCGTAGCGATTGACCACCACTTCCTTGTCGTCAGGCGAGGACAAAGTGATCGCGACGTCGCCCGATTCAATCAAATAGAGGCCGTCAACCTCGTCTCCCTCTTGAAAAATCTCTTTTTTTTGTGCGACCTGCCTTAAATGCGCCACGTCTCGCAGTTTTTGGCGCTGCTCCTCCGTTAAGAGATCGGAAAAAGCAGGTCCGCGTGCTCCTGTAATTGGTGTTACCAGCCCCATGGCAACCTCCCGCCGCAATATGACCTAGGGAGCTATTTTTCCATGAATTGTGAAAAATGTGAATTGAGGGGCGAACGAAGAATTTGATGTGCCTCAAGGTTGTGTTTGAGGGCAAAGGCCCACCCCCGGGTACAGGGGTGGGCGCCAACAAAGAAAATCGTCTTTGTAGAGATTAATCTAGATGCAGACCCAGCCGGAAGGCGGTATGTACACCATTGTGCATGCCGACGCATCACCCGCTGTTGCTAGAAGTACTGCACCTGCCATGAAGCCAACCATTGCTGCAAACGCTGTAAGTTTCATTTTGTTACCCCACATTTACCGTGTACGGATATTCAAGTGTGAGGAGAATAATGGCTACGGCACTCGCCCGACTATGAGCTAGTTCACTTCTGCCCTATGGTGTCGGGTAATTTAGAAACGTAAGGTGCCGGCAAGGAAGAAGAGCGTTTCGTCAATGAATGCTGGATCGCCGGTGTCGCCAAGTAAGGTATTCACATCCTGATAGCGGAAGTCGGCGCCAAAGAGGTTCTTGATCCCCAAGTTAATCTCGCCACGGCCAGGGCCTAGGCGGTGTGTGAATTCAATGTCGACGGTAAAAAAACTCTCATTGGTGCTGGATAGAGTGGTTATTGGTCGGAGCTGTAATTCTTGCCGGACATAGGTTCCTTGCAGGCTTAAGGAGCTTCCCCATGGTGCAAACAACTTTAAACTGAGCGGGAGCGAAAATGTCTCTAGTTCCTCCGGTACGTTCGGTCTGAAGGGGTCAAGAAAGGCGCCGCCCAGTTGGCTTCTGTTGTAGGTGAATTTGGCACTCGCTTGGATAGCGTCTGTCGGGGCTACCGTAATTAGAACCGAGCTTTCGATTACTTCAAAATCGGCGGGGGTGGAGAAGCTGAAGCCGAGGTCCGGTAGCCGCAATTGGCTTTCACGCCATTTGACGCTCGCATGGGCGCTGATAGGGGCCTGACCGACAAAATCGATCCCAATAGCGGCGTGTTCATTGGAAGCAGTCACCCCGTCGTCGAAAAACTGCGGGAAACCCGCCAGCAGAGTGGGTTGCAAGGAGGAAGGATTTTCAGAATCTGTGCCGGTCGCCTGCGTATAGGCAAGGCGCAGCGTGATCTGATCGCCGATCCGCTTGGTGAGGCCAAATTTCGGCTGCAATTGATCAAACCCAGTGGGGGCTGGATTAAGGTCGTCATGGGCCACGCCGACAGTTAAGTCGAGCTGCCCAGGAAGGGAAACATTTGCGTAAGCGTAGGCGCTAATTTTGCGCCGATCGTTGTTAAAACTAGCTATCTTTGTACAAGACGAGAGTATTGGCGGACATACTCCGCCGAAACTCGGGGTGATGTCGATTTGGGCGTCAAATACCGTATCATCTTCATAGTGTTCGACACCTGAAATAAGAGAAAGGTTTCGTACCCTGAATATATGTTGTAGTTGAGCGGAGTACCCCTGAGTATCGCTGGTAATTGTAAAGTTGGTAACCGGTGTTTGTGCTGAAACACGAGAGTCGAACTCCCGGTATCCAAAATTTGCGATCAGCGTGTTTGTGCGGTTCACGTCGAATCGCCCGCCGATCCGGCCACCAATGGACTCGATCCTTAACCGCTTGGTTGTAGAGAAATCGTCCGGCTCGAAATTAAGTGACAGGTCTCCCTGATCGGTGTTCCGGTACCGGAACTCGGCCTGCAAGCGCAACTGCGGTGCTACTTCGCCCTGGACAAAGGCCGATACCACATCATGGCGGACGTCGTTGTTGTCGCGTACGCCGTCGGTCTCGTAGTGGAATTGGCTGATATTGTATCCGATCTTACCGTGCAAGCCGGAAAGCAGGAACTCGTTGGCGGCGGTCCCATAATTTCCGCCCAACCCCGCAATCGTCAGTCGATGTCCATTGGTTTCGAAAGCGGTCGTATACTCATTGAAGCTGATGCCGTTGAAGCCGGCCCCGCCCAGAAAGGTCAGATCCGTTTCGGCCAGTTGTGGGCGGACCGGATCGAGTGTGAGCGGCTGCAACAGCTGAGCCTGCAGGATCTCGCTTGCGCGGGCATAATCCTGAAACGGTTGGTTGGCATAAAGGTCAGCAAGAAAGCGATGGCCCACATGATCGGCCGGGGCCGCGAAGATCGAGCGGCCCGCTTCCGGGATGCCGAACTCCTCTAAATCGAGCGTTCTGTAGATACCGCTGAGTACAGAGCCCCTGACTGCGGCGTCGTCTGCCAGCTCATCTTGTGGCCGGTAAACCGCCCGATTGTCGTTTCGCCGAATGCTTTCCTGCA
Organism: Alphaproteobacteria bacterium; assembly: GCA_028279895.1. GTDB lineage: Bacteria > Pseudomonadota > Alphaproteobacteria > JANQMY01 > JANQMY01 > JANQMY01. The sequence continues at coordinate 2,812 of JANQMY010000418.1, forward strand.
GGGATGACAAGGCGCGAATGGGCTGGTTTTCAATGAAAAGTTGGATCGCTTCGAAGAACCAGGGCGTGGGGTCCGCGGGGTCGCGCTCCCGCGCCAGGTCGTATTGCGCAGCCGCCTTGTCGCTAAGCCGTTCCTCGTAATAGGCCCGTCCAAGGTAACTGCGATAGAGCGAGACG
>JANQMY010000426.1 GCA_028279895.1 Alphaproteobacteria bacterium
GTCCGCGTGGTCATTTCGAGTGTGGAGTGACTGTCACACCGCTTCAAATCCGGCGGCGCGCTGAGACCTGCCGCGCGCATACCGTGCCGGTAGGTGTCGAATTCGTAAGCCGCCCAAGACAGCGATGGCGAAAAGTTGAGTTCCACATAAGCGTCGCCGCCCACAGGCCGCACAAACGCTTCCAGACAGCTCCGCTGCCACAGCCCATCCGCCCATTGGGGCAGCCCCGGCGGCGCCAGACGGATTTCATCCAGCACGCCCGACAGGTGAAACAAAATACGTAAATGATTTGTGTGATCGCGCGTCGCCTCCGCCCATAGAGAGTCAATGGCGGCGTTCGGCGTATCGGGATGGCAAACGAGCTGGTGACGCATGGCGCATTCTAACCGCGCCCATGCTTAATATCCCGCTAACCTTTTTGGAGACGCAAACGGCCGCTTAAGCCTCGCGCGGGCGGCCCGGAATGAACAGATAAACGAACATCATCAGCGTGCTGGCAAAGGGAAGAAGGCCGACCAGGGTGAGCCAGCCGGAAAGTCCGATATCCCGCAGCCGGCGTACGTGGGAGGCCACGGCGATCACCATGCCCGGCAGTGCCAGCAACAGCGCCATCATGACAAGATCCGCATCCCCCAAGTGCAGCCCAACAAACAGGGGGGCAATCAGCAGCCCGCCTGCGATGTTGCAGGCAAGCCAGCCCAGACGCGATGTGCGGCCATGAAATGAAAAGACGCTTTCCACTACGCTACCCCGTAAATGTTTCAGCCGCGCCTAAAAGGGACACGACCCCGTTTACGGGTGTTAACGTGCAAAGCCGATGCCATTTCTTAACGGCCGCTTTTGCGGCCATTCCGGGCGCAAATACCGGCCGGCCCGGCAAACCGGGCAAAATTCGCCCTGCAAATTGTTTCAAATTCGAATTGATCCGGCAAAATCGGGGAGATCGTTTCATTATGGGACGGGTGGTGCCGGCCCTTCGGGAAGGAAGAAATCATGAGCGTCTCGTTGGAGGAAAGGGGCGGCGTCATGCGGCTCACGCTGGACCGGCCGCCGGTGAACGCGCTGGATCTGCCCATGATCAAAGCGATCACCGAAAAGGTTCAAGATCTGCCCACCGACAAACCCGTCATCCTGCGTGCCGAGGGGCGGGCCTTTTCCGCGGGCGTGGACACCAAAGCCTTCGGAAGCTATTCCCCCGCCCAGCGCGAGGAAATGATTGCCGCCATCACCCGGATGACGGCGCAATTATTGGCCATCTCCGCACCGCTTATCGCGGCCGTCAACGGACATGCCCTCGGCGGCGGCCTGGTACTTACTCTGTGTGCCGACTATCGTTTATGCGCCGCAAGCGGTGACCCCAAATTCGGCCTGACTGAAGCGCGCGCCGGTGTACCGTTTCCGGCCGGCCCCGCCGCCATCATCCGCCACGAAGTGCCCGCCCCTTTGCTGCGTCAGCTCACCCTGTCGAGCCGCATTGTCACCACCGAAACGCTTGTGCAACACACGCTGATCGACGAAGTGGTGCCTGCGGACCAATTGGACACCCTGGCGCTGGAACGTGCCCGCGATCTGGCAAGCCAGCCCGCCTTCGCCATCGTGAAGCAACAAGTGCGCGGTGCGCTTATCCAAGAGGTGACGGCACTTGCTAACGCATGAATGCCATGGGCACGCGTGTCGCCTTCTATCAAAAACGAAAATGCATTTGCCCCGTCTCTGGGATAGAGTGCGCACACACAGCGACAATAAATTCACACGAGGAAGAACATCATGGCAAAAGTTTTGATCGCCGGCGCCAGCCGCGGCATCGGACTCGAACTGGCGAAGCAACACGCGGCCGCCGGCAACGAGGTGATCGCCTGTGCGCGCGACCCGCAAGGCGCCAAGCTGCTGGCGGAAGCCGCGGGCGGGAACGACAAAATCACCGTCGAGCAGTTGGATGTGGCCGACCCCGCATCCGTCGACGCGGCAGCCAAACGCCTGTCCGGTCCGATCGACGAACTTTATGTGGTCGCGGGTGCCGTCGGCGGCATGAAGCAGTCGCTCGACGATATCGACATTCAAGAATGGCACCGCACGCTGGACGTCAACACCATCGGGCCGTTCCTGGTGGCGCGCGCTTTCAAGCCGCATCTGGCCGAGTCCGGCAATGGCAAATTGATGATCATCACCAGCCAGCTCGCGGCCTCTACCTGGCCGTTCGGCGGGCTGTACATTTACGGCACCACCAAGGCGGCCGTGAACAAGGTGGGGCAGATCCTCGCGCTGGATTGGAAGGAAGACCCCATCACCGTATCGCTGATGCATCCGGGCTATGTGAAGACCGACATGGGCGGCCCCAATGCGGAGATCACGGCAGAGGAAAGCGCCTCCGGCATTCGCAGTGTCATGGCCGGGTTGACGAAGGCGGAGTCCGGCAAGTTCTACAAATGGAACGGCGAGATCCATCCCTGGTAGGATTCGCCGCCTGAGGCCCCATTCCACGCCGCTTGAAGTAACGGCGTGGAATTGCCATTAGTAACGACACGTCCAACCCAGAAACGGTGCATGTCGTTATGACTCCCGAGCGAAATCGCCGGCGCAAGGCCAAGGTACCGTGAACAAGGTGCCGTCAAGCCGGTCGCCGAAGGTGACAACCCATTCGATCGCAACGATCCTGGCGGTCAGCTTCGGCACGCTTGTGGTCATTGCCGTTTCGTTGGTTCTGCTCGTTGGTTTTTGGACGACACGCAACAACACGGTCGCCCTCACCAACGACCGCGCCGTTCTTTTCATCAACCTGATCGAAACCCACCTCAACGACATTCTCGAACCGGCGGCATACCAAGTTTCGTTTTTCCAGACCCAACTGGAACGCGGCGCCGTAAGTCTGGATGACCATCGGCAGATCGAAGAAATGATGAAGGGCGCACTGGCGGCCGCGCCGCAAGTCAGCGCCTTCATCTATTGGGACAAGGAACGCACGCAATCCTCGGCATTTGTCGATGTGGACGGCCGCGTGCGCTTCGAACGGCTGCCGTGGGACGGCGACCCGGAGGTTCAGGCGCGGATGGAAGATGCGCGCGCCCGCAAATCCACGTCGTGGGAACCACCCATATATGATGACGAAACCGCCACGAGTTATTTGAACCTGGTCCACCCCATCTATCTCGACACTGAACTTGCCGGCTTCTTTGCGGTGATCGTTTCGATCGCCGATTTGTCGAAAGTGGTCACCGACATTGGGACACGTTTCGACACCACGGCCTTCATTCTCTATGGCGAAGACCGGGTGCTCGCGCATCCGAACCTGCAAAACCCCCGCAACGATCTCAAAAAAGAGTCGCCCACCGTGCCGCTCAACCGGATCGGCGACCCGGTGCTCGAGCAATTTAAGAACCGCCGTCCGCTGGATCTGTTCGAAGATGCCGTCGAGGCCGGCGTCAGCTTCGACGTCATCGACAGCGGCGGCGTGTCCCATGCCGCTATTCACAGCCGCGTCTCCCGCTATGGCGATGTGCCCTGGGTGGTGGGCACCCATTTGCCGCTGGACGAAACGAACACGGAAATTCGCCGCGCCATCGGCTCCGGCATTGCCGGCCTGATCGTGCTCGTCCTCGCGGTCGCCGGCGCGATCTTGCTGGGCCGCCGGTTGGCCATGCCTATCCGCCGCATGGCCGAGCGCGCCGCGGAAGTGGGCACGCTGGAGCTGTCGTCCGTCACCCCCTTACCGCGCAGCCGGATCCGCGAACTGCACGACCAGGCCCATGCCTTCAACAACATGCTGAACGGGCTACGCTGGTTCGAGACCTATGTGCCCAAGTCGCTCGTGAAAAAACTCATCGCACAAGAAGAACACGCGGCGTTCACGTCGGCCGAGCGGCAAGCTACTGTTCTGTTTACGGATATTGTGGGCTTCACCGCCCTTTCCGAACCCATGAGTCCCCAGGACATGGCCGCCTTGCTGAACGATCACTTCGGGCTTCTCAGCGGCTGTGTGGAAAAAGAGAACGGCACCATCGACAAGTTCATCGGCGATGCCCTCATGGCGTTTTGGAACGCCCCGGAAGATCAGCCCGATCACGCCGAACGCGCCTGCCGCGCGGCCCTTGCCATTGCGGTGCGGATCGCCGACGACAATCGGCGCCGCCGCAAACAGGGGCTTGCGCCCATCCACATGCGCATTGGGGTCCATACCGGCCCCGTTGTCGTCGGCAATATCGGCGCGCCTGGGCGCATCAACTACACCATCGTCGGCGATACGGTAAACGAGGCGGAGCGGCTGGAAAGCTTGGGTAAAGAGTTTCCCGACCAAGGCGATGTGACCATTCTGACCAGTGCAGCCACCAAAGCCGCCATCCGCTCCACCCGGTTTTCCTTCGAGGCATTGGGCAAGCGCGACGTGAAAGGTAAATCGGAGCCGTTAGAGGTCTTCCGATTGAGCGCGGGCGATTGAGCCGGAAACTGACACCTCCCCCTACCCTTTCATAAAGGCCTCGAAGGCGTCTTTAAAATCGTCGTGCCAGCGCGACAGCGGCGGGCGGTTTTCGATGATGTCTTGGGCCGCCCACAACATGCGCTTGTTGTCGGTTGCCCGGTCCACATCGTTGTCGGGGCAGATGATGTAGAAATCGCCATCCGCTAACCTATCCATCATAAAGTCGACCACTTGCTCGGCATCCCACGCACCCGGCGGCTTTTCAGGCACGAAGCGCCGGATCATCGCCGTAAAGGTAAAGCCGGGCACCAATAAATGCGCGGTCACCTGGCAGCCTTCCGTATTGCGCAGGGAATGCTGAAGCCCTTCGGTCAGCACTTTGATGCCCGCCTTACTCACATTGTAGGCCGTGTCGCCCGGCGGTGTGGTGATGCCTTGCTTCGACCCCGTGTTGATCACCGCACCGGGCGTGCCTTGTTCGATCATGGCGGGCACGAAGGTTTGCACCCCATTGATCACACCCCACAGATTTGTGTTCAGCACCTTCTGCCAGCCGTCGATGTTTTCATGGGCTGCGCCGCCCCCGCCGCGGCCCGCATTATTCATCAACACCGCCACCTCGCCGAAGGTTTCGACCGCAACCTCTTTCAATTGTTGCACCTGCGCCAAATCGGACACATCCGTTTTCACCGGCACCACCGCCGTGTGTCCGTCGCGCGCGATGGCACGCACTTCGTCCGCGGCGGTATTGAGAGCCTCTTCATCCAGATCCGCCATACAGACTTTCATGCCCAGGCCCGCATACTTCTTGGCCGCAGCCAGACCAATGCCATTGGCCGCGCCGGTAATCACGGCGACGCGGTCTTTCTGAAAAGCGGGGTGGAGTGTCATGGTGCGCACCTCTTTTTTTGGATGGAAGCGATCGCCGGAGATCCGGCCCGTTCTTAGAGCCGGTGAACCATCGGCGGCATCGCTTGATTTCGATCATGGCCTTGTGTCGCGGGCATCCGTTCTTTACCCACGCGAAGGAAATAGCATATATACTCTGACGATGGCCCGTTTAAAGCACATGATCATGTATGTATTGGCGGTCGCCCTGTGCCACTTCGGCATGGTGGGCACGGTTGTCCATGCTCATGAGTATACGGAAGACCATCTAGGCCATTGGCATTTGATCGGCGATCACGGCCACGAACACGCCCCTTCCGATGCGGACGGAGAGCCGGGTGAAAACGATTCTGCTCCCTCAACATCGCCCCTTCACGGTCATTCGGTACCCCAGTTCAATCCCACCGAACAGCCGGTCATTCCCGCCGTGACGGTATCATTTGTCTGCATCGACCGGCCCGGCCCCGATACGAGCGTCAAGGGCCGCCAAGAAAATCCCCCCTTCAAACCGCCCCGCGCCTTGGTGATCTAAACAGCAAAGACCGCGGCTTGTGCCGCGGCGATGTTTACATCATCACCGAGGAGAAATTCCGTGCGGAAACTAGTATGCGCGACCGCTGTCGCGTGGCTGCTCGTGGCGGCAGCACAGGCCGACCCGGCGGGGCCGACCAATGGGTCTGTGACAAGACCCCTCACCCTCCAGGAAGCGGTTGACCGGGCCCTGCAAGACGACCCCGGCACCAAAGCCGCAGCCGAACGCGTGGCCGCAGCAACGGCGCGGGCCCGCCAGGCGGCAGCGCCCCCCAACCCCCGGGCCGGCCTGGAGCTTGAAAATTTCGGCGGCGACGGACGATTCAGTGGCGCTGAAACTGCCGAAGCGACCTATGCGCTGACCCAGGAAATAG
>JANQMY010000375.1 GCA_028279895.1 Alphaproteobacteria bacterium
CCTGTTCACGCCTGTCATAAAAGCCTACCTCACCGATCTGGGGTTCGCGCACGCCGTGAACGCACAGCAAGTCTATGGCGGTCATGGGTATATCGCGGAATGGGGCATGGAACAGTTCGTCCGCGATGCGCGGATTGCCATGATCTATGAGGGCGCCAACGGCATTCAGGCCCTCGATCTGGTGGGCCGCAAACTGGCTCAGAATGGTGGTCGTGCCCTGTTTACTTTTTTCAAAGAGGTGGATGCGTTCGTCGCCGAGCAGGAAGGCAACGAAAAACTGACCCTCTATATGGAAGGCTTGAAGAAAGCCAAAACCGACTTGGCGGATGCCACGGACTGGCTCATGAACAATGGGCTCGCCAATCCGGATGAAGCCGGCGCCGCATCGACCGACTATCTTCACATGTTCGGACTGGTCACAATTGCCTATATGTGGGCGTTGATGGCACAAACCGCTCAGGCCAGCTTGGCCAATGGCTCGGCGGGCGATCCGTTCTATGAGCGGAAGCTGGTGACAGGCCGCTATTTCGTGGAGCGGATGCTGCCCGACACCGGCGCCTTGTTGCAGCGCATTAGGGCCGGCGCGGAATCAATGTTGGCCTTGGACGCAGAGGCGTTCTAAAACAGCGCGCGAACAGGATCGTTTGAAGGGAGACCTGGGGATGTCAGGTGTTGAACTGGAAAAGCCGAGTTACATGACGGAAGATCTGTTGATCTACCGGGATGCCGTCGAGAAATTTCTGGTGAAGGAAGCCGTCCCCCATGGCGAGCGTTGGGCCAAAGAAGGCCAGATCGATCGGAGCTTCTGGAACAAAGCGGGAGAGAATGGCCTTCTGTGTACCTCGCTCTCCGAAGAATATGGCTGCCCCGGGGGGAATTTCGCCCACCAATCCATTCTGACGTTCGAGGCCACGAAGCACGGCGTTCAAGGCTGGGGCGAAAGCGTGCATTCCGGCATCGTCGCGCCTTATATCGAGCATTACGGCACGGAAGAACAGAAGCAGCGCTGGCTGCCCAAACTGGCCAGCGGCGAAATGGTTGCGGCAATCGCGATGACCGAGCCGGGCACAGGGTCTGATCTGCAGTCGGTCAAGACCACGGCCAAGCTTGACGGCAACCAATATGTGATCAACGGATCGAAGACCTTCATCACCAACGGACAACAGGCCAACCTGGTGTGCGTGGTCGCCAAGACCGATCCCACGCAAGGCGCCAAGGGCACATCGCTGATCTTCGTCGAAACCGACGACGCGGAAGGGTTCCGCCGCGGTCGCAACTTGGACAAGATCGGCCTCAAGGCTCAGGATACGTCGGAACTTTTCTTTGACGATGTGCGGGTGCCGACGGCCAATTTGTTGGGCAATGAAGAAGGCCAAGGGTTCATCCAGCTCATGCAGCAACTGCCGCAGGAGCGCCTCATCATTGCGGTACAAGCCGTGGCCGCCATGGAGGCCGCCGTAGAAGAAACGATCCAATACACCAAGGAACGCAAAGCGTTCGGCAAGTCGGTCATCGACTTTCAGAACTCCAAGTTCAAATTGGCAGAGGCAAAAACGATCACGCGCGTGGCCAAAGTTTTCGTCAACAAGTGTACCGAGCAGCTACTGGCCGGTAAGCTCGACGCGGAAACCGCATCGATGGCTAAGTGGTGGTGCACGCAGCAACAATGTGACGTGATCGACGAATGCTTGCAGCTTTTTGGCGGATACGGATACATGAACGAATATCCGATCGCCCGGATGTATGCGGATGCACGTGTGCAGAAGATTTACGGCGGCACGAATGAGATTATGAAGGAACTCATCGGCCGCTCCCTTTAGTTCAAAGCCGGCGTCAACCAAACGACCCCACAGTCTACGGAGAAAACCATGACCGAATGCTACATTTACGATGCCGTGCGCACGCCGCGCGGTAAAGGCAAAAAAGACGGCTCGTTGCACGAAGTAACGGCGCTGGAATTGGCGACTCAAACGCTGAAGGCCATCAAAGACCGTAATGAATTGGATACTTCTCACGTGGATGACGTGGTGCTCGGTTGCGTCAGCCCCGTCAATGAGCAGGGTGGCGACATTGCGCGGATTGCCGTTTTGAATGCCGATTACGATCAAAGCGTATCGGGGGTTCAGGTGAATCGGTTTTGCGCCTCCGGTCTGGAAGCGGTCAATTCGGCGGCTGCCCAGGTCATGGCCGGGCAACACGACATGACCATTGGCGGCGGCGTCGAAAGCATGAGCCGCGTGCCCATGGGGTCCGACAAGGGGTCTTGGGCGACCGACCCCTCCATTGCATACAAGTCGTACTTCTTGCCACAAGGCATCGGGGCCGATCTGATTGCGACGATCGACGGGTTCAGCCGGGACGATGTGGATGCTTACGCCATGGAATCCCAAAAGCGGGCCAAGCAGGCTTGGGACGAGGGGCGCTTCAACAAGTCCGTGGTGCCGGTCAAGGACATTAACGGCCTGACCATCCTCGACAGCGACGAACACATGCGGCCGGAAAGCACCATGCAGTCATTGGCCTCCCTGAAACCGTCCTTTGCGGAGCAGGGCGAGTTTGCTTTCGACGCGGTGGCGCAGCAGCGCTATCCGGATGTGGAACAGCTCAACCATGTGCACCACGCCGGCAACTCGTCGGGCATTGTAGACGGCGCTGCGGCGGTGCTGCTCGGCACTAAGGAGATCGGCGAGAAGCTTGGTCTAAAGCCGCGTGCACGGATCAAATCCTTTGCGTCCATCGGGTCCGAACCGGCGATTATGCTAACCGGCCCGTCATATGTGAGCGAAAAAGCGCTGAAGCGCGCGGGCATGGAAGTCGGCGACATCGACCTTTACGAACTCAACGAAGCCTTTGCATCGGTGGTGCTGCGCTTCATGAAGCTTCTCAACATCGATCATGACAAGATCAATGTGAACGGCGGCGCCATTGCCATGGGCCATCCACTGGGGGCCACCGGCGCCATGATCCTGGGCACGGTTCTTGATGAGCTGGAGCGCACCGACAAGGAAACGGCGCTGACCACATTATGTGTGGGCGCCGGCATGGGTACCGCGACGATCATCGAGCGCGTTTAACAAGGAAGACGTCACCCTTGTTTCTGCTTGGACTTGGAAAAAGCTGAAACGTCATTGCGAGGGTGCGAATGCGCCCGAAGCAATCCAGAGCGACACATTCACAAGCCCCTGGATCGCCACGCCCGCTGACGCGGGCTCGCGATGACGAAGCACTCAGTTTTCCAGCGCGGTGAGCGGAACATGGCATAGGGTGCGAGGCGAATAGGAGAAAAGAACTATGTCTTGGGAAAACATGACATTGGAAGTAGATGGCGACGGTATTGCTTTGCTGACATGGGATATGCCGGGCCGGTCTATGAACGTGCTGGGTGCCGGGTCGCTGAAGGATTTCGGCGAAGTGATCCATAAAGTCGTGAGCGACGATGCGATTAAGGGGCTCGTGATCACCAGCGGCAAGCCGGCTTTTATCGCCGGCGCCGATTTGAGCGAGATGGAAGGCAGTGCCTCGGGGGCCGGGGCGCCTAAATCCGAGGAAGAGCGCATCAAGGCGCAGTACGAAGGTGGGTTGAAGTTCAATATGCTGCTGCGGGAATTGGAAACCTGTGGCAAGCCTGTCGCGGCGGCGATCAACGGGACGGCTCTGGGCGGCGGCCTGGAGGTGTGTCTGGCCTGTCATTACCGCGTGGTTTCGGACAATCCGAAAACGCAGCTGGGTCTGCCTGAAGCGAAGGTCGGGCTGTTGCCGGGCGGTGGCGGCACGCAGCGTTTGCCGCGCCTGATCGGTTGTGCGGCCGCGTTGCCCCTTATTATGCAAGGCACGGCGCTGAACCCGCAAAAGGCCGAAAAGCAAGGCATTGTGCATAAGGTGGTGCCGGAAGCCGAACTGATCTCCGAAGCCAAGTGCTGGATCAAAGAAGAAGGCGATGCGGAGCAACCGTGGGACAAGAAGCGTTTCCGGATCCCGGGTGGTGGCCCCTACGATGCGGGTGGGGGGCTTCCCTGGGTCATGGGCAATGCCATGCTCCGCAAGACCACCTTCGGCAACTTCCCGGCGCAGAAATACATTATGCGCTGCGTTTACGAAGGCGTTCAGGTGCCCATCGAAGCGGGCATTCGCATCGAACAGCGCTATTTCGTGAAGTTGTTGAACGATCCCGCGTCGCGGAACATGATCCGTTCGCTCTTCCTGTCGAGCCAGGAACTCAACAAGCTGGCGCGTCGGCCGAAAGATGTTCCGACCACGGACATCAAGAAAATCGGCGTGTTGGGCGCCGGGATGATGGGCGCGGGCATTGCGTATGTGTCAGCTGTGGCGGGAATCGAGGTGGTCTTGATCGATCGCGATCAGGAATCGGCCGACAAAGGCAAGGACTATTCCGTCAAGCTGTTGGACAAGGCGATTTCCAAGAAGCGCCAATCGGAAGAGGGCAAGGCCAAGATCCTTGGGCTGATCACACCGACCACCGACTATGATCTGCTGAAAGGGTCGGACCTCATCATCGAAGCGGTTTTTGAAGACCGAGGTATCAAAGCGGATGTGACCGCGAAAGCGGAAGCGCAAATCGCTGACGATGCCATCTTTGGCTCGAATACGTCCACCCTGCCGATCACCGGTTTGGCGGAAGCCAGCGCGCGGCCGGAAAACTTCATCGGTATTCACTTCTTCTCGCCGGTGGATCGGATGCCGTTGGTGGAAATCATCCGTGGGGAGAAGACTTCGGATGCGGCACTGGCACGTTCCATGGATTACGTGAAGAAGATCCGCAAAACGCCGATTGTCGTCAATGACAGCCGCGGTTTCTACACATCGCGCGTCTTCGGTACCTATGTGGGTGAAGGCGTTGCCATGTTGTCGGAAGGCGTAAAGCCCGCGCTGATCGAAAATGCCGGCAAAATGACCGGCATGCCGGTGGCGCCGCTGGCGCTTAACGACGAAGTCTCCCTGGAACTGGCGTATCATGTGCGCGAGCAGACCAAGAAGGATCTGGGGGACAAATATAAAGCGGGGCCGGCAGACACACTTCTTGAAGAAATGGTCGTGAAGCGGGGCCGTAAGGGTAAAAAGAACGGCAAGGGCTTTTACGACTATCCGGAAGATGGCCAGAAGCGTTTGTGGCCGGGTCTGTCGGACATCATCCAAGCCTGTGACGATCAGCCGGAGGTGGATGAATTGAAGAAGCGATTCCTCTACATCCAAGCGTTGGAAACGGCGCGTTGCTTTGAAGAGAATGTGCTGACCGACGTGCGCGATGCGGATGTGGGCGCCATTATGGGCTGGGGTTTCGCACCCTACACCGGCGGTCCTTTATCCCTCATCGACACGGTGGGCGTGAAAGCGTTCGTCGATGAATGCGACCGCCTGGCCCAAAAATATGGCGAGCGGTTCATGCCCACACCTTTGCTGCGGGACATGGCCGAAAAAGACGAAACTTTCTACAAGCGGTTCAACCCGAAGAAGGCGGCGGCCTAATCCGGGTCAACGCCTAATAAGGGCGATAAACGACCTGAAGATGATGGGGGCGGGCTTTCGGGCCCGCCGCTCTAGCCGCTCAGGTGTCCCGGTGTGGGTGCCGGCCAAGCGGCAGCTTTCGCCCATACGGAGCTGAAAGACCGGCTTAGGCGGCTTCCTTGTAGTCTTCCGGTTCCGGATCGCTGGAAGCGGCACCGCCGCCGGATTCGATCAGCGCGCGGCGGAATGTCAGCGGCCTGGCGATCGTCGGCAATCCGAATTTGCCCACATCGGCGCTGTGGATCACGATCTGGCCGTAGCCTAAAATGCGCCCCCAGAAGCCTTGCACCAGAGTGACGTGAAGTATGCGCGCCGTGGTTAATTCATCCGTATACCGAGCAATCAGGCCGCGCTTGTAGATGAACCGGTGATTGGTGACAACCAGTTCGGTCGTGTTCTTGCGGATGGTGCGTATGATGAAGAAATAAAGTCCGACGAGCGCCCAACTCAACAAGATCAGCCAGAGATAAGAACCCAAAGTATACGTCCAATGAAAACGGCCTATGGCAAGGACTTCTTCGTCTGGTGCCAAAGTGTTCAGCGTATACCGCATGCGTGTTCTCTCCTCCCATATTGGGTTGTTGATGGTTCAGACGCTCTCCTTACTTTGTGGATTTTCGCCGCCGAAGTGTTCGTTTTTGAAATGGGTATTTCAGGTGGCCTAGTCAATAGCGTGCCGCCGAGAATCGACCGGTTTTGGCCGATTTTCGACCGGCCGTTCCCGTTGACGCGCAGCGGGTGCGATTAGTTATCGCGGGTGAGATCGGCGCGGACGCGGCGTGTTACATTTCCGTTCTTAAAACGAATGAAAGTAACGTCCAATCCGTCCTCCGTCAGCGTGCGGATATAGCTGGTTACGTCGTATTTGCCGTTGGTCTTCACCTGGAGGCTATTGACGATCAGGGAGTTGCCGTCAAGGCGCGCCCATGTGGCCGGCGCGCCGGCGAGGGGGTCACCAGTGCCCAAGGCGTCAAACCTGTTTTGATCGTCTGTCCGCTTGAATGTCAGGGTGGCCGATTTTTCCTTCAGGGACACGTCGGCGTCCGACGTGGACGAGACGAAATAGGTGGTCCAGGTCAGCTTGAAGCCGTCCTCTGCCGGCTCGATCAGCACAGCCAGATCCCGGTGAGAGATGTCGCTGGTTTCAAATGTGCCCGAATCGGCAATGCCGACGCCCGTGAACTGACCGAAAAAGTCGTCCAGCGGACGGTCATCCGCCAGGGCTGTCCCCCAGGCCAGGGCCCAAATGAGAGTAGAAAGAACTATGTTACGCATACCCCCTCCATCGTCCGGTCACCCAACATATTGCATCTGGTGTCCCGATGCCTATTTTGACCAAAAATCGCGCCGCCGTCACCCGGATTTGCAAGGGGTGCGGCCGGGCGCCGTATCGTAGGGGAAGGGCATGGCGGCGGGCCAATTTCAGCGACAACAACTCAACCTGGCTGAGGGGGCCGTTTCCTATTTTGAAAGGCCGGGGCCCGGCGTGGCCCTGGTTTTTCTGCACGCCAATGGGTTCAACGCAAATACCTATCGACGCATCTTCGACCGGCTCTCCCCGGATATCCATTTGATTGCGCCCGATATGCGCGGCCACGGTCAGACAACGCTGCCGGCGGAACCGGATCGGTTGACCGATTGGAACAGCTATCGAGACGACATGATCGCCTTCATCGATGGTCTAAGCGTGGCCCGCAACCGGCCGCTGGTGATGGCCGGCCATTCCATGGGCGGCACCATCAGCACCATGGTCGCCTTGGCCCGCCCGGGCCGGGTCGCCCAGTTGTTTCTGATGGACCCGGTGGTGTTCCCGCCGCCCAACATTTTCCAGCGTCTGGTGCTGATGCCGTTTATGGTGCGCAGCAATTTGGCTGAAGGGGCCAAACGGCGCCGCGCGCACTACCCCGACAAGGACACCATCTTCAAATCTTATAAGGGCCGCGGTGCATTTGTGACCTGGCCGGACGATATGTTGCGCGACTATATCGACGGGGGCACCTTGCCGGACGGTGCGGGTGGCATCCGCTTGGCCTGCGCGCCCGCTTGGGAAGCTGCGAACTTTTCGTTGAGTTACAATGAGGTGTGGCGGCAATTCGACCATGTGACGTCCCCGGTCGTCCTGTTTCACGCGACCGAACAGGGCGCTACGTGTCCGTCGCGCATGGCACGCTATCTGCACCGTCAGAAACCCGATATGAACCGTGTGCAGATGAATGGCGCCAGCCATTTTCTGCCGATGGAATATCCGGAACGCATGGCGGATGAGCTCAATCGCGTGTGCGAGTCTTTGCGGTCTCAGGTGCTTACCGCCGTCAAGTAGCGTGCCCCGGTTTTGAATTCGGCAGCGACCGGGCTACCATTGCCGAAAAAGGAAGCTGGCCCGATGACCACAACAATCTATTCAGCGCGCAAGATCATCACCATGGACCCGTCGCGTCCCCGCGCCACCCACGTGGCCGTGCGGGATGGCCGGATCCTGGCGGTCGGCTCCCGGGATGAGGTCGGCCAATGGGGGGCGGCGGATGTGGACGAACGGTTCCGCGACAAAGTGCTTATGCCGGGGCTGATTGAAGGCCATTCGCACATCATCGAAGGAGCGGTGTGGGATCACCCCTATGTGGGCTATTACGACCGTACGGGACCCGACGGCACGACCTGGCCCGGTCTGCGCACGATCGATGCCGTGATCGATCGGTTGAAGGCGGCCTCCGAGGCGCTCGACGATCCTGCGGCTCCGCTGTTGGCTTGGGGGTTCGACCCGATTTTCTTTGGTGAGCGGCGCATGTGCGCGGCCGACCTCGATCAAGTCTCCGTCACGCGGCCGATTGTGGTGCTGCATGCAAGTCTGCACTTCTTGAACGTCAACACGGCGGTCATGGATTTGGGAGACATTACGGCCACGACGAATTCGCCCGGCGTGATGAAAGGGGCGGACGGTCAGCCCACGGGGGAATTTGCCGGCATGGTGGGCATGTATCTGGCCATGAAAGCGGTCGGCTTCGATCTCACCGATGCGTCCACCAGTCCACCGTCTTTGTGGAACTTTGCCCGCGTGGCCCAGCTCGCCGGAGTGACCACCGCCACCGATCTGCACAGCGAGCTGAATGATCTCATCATGGACCGTTTGCTCGCCACCACCTCCGATCCCGCATACCCCATCCGTCTGGTGTCTGCCTTTGGCGGTACGCTGATGCCGGCGGACCAGGGCGTGGAGCGCCTGTCGTCGATACTTGCCAAAGGAACCGACAAGCTGAAGCTTGGTATTGTGAAGCTGGTGCTGGACGGTTCGATTCAGGGGTTCTCCGCCCGCCTGAAATGGCCGGGATATTTCAACGGTCACGAAAATGGCTTGTGGTACATCACACCCAGCGAGGTGGAAAGCATTTTGCGCGCGTATCATCAGGCCGGGTTCCAGGTTCACATGCATACCAACGGCAACGAGGCGACCGACCTGGCGCTCGATGCGGTAGAGGTGGTGCTGACCACTCATCCGCGTCCCGACCACCGGCATACGCTGCAGCATTGTCAGATGGCGGATGAAGCGCAGTATCAGCGTATGGCCGCCTTAGGCGTTGGGGTCAATCTTTTCAGCAATCACATTTATTATTGGGGCGAAGTGCACAAGTCGCTGACGCTGGGGCCCGACCGGGCCGCGAAAGTGGACAATGCAGGTGCAGCGTTGGAGAACGGGGTCGATCTGTCTATCCATTCGGACGCCCCGATCACGGCGATCGGTCCCTTGTTTTCCGCGTGGTGCGCGGTGAATCGGATGACGGCCGACGGCGACCGCCTGGGGGGTGAGGCCGAAGCCATCACATTGGATGAAGCGCTTTACACGATCACCATGGGGGCTGCGCGCTCCCTCAAGATGGACGATCGGATCGGCAGCATCGAGGTCGGCAAATTCGCGGACTTTGCGGTGCTGGAAGATGATCCGCAGGATATTGGGGCCGCCAATTTGAAGGAGGTGCGCGTCTGGGGCACGGTGCTGGGAGGGCAGATATTTCAGTCTCCGGTCGCGCCGCCTGCGGGGTGAGATGGCGATCCCGCTGACCATCATTGGCGGGTTCCTGGGCAGCGGAAAGACCACGCTGCTCAATCGGCTATTGGCAGATCCGCAAGGCCACCGCTTTGCTGTCATCGTCAATGATTTTGGCGCCATAAATATCGATAAAAAACTGGTCGCATCTCATGACGGTCAGACCATCGCGCTTGCCAATGGGTGCGTGTGCTGCTCGATCGGCGATAATTTCCTCCGCACGCTGCTGACCGTTGTGCAAGCAATCCCGCCGCCCGACCATATCGTGGTGGAGGCAAGCGGCGTGGCAGACCCGGCGCGCATCGCGGATATTGCGCGTGTCGACAAAGATCTCCGGCTGGACGGTGTCATTGTGCTCGCCGATGCGTCATCCCTGAGGGCACAGCATGCGGACAGCCGTTTGGCGGATACGATCGAACGGCAGATCGACAGCGCGGATATGGTTTTGCTGAACAAAACAGATCTTACCGACAGTACAGAGCTGGCTGCCTGTCATGATTGGATCACCGGGCGCCGGCCGAAACTGCCTGTGCATCCTGTCGTACAGGCCAATGCGCCTCTGGCGGTGCTGTTCGGCCTGGCGGTGGGGGACGCGGTGGCGCATGACACGGCCCGTCCTCACCATGTGCCGTTTGAAACGCTTTCGGGGGCAAGCACAGGCATCGTGTCGCGAGAAACACTGGAAGCCCGGTTATCCGAGCTGTCGCCGCAGATCATTCGAGCGAAAGGAATTGTTCAGACGGCACCGGGCTTTTGGTCGTTGCTCCAGATGGTCGGTGAACGGATCGAATGGTCCGACGCGGCTGCGCCTGTGGAGCAGATGTCGCAGCTTGTGGTCATAGGACCGGCTCCCTTGCCGGATGGGATATCCGTCACGAGTCTGCTAGCGCCCTGAAACCGGTTCGGACGTTAGGCCGACGCGTTAATCGATCCGCATGGTTTCAAGGATGGCCCGCAAGTCGTCGGGAATAGGAATGGCTTTGCGCGCTTCCAAATCCATCGAAATAGCGACGGCCTCCGCGGTGGCGATGGTCTCGCCGGTTTCTAAATCGAACATCCAGTGCGCCCAGGTATAGGCCTTGTCCGTCATCGATTTGAGTCCGCTGCGCACGCACAAAATGTCGCCGGCTTGGGGGCGCTTGCGGTAATAGGTCCTGTATTCCAGGGCGGCCCCTCCCACATTGCCCATTTGAGAGCGGTCTTCGCCGCGCGTGGCCGCCAGCATGTTGGGAATACCGTCGGAGATATGTCCGATGTAAAGGCGGGTCATCATGTAGCCGTCCGCGTCGCAGTCCGCATCTTTGACCATGGCCTGGTAAATCGGGATCAGCCGTTGGGCCTTTTGCTCGTTGAAGCGGAGTAAAGACGGTTCGGTCTCCAGGACGAGACCACGCGGTCGTGCATGAGGCGGCACCTCGACGGTAACGGCGCCGGCCTTTGCAATAGCCTCGGCCGGAAAATCCGTTAGCGCCGACCCCGATGGATTCGACAGCACCGCATCGCCGGTTAGGGTCGCCATGACCTCGCCGGAGACGGTGTTTCGAATTTCGAGAACAAAGCGCAATTTTTTTGGCGTGGCGCTGCTCAGCCCGCCCATCACATAAAACGGCGCGCCCGGACGCATCTCGCGCAGAAAGCGAATGTGATGGTTCACGGCCCTCAGCCGCAATCCCTGATTTCTAAGTGCGGTCGGTCCCAAGCCGATGGCATTGCCCAACGAGGCCACGCCTGACGTCCCGTGGGCCACATAGAACTGAACGTTCATGTGGCCCATGACGTCGCATTCCCAGGTCTGCACGCTGGACCGGCAGACTTCGATCATCTCACCCATATAGTTGATTGCCTTTGGTTGATGCTAAAAAGAAAAGAAATCGCGGCTCACGCCGGGCGCGATGGGGTCGCCACTGTCGCGTTCTTTCACCGCTTGTTTGAAGCCAACGTCTTCCGCACGCTGCTTAAACCATACGCCTTCCGGCGAATGGCGCGTGATCCCGTCGAAGATGGTCGCGAACATTTGCGTCTGCGTCAGTCCCATGGCTTCGTAAGCCTGGTTGATCATGAGCTTTTGCATCATAAGCTGGTTGCGTGGTACGCCCTGCATGCGTTCCGCCAGCTCCTGCACCCGTTTATCCAATTGATCCGCCGGGACGGCATCGAGCACCAGGCCCATCTCTTTGGCTTCGGTGCCGGTAATCAGATCGCCGGTAAGCAGCATGCGTTTGGCTTTCTCCGCCCCCAGACGATAGACCCACATGGCAGTGGTGGGACATCCCCACACGCGGGCAGGGGGGTAACCGATTTTTGCGGTATCCTCCATGATCACCATGTCGCAGGACAGCGCGATGTCGCTGCCGCCGGCCACCGCATGCCCCCGCACCTTTGCGATGGTCGGCTTGTAGGAACGCCAAAGGGCCGTGAAGTCCTGGGTGTTTTGAAACATCATGTTGAAATCGGCCATCGGGTCCCAGGGCTGCCCGGCTCCTTGCGCGCCTTCATTGGTGCCGGGTTTCTCCGCAAAATCGATTAGGTCATAGCCAGCGCAGAAAGAGCGGCCGGCGCCGGTGAGAATGATGACGTGGATTTCATTGTCCTGATTGGCTTTTTCGACAGCCTCTCTGATTTCCCGGGGCATGCCCGAGGCGATGGCGTTAAGCCGCTCCGGCCGGTTCAAGGTGATGGTGGCGATCCGCCCCACGGTTTCATAGGTGATCGTTTGAAAAGACATGCTGCGCCTCACAATTCGGGTTCCATTGGCGGCAAATTAACAGGCGCCGGGGCCGGGCGCATCTGTTGGCCGGGTGTCGTGTGCGAGGTCAGGCGGCCGCTGCGTCAATAACGGGCTGGTGATGGCCCGGCACATAAGGCCTCGTTTGTCCGTCGACACCTCTTGACTAAATGACCAGAATTGCACATATAGTCATTTATGGATGTGACACAGTTCGATTTGGCGCTCAGCGCGATTGACACGTTTCTTTGGCCGGAAGAGGACCCCAAGCCCCGGCGCAAACGGGAACGTATTTTGCACGCCGCAGTCGACCTCTTCGTGCGCTTCGGTTACCGGAAAACCAGCATAGATGAAGTTGCCAAGCAGGCCGGCGTCGCCAAAGGAACGGTCTACCTTTACTACAGCAACAAGGCGGAGCTGGTTTACCACGCCCTGTGTCTTGAAGAGCGGGCCTTCCTGATCGGGATGTTGCCGCTGGCGGAAGCGAACTTGACACCCCATGACCGCCTGCACTCGTTCATTACACAGAGCGTTAAGATGACCCGTGAGGTACCCCTCATGGCGGCATTGATTCAAGGCGATCACGAATTCGAAATCGCGTTGAAGGAGCTGGATAAGGAGGTATTCGCCAATGTGAATGCCATCCAAGGCGGTTATGTGCAGCGCCTCCTGAAGGAAGCCACGGGTGGCGCGGTCTCCGACGCCGACCTCAAGACGCGCGGTCAAGTTTTGATCGATGTTTTGTACGCGCTGACCACCTCCCCGCTGATGAATACCCAGGGCGTGGATTGGGAGACCTATATCGGCTCCGTCGCCGACCTCCTCGTGGACGGTGTGCTGGCACCGGGAAAACAGGGCGACAGCAAAAGGGGCAAACCGCAGCGCGATACGCGGCAAAAGTCAAAGCGCCCGCAAGCTGTCCGCTAGGGCCGGAATGTGGAAGTCAATATGAAACCGTCAAAGTGCAAAAAAGAGAATCGTTCCAAGGTGAATGGCGCAGCGTTGTATGCGCCTGCGCGCTGCATACATAAGGGGTTTGGGGTGGAGTATCACAAAGGAGGGGATGACCGGCGTTCGACACATTTTGTCGCCGTTTTGCAACGCACCGGTCAGCAACAATCATGACTCAATGTTTTCGACTGCTTCACATGTCCATCATTGCGGCGTGCCTGGCCGGCGCCGGGACCGACGCAATGGCTCAAACCCGCGATGCCAACGCCCTGCTCGACAAAGTGGACGATCTTTACCGGGGCGACTCGTCCGAGGGCAAAATGTCCATGGTGATCGTTACCGAGAACTGGACCCGTACGCTGGTGGCCGAGATGGCGTCGAGGGGGAAGGACAACACCTTCATCCGCATACTGTCTCCAAAGAAGGAACGCGGTACGACCACCTTGCGCGTCGGCAAAGACATTTGGAACTATCTGCCGAAAGTGGATCGGGTGATCAAGCTGCCGTCGTCGATGATGAGTGTGTCGTGGATGGGCAGTCACGTGACCAATAATGACTTGGTTCGTGAAAGTCGGTTTACGGAAGATTTCAATTGCGAAGTTTCATTTGACGGGGAAAAGGACGGTCAGTTGATCGTCGATATCGACTGCTTTCCCTTGGAAGACGCTGCCGTTGAATGGGGCAAGGTGGGACTCACACTGGATGGCGTGAAAGAACTGCCGATGGAAATCCGCTATTACGACGAGGACCTGGCGCTCGCCCGGACGATCACCTACAGCAATTCGCGCATCGTCGATAAACGGGAAATGCCGACCACCATGATTGTCGTGCCCGCCGACGACCCTGGAGAAAGCACGACGGTGAATTACGAAGAACTCACTTTCGATGTGGATTTACCGGAAGAGTTCTTCTCCATCCGGCGGTTGCGGGAGAATTAGGGGCGAACATGGAAAGCTTTCGTATCGCCTGGCGCAATCTGTGGCGGAACCGCACGCGCACGCTCATCACCATGGCGTCCATTGTGTTCTGCTCCGCGACGCTCATCATGGCCGACGGGCTGTCGCGCGGTATGGTCAGTGACTTACAGCACAATGTGACCCAGCTCTTCGCCGGCGAAGCGCAGATCCACGCGGAAAAATATCGCCGCGAGCGGTCGATCTTCCAGACCGTCGAACTGGACGATGCCACGATCCGGAATCTCGCAGCCGAAGGCATTGACTTGGTGCCGCGCCTGTTCGGATACGGCTTGGTCTCCAATGGACCGAAATCTGCCGGCGGATCGTTCTGGGGAATCAATCCGGAGAAAAAAGCCGACGTCTTCGAACTCGCCCAGCATGTGGACCGGGGCCGCTTCGTGTCTTCAGCCGATGACGGCGGCATCGTCATCGGGCGCAAGCTCGCCAAGATCCTGAATGTGGGCATTGGCGACGAGTTGATCGTGGTGGTCGAAGCCGCCGACGGCTCGATCGGCGCGGAACTCTATTCCGTGATTGGCATCTTAAAATCCGTCGCGGATGGTGTGGACCGCACCGTGGTGCTGATGAACGAGAACGACTATCGGGAACTGTTCAGTCTTTACGGCCGCCAGTTCCATGAGTTCGCCGCCAACACGAAAGGTGAATTGGAACTCGAACAGATTTCGGCGACCATCAAGCAAGCCGTCCCGGACCATGAAACCAAGACCTGGAAAGAGCTGTCGCCGACGCTGGCGGAAATGACCGAGGTGGCCAACAACGCCATCTGGATCATCTTGGCCATTTTCGGTCTTGCCGCGGCTCTTGGTGTCGCCAATACGGTGCTCATGTCGACCTATGAGCGCCTGTGGGAGTTTGGCGTATTGAAGGCGGTCGGCACCCGCCCGCGGCAGATCGTTATCGGAGTGGCGCGCGAAACCGGCATGCTGGCGTTGGTGGGGTGTATTCTCGGCGCGGCGGTGGGCATCGCCGGCTCCGGATACTTCTCACGGGTGGGCATCGACATCACCGCGTATTCAGAAGGGCTGTCGATGGAAGGCGTTGCCTTCAACCCCATTATCCGGGCGGACCTGGATGTGGCATCGGCCTTGATGGGCGTCACCGGCTTGTGGGTGCTGTGCATGATCGCCGCATTCTTTCCCGCTTTTTCGGCGGCCCGTATGGACCCCCTCGACGCCATGCGCAAAGGAGACATGTAATATGGGACAGCAGCTTCGTCTCGCCTGGCGCAGCATCTGGCGGCAAGGCCGGCGCACCGCCATTACGGTTTTCGTCATCACCTTCGGTTTGTTCCTCATTATCCTGCTGACCACGTTGGAAGAAGGTGTGATCCGCTCCGTCATCGATAGCGGTGCGCGGCTGCAAGCGGGCCATGTGACCATCGAGCACGAGGATTACCGCCTGGCACCGTCGGTGTCTCTTTCCGTGCCGAATGCCAATAAGCTTGCCGATAAATTTGCGGAACTGCCGCAGGTTCGGTCTGCGAAACTCATTGTCAGCGGCGAAGGGGTCGCGCGTTCCGGCGCAGGCGCGTTTGGGATTTTGATCGCCGGTGTCGTGCCGAATCTCGAACGCAAGACGTCGCCGCTCGCCGAAAACATCGTCGAGGGCGAGTATCTGGACGAGAATGACGAAAAGCGCGTTGTCATCGGCACTGTGCTTGCAGAACGCCTGAAGCTTAAGCCGGGGAAGAAGCTGGTCATTGCGACCAACGATACGGACGGTGAATTGGTAGAACGCCTTTACCGCGTTAAGGGCATATTCCGTACCGGGACGGACGAAGTGGATGGGGCGCTGATCCACATGCAACTAGATGCGGCACGCGACCTGTTCAACCTGCCGGAAGGCAGTGCCACACAAATTGGTTTGGTCATGGAAAACCTCGACCGGTTGGCATCGTTCCTGCCGCTGGTGGAAGAGAGCTTGGGCGCCGACTCGAAACTGGCCGTTCATCCCTGGCAAACCATCATGCCGGGTGTGGCCGGTTACGTCACGGTCGAACGGACCAGTTATATGATCATGGAAGGCTTTCTGATCGCCATGGTGTCGTTCACCATCCTCAACACCCTGCTCATGTCCGTTACCGAGCGAAAGAAAGAATTTGCCACCATTTTGGCGCTTGGCGGCCGCGGGCGCGATTTGCGGATGCAAGTGTTCTTCGAAGCCGGCCTTATCGCCTTGCTGGGTATTTTGATCGGCGGCTTGTTGGGGGGCTACGTGGCCTACCATTACTCTGTGGTCGGCATAGATTTAGCGACCTTTGTCCCGGGGGGCGAAGTTGAGATTTCCGGCATTGCCGTCGACTCCACGATTTATCCGATGTTCACCGCGCGACTGATGGGGCTGATTTGCGGTGCCATCCTCGCCGTGACTCTTCTGCTTGCCCTGATCCCGGTCAGCCGGGTGACCCGCATATCCATTGCCAATCTGTTGCGTTAGGAAACCATCATGACCGCCATTGTCGAAACGCGCGATCTCGTGAAAACCTTCGGCCGGGGTGACATCGCCGTGCATGCATTGCGGGGCATCAACCTGACGATCGACGCCGGCGAATTCACGGCCATGGCCGGGCCGTCGGGTTCGGGAAAAAGTACGTTGCTGAACATGATCGGTTGTCTCGACCAACCGTCGGCCGGCGATGTGCTGATCGAAGGCGTGGCCACACGGAAATTGCGGCCCATGGCCCTGTCGGATCTGCGCCGCGATCGCATTGGGTTTGTCTTTCAAAGCTTCAATTTGATCCCGGTGATGACGGCCATCGAAAATGCCGAATACATCATGATGCTTCAGGGCAAAAGTGTAAAAGAACGACACGACCGTGTGCGGGCGTTGTTCGATCAAATCGGCTTAGGTGGCATGGAGCATCGCTTTCCCAATCAGCTTTCCGGCGGTCAGCAGCAACGTGTGGCCATTGCCAGAGCAGTTGCAGCAGAGCCGGCACTCGTCTTGGCGGACGAACCCACCGCCAATGTGGATTCCGAAACCGGCAAGGCGCTCATTGACCTGATGCTGGCACTGAATGAAAAGCAGGGCGTGACATTTCTGATCTCCACCCATGACACCACCGTAATGGATCGGGCGCATCGGGTGATCCGTATGCGTGACGGCCAGATTGACGGCGCATGAGAAAGACGGTGAAGCGTTCGAACATAGCACGCTTCGTGGTGGCAGCCTGGCTGGGCACCTGTCTTCCTTTTGACGTGGCCCAGGCGGCTGACATCGGCGCGAATTTGCGGGGCGGCGGGTTTGCCTCGCGTATCGACAAAGAGAATTCCGCCCAAGGCTTCCTCAATGGCCGCGCCACGGTCGAGGCCGAGTTTTGGGATGGCGCTTCGTTCGAAGGGCATTTGTTCGGCACGGCCCGCATTCTGTCCGATCCGGCGGATGCGCTCATCCCGGAACGGGTCGGGCACGGCCAATACCGGGCCCTTGATCTGCTCACGGATAATGGGTCCGGCAATGACGGGCAATTTCTCGCTTTTGTCGACCGCTTTGTCGTCAAGAAGTCGTTCGGCGATGTGGATGTTTCCGTTGGCCGCCAGGCGGTCACCTTCGGCAAGGCGTATTTCTGGAACCCGTTGGATGTGTTCCGTCCGTTCGCGGCGGAGCAAGTGAACCGCGACTACAAAGCCGGCGTCGACGCGGTGCGCTTGGATTGGGAGCTGGATTCATTCTCCGGCCTTACCTTTGTTTCGGTCTTCGGGCGGGAAGTCGATCCGCTGGGCGCACCGGTGGACCGCGACAGAGAATTGGGCGCCGATACCTATGGCTCGGCGCTTATCGGCCGCTACACCGCCTATCTCAATGGCTGGGATGTGGCGGTTCAAGGCGGGAAAGTCTATGGCGGCCTTCAAGCAGGCGGCGCGGCAGTGGGTGAAATCGGCGTGGTACAGGTGCGGGTGGAAGGGACCTATTTCGACGCGATCCGCGTGCCGGACGGACCTCCCTTAACGGTACAAGACAGCATTCGCCAATTGTTTACGGATCATTGGCAGGCCGTGGTCGGCGCCGGCTATCGCTGGCCGAACACGCTGCAGCTTGATGCGGAGTATTTCTACAATGGCGCGGGGGCGCCGGATGACCAGTTGGTCGGGTTGTTCCGGGTGGCCGTGGGCGCCTCTCAACAGATCAACCGCCATTTGGTGGGCATCCGCAGCAGCTATGACATCACGCCGATCCTCATCGGCAGTCTGACCGGTATTCACGGCATCTCCGACGATTCCGGTCTAGTGCAGGCGCAGCTTGTGTGGTCGTTGTCGGACGAAACGGATCTGCTGTTCACCGGTTCCGCGGGCTATGGCCGCCAGCCTTTGCCTGGACCGCTCGCCTTTCCCCGCGCGCTGACGCGTCTGCCGCAAAGCGAGTTCGGCGCATTGCGCGGCGCACTGGCCGTCGAACTGCGAAGCTACTTCTAGAGCGGCGGACGGTGAGATAGAAAAGAAAAACCCCGCAGCAAGGTTAGGGCGCCTTGCCTGCGGGGTGAAGGTGCGGCCGGCTCTACTGGCTGACCGTAGGGGTGGGGGACTCAAGGGTAGGCAGCGCCGCGGCCGATTTGGCCAGGCGTGCCAATTGGATGAACTCTGCACGGTAACCGAAAGGATCGTCGCCTTTGGCCCGCTGGGCCATGTCGATCAACGTGTCGTAATCGAACGTATCCAGATGTTCGCCGCCCGACAGCATTTGCCCGAATCCGGCAACCGCTGTAGCGAATTGCACATCCACGGGGGCGGCGCGCAACGTGCCCAGAACGTCGGACTTGCTGACCGGCCGCTCGATAAGCTTGCTCTTGTTTTCTTCCGGCAGTTTGTATCGGATGCGGAGGAAGGCGAGTTCGTCGGACGCCGTGTCGCCCGTGGCTTGATCGCCGCCATAACGCAACGGGTCGCTTAACTGGCCCGCGCTGCCCGCCGGTATGATTTCGTAAAGCGCCGTAACGCTGTGGCCGCTGCCGATATCGCCCGCATCGACTTTATCGTTGTTGAAATCGGTGCGATCCAAAATGCGTGTTTCGTATCCGATCAACCGGTACTCGGCCACTTGCGCCGGGTTGAACTCCACCTGAATTTTGACATCCTTGGCGATGGGAAACAGCGTCCCCCCGGCCTCTTCCACCAGCACCTTGCGTGCTTCGTTCAGGGTGTCGATATAGGCGGCGTTGCCGTTGCCGGCTTGGGCCATCTTTTGCATCATGACGTCATTGTAATTTCCGCCGCCGAAGCCGAGGACCGACAGAAACACACCGGTGTCACGTTTTTCGGCGACGAAGTCTTCCAGGCGTTCGGGATCGGCGATGCCGACATTGAAGTCACCATCGGTGGCCAGCATGACACGGTTGACGCCGTCTTCTTTGAATTGCGCTTCGGCCAGTTGATAGGCCTGGCGAATACCTTCCGCACCCGCCGTCGATCCGCCGGCGGACAGTTTGTCGAGAGCGGCAAGGATTTTCGTTTTGTCGCTGCCTTTGGTGGGCTCAAGAACCGTACCGGCGGCGCCGGCATACACCACCATGGAGACCGTATCGTTTTCTGTCAGCTCATCGATCAGCAGGCGCATACTTTTCTTGAGCAGGGGCAGTTTGTTTTGTCTTTGCATAGAGCCGGACACGTCGATCAGCAGGACCAAGTTGAGGTCCGACCGATCCGCTTGCGGAATATCGAAACCCTTGATTCCCACATGCATAATCTGGGTGTTTTCGTTCCAAGGTGACGGGAAGACGGAAACGCTGGGTTCGAAAGGCTGTTCCTTGGTATCCGGTAGTTCGTAGTCATGGGAAAAGTAGTTCACATACTCTTCGACACGCACGGAATCCCGTGGTGGCAGCACACCGTCTTTCAGATAGCGGCGCATTACGCCGTAAGAGGCGGTGTCCACATCGACACTAAACGTAGAAACGGGATCGTCTGCCGTTATCTTGACGGGGTTCGGGTCTACGTCTTCATACCGCTCGGTGTTACGCGGTGGGGCAGGCGGCGAACTGAAGGCTAAAATGCCTGGGGCACCGTTCAACATGCCGGAGGTGGGGGCAGCACGATGTTTGACGGCGAGGTCGTAGGCCGGTTCTGCCTGTGCCATTTCTTCCGTCACGGTTTTCGGTGGCGGCACAGGTTTCTCTGAGGTCGAGACGTCGTTCTCTGAATGGCAGGCAGCAAGCAAAAATGCGGCCGACAGCGCGAGAACGCTGGCCGCCGTCAAAGATGAATGGCGAATGTGCATGAGTTTCTCCCCTAGAGCCGTTTTGGTTTTTTTTTGGAAAACAAAACGGCTCCAGACTCTTTGTTTTGCGCGTTTCCGCCAATAGACTTTGGGCGGTGAACCGGATTCCACCCATCGGGTCAAGCCCGAGGGCATGCTTCACCTGGAAACGCTATAGCAGGTCATAGGGAGTAACTAACGATTAACTAAGCCGGCCGAAGGGCGAAGTTGTGGCGATTTGGTGGCGGGCGGCGCCGACCGTCACCCGACGGACGATTAATCTAGACATCTGCCGTGTAAGGAGGTGCCGGATCGTACTCCATGCCTTTTTGCACATGCCGTGCATGATTGACGCCGTGAATTTGGCCGACCAGCCACAGCGCCATATCGATGCCCGCGGATACACCCGCAGCCGTGACCACTTTGCCGTCGCGCACATAGCGGATGTTTTCGACCACGTCGCCGGCATCGCCGCGCTTCCGTAAATCGTCGATGAAGCCCCAATGGGTGGTGACCCGTTTGCCTTTGGCGGGCCCGGCAGCGGTGAGCAGCAGCGAGCCGGTACACACGCTGGTCATCCATGTTGTGTCTTTGTCCTGCGCGGCGATGAAGGACATCAGCTTCTCATTATGCACTTCGCGGCGGGTGCCTTGACCGCCAGGAATGAGCAGCACGTCCAGGGCCGGGCAGCTTTCCAGGCTGTGGTCGGTTTCGACGCGTAAGCCCTTGGCGCATCGGATTGTGCCGCCGGTCTCGGAAATGAGGAACACCGTGTCTTTCTCTTGGTCCGGGGATGTCAGGCCCAGGACCTCGTTCGACATGGTGAAGACTTCCCATGGGCCGATGAAGTCGAGTTCTTCGGCATCGTCGAAAACCAAAAGGCCAATAGTGTTGCTCATGTTTGTTCTCCGAGGGTTTCGACCCGTTGGGCCGGTGCACGGCCGAACCGGTCGCGGTATTCCTGTGGGCTGATGCCCAGATGACGATGAAAAGCGCGGCGCATGCGTTCTGCGTTGGCAAAACCGCTTTGCCGCGCGATGTGGGGCATGGGGGCATCGACGTCTTCGAGTGAGCGGCGGGCGGCTTGAACGCGGGCCGCCTCCACAAAACGGGCGGGCGTAGTGCCGGTCTGTTCGGCAAAGCGGCGGGCAAAATTCCGTTCGCTCATGGCGGCTTGATGCGCCAGTTCGGGTACGGATAAATCTCGGTCCACATTTTCGACGATCCATCGGAGCAGGTCGGCGAAGGGCGCGTCGTGAGATTGTTGGGCCGCCAAATGAGATGAATACTGAGATTGCCCTCCCGGTCGCATCATGAACATGACTTTCTCGCGGGCAATCTGCAGGGCGAGATCTCGCCCCAGATCATCTTCGACAAGGGCCAAGGCCAGGTCCATGCCCGCGGTCACCCCGGCCGACGTCCAAATCTTGCCGTCACGCACATAGATTGCATCGGGATCGACGGTGATATGGGGGAAGTTTCGCTCCAGCGTATTGCAAAACATCCAATGGGTGACGGCGCGGCGCCCGTCCAATAATCCTGCAGCAGCCAACACAAAGGCGCCGGTGCATACCGACGTGATGCGCCGGGCGTGTGCTGCCGCATGACGGACAAACCGCATGATCTGTGGATCGGCCGCGTTGCGGCGCATGCCGGCGCCGCCTGCGACCACCAAAGTGTCGAGCGCTGCAAAATCGTCGTTTGTGTAATCGTCTATGGCTTTGTCGATCGAAAGCTTGAGGCCGCAAGTGGTGGTTAGGTGTGGGCGGTGCGCGCCGACCAGCGACACCTCATACGCCGGTGTGTCCGTGCGCTCCGATGCGGAGGTTAGGATTTCGATGGGGCCGGTCACGTCGAGGATCTGCGCGTCGTCAAACGCCAAAACGGCGACGCGGCGAAGGTTTGATCCCGTTTCCTCTGGAGCGGTCGTCAGCATAAGCCCACCTTAGTCGAGGGGAGATTTGGCGGAAAGGACATATAGCCCTCAATTTCTGCCAAAACGAGCGAATAAAAAGCCGGGCGCACGCACCGCCCGGCTTTTCGCAGGAATTTATCGGCCTAGGCCAGGGTGCACTTTCCGTTGTTCAGCACGACCACGTCGCGCTCCTTTACGCGGGATCGGAACGACACCACATTGCCGTCTTTCCACGTGTCCGTCACGATGGTTTCACCCGGATAGACCGGGGAAGAGAAACGCACATCGAAGCCGCGAATGGCCGTGTGATCATAGTCGCAAACATTGGACAGGAGCGTGCGGCAAGCGGTGCCATAGGTGCAAAGGCCATGCAGGATAGGCTTCGGAAAGCCTGCCATTTCCGCCACATCCAAATCCACATGAAGGGGATTGCGGTCGCCGCTCAGACGATAGAGTGCCGCTTGATCCGGGCGGGTTTCCGCCTCGAATGTGTTGTCGGGTGCGCGGTCGGGAATGGCGTGCGGCGCGGGCGGTGCGCCCTGGACTTGCTGGCCTTCTTTTAAGAACCCGCCATCGCCTCGGGCAAAGGTGGTCGAACTCAAGGTGCACAGTTTGTCGCCGGTTTCCTTGAGACGGATATCGGTTTCGATCACGACGATAGCGCCCTTGTCCTTCCCTTTGTCAAAAGCACCGGCCACATGGCTATTGGCAACAATGTTCGCCTGAGGCGGCAATGGCTGGTGAATCGTCAAGCGTTGTT